>WSNJ01000066.1 GCA_013316045.1 Clostridia bacterium
AGTATATCAATTATTCTATTAAATTTATTCCGTTTCCGCACGGAGAACTGTTTTTCAAGCAGTGGTATTATAACCATAAGAAAACAAAGATATTTGTATAAGGCACAAAAGAAACAAAATGCAAATCAATATTTTATACTATATATAACTTATAAATAAATCTTTGTTTTCTTGGGGTCGGGATAAATGGACGTCAAACAACGAATAGACAGTTTAAGAATTAAAAACGGTTGGACTTTATCCAAGTTGGCAACCGAAATAGGCGTTTCCGATACGACGGTTTACTCGTGGTTTAACGAACAAAATTATCAGCCGAGCAGAAAAACAATCGAAGAAGTTTGCAACGTTTTCGGCATAACGCTTGCCGAATTTTATTCCGAAATAGATATGGATTCGTTGGCGGCAAAAGAAGTGGTTTTAATTGAGTATTTCCGCGCCGTCCCCGACGAACACAAAAATCAAGTAATGGAAATAGTTAAGTCTTTCGGAAAAAGGAATCGGTAAGTTTTCAAATTCGGTTTGAAACTCTCAAACAAAATGGTTAAATTAAACATAGAAAAACAATTAAAGAAACTGGTTAAGTCGAGATATTGGTTAGGGCATCAATTAGGTATGAGCGATTATAACCTAAAAAGAATAATCGACGGCGAAACGAAAAGCATTCGGTTTGAAACTCTCGAAGCTCTTTGTCAATTATTGGAATGTACGCCGAATGATTTAATCGAAATTACCTGAAACGACAATATTACGACTTTTACCCGCCGACCGACCGATACGTCATATCGCACACACAAATAAACACCCCGTAAAAGGGGTGTTTATTTTTGGTGGAGGTGAGCGGAATACTTCGTGGCGTTCGCGCTTCGCGCTCGGCTAAGCGAACCGCGTCGGCGGCATAATATAGTTATATTTTATATTACGACTTTTACCCGCCGACCGACCGATACGTCATATCACACACATAAATAAACACCCCGTAAAAGGGGTGTTTATTTTTGGTGGAGTAAGGGTGTTAGAGTTTGAACACGCTTTCAACCTTTCCACAACCTCGTTTGTTTCGTCAAGTCTTATCTTTTCTATGCTTTCGTCAACGCCTAAATTCAGATAGCCGACAGTCTTTATTCTCTCGTCGTCATAAATATACACCGCGAAAACAAGGTTGTCAATGATTTTCCGCTGATAGTCCTTGTCTGCTGGGTTGCCTTTCAGTAGGTCGGCAATAAACAGTAAAATGTCTTTTGCGGTAACTTTGCGCCCGCGCTCTAACAGTATTTGCGCCTTGCTCTTTTGTAGGTCGGCAAGCATAATTTCATAGTCTGACATTTTCTTTTCAATGCCCGCCCGTAACAGCGGGCTTTTCGCCTCTATAAAAGCGTTTGTCAATTCCTCGACTTGTGCTTGCGCTTGGGCTATGCGCGTTTCAATGCTTTTCAGTCCGTCGTCGCCCGTGCGCCGTTCATAATATGCTATTGTGTCGTTCGCGGCTTTCTCGGCGTTTTTCTTGTCGCTCAAAAAGTCATAGACTTGTTGTGTAACGCGCTTTTCTAAATCGTCCTTGCCCTCGCGTGATTTGTCGCAGTTGCCTTTCTTGCGTTTCTTGCAAGCGTAATAATAATGCTTTTTGCCGTTTCTGCTCGTGCCGCCGTCTGACACCATAGGCGTACCGCAACGCCCGCAATACAATTTCCCCGTGAGTAAATACGGCTCTACCGCCGAATTTGCGCCCGCTAAATGCTTGTTCTCGGCTAAACGCTCTTGCACCTTTGCAAAAGTCAATTTGTCGATTATAGCGGGGTATGTCTTTGTGCATAGCCTTTCGCCAAAATAATACTCGCCCGTGTATTTTGCGTTGGTTAGCCATTTTTCAAAACTGCGGAATTTGAACGGCTGTCCTTTAATGCGCTTGCCTTGTGCGTTGAGCGCGTCGGCAATAACTTTTTTGTCCGTGCCTTTCGCGTACTCGTTGAAAATGTAGCGAACGATTTCCGCTTGCTCCTCGTCAATAGCAACTTTATGTATCGTGCCTTTTTTGCCCTTGCGGTCTGTGTCAATGAGTTTGTAGCCGAACGGCACGCGCGAACCCGTAAATGTGCCGTTTTCTACGCAAGTGTCAAGCCCGTTTTTAATGCGCTTTGACAGTCGCTTGCTGTATTTCTCGTCGTTCCACTCTAAAAACATTTCGTAGAACTCGCCGCCTTCGTCGTCGCTGATGGGCTGTGTTGCCGATACAACTTTAATGCCGTAATCTCGCTTTAACATTTCCTTGTATAAAATGCTGTCGTGCCTATTGCGGGCAAACCTATCAAACATATAAACGATTATGTATTGAAACTGACCGCTGGCGGCGTCCTTAATCATTTTTTGAAACGCTGGGCGGCTGTCGTTCGTTCCCGTCCTTGCCTTTTCGGGGTAAACAGTCAAAACATTGTAGCCTTGACTTTCTGCATATTCGCGGCAAATGCGAACTTGCCCCTCGATAGTCATTTCGTTTTGCCCGTGTGAACTGAAACGTGCATAAATAACTGCGTTTTCCATTGTCTGCTCCTTTGCGCCGTCCGTGCGGACTGCGGCTTAAAAAATTTTGTGTTCGCTTTGGTGCTTACCGTCTTAACCAGCCAAAAATGCCGTCGCAGACAAATTGTCAAGGGTTTGCCCCGTAGGGGACGACGGTTTTATGCCTAACGGGAGATAAATCGTCGCCCTTTACAATTTGGCAAGGCGGCGTATTCCGTCCCCAGACGGTAAGCACAAGCGACACAAAAACTATTAAACACTTATGAAAAAAATATAATCGTACGCAATGATTATATCACGGTTAATATGGCGTTCTATTTGGTTATGCTGTTAGAAAACAAGTGTTATTGTCGAATAATGAGAAGAGTTTTTATCATTTGAAAGAAAAAATATATATTATTTCGCTTGACTTAAAGTGCACTTCATAGTTTATATTTAATGTGAGGTGTTACATTATGTATTCAGCGAAAGAAGTAGCAAAAATTACGGGGCTAACAACCGCAACACTACGGTATTATGAAAAAGAAAATCTAATGCCGCCTATTGCACGCTCTATTCAGTTTTATCGCCAGTATTCTGATAGCGATATTGAGTGGATAAATATGATACAATGTTTGCGTTTGGCGAATGTTCCTATACGTTCGATTAAACAGTATGTCGCGCTACTTTTGCAAGGTGGCAAAACTATAAAAGAGCGGCATTGTTTAGTTGACGAATATATGAAAAATTTGAAAATTCAAATTGATAATTTGCAAAAGGCTTTTTTATTAACACAAAGCAAACTATCATTTTATGAAAAACTAATGCAAAATTCAGATAATGAAAGTTTATCATATGTCGAGGAGTGGCAACTATTCAAAGGTCAAGGTAAAAAAAATGAGTAATGTTCTTATTACTGGTACAACCAGCGGTATTGGAAAAGCATTTGCAGAAAAATTCGCTCAAAAAGGACACAACCTTATTCTTGTATCTAGAAACGCGGAAAAATTGCAAGCACAACAAAGTTATTTGCAAACGCATTTTGACGTAAATGTAAAAATAGTGGCTTGCGATTTATCGGCGGAAAACGCAATTATGGAAATTCAAAATAAATTAAATGAGTGGCAAATTGCCGTCGATATTTTGATAAATAATGCGGGCTTTAATGAGTGCGGAGCGTTTGTAGATACTGACTTAACAAAAGAATTGGAAATGATAAATTTGCACATATCGTTTGCGACAAAACTTGTTAAAAGCCTATTGCCGAATATGATAAAAAATCATTACGGCAGAATATTAAATGTAGGGTCAACTGGTTCATATATTGCATCACCCACCGATGCCGTATATTCAGCGACAAAGGCTTATATTTTATCGTTTTCAAATGCTTTATGTGGCGAGCTTACTAAAACGGGCGTAAAAGTAACTACTTTATGTCCGGGCGCAACAAAAACAGAGTTCGCTCAAAAGGCAAATATACAAAATAGCCCATTATTTAAGTTTGCAGTTATGAAACCCGAAAAAGTAGTTAAAAAAGCATACCCAAAACTAATGAAAGGAAAACGCCTTGTAATTCCAGGCGTATATAATAAAATGCTGGTTTTATGCTCAAAAATTTTACCCGTTCGTTTATTAAATAAAATCACTATTCGTATGATGAAAAATAAACCGATAAAGACCAAATAGCAAAAATATGGAAGAACTTAAAACAATTAAAGTACCATATTATTATGCTTGCTGTCCGAATTGTAAAGCCGTACTCATTCAAGCACAAAACGGTTTAGAGGGTTATATTAAATGTCCGAAATGCGAAAAATACATACACGTTACAATCAATAACGGAATTATAAGCACAAATATTAAGAACGCCTAAAACGGCGTTCTTTTTCTATAAAATAAGCGATAATCTGACAAAGCCTTTTATTTTTGCCGCTGTTAGAAATGTTATACTCCGAACGGCGGTTTTTATATTTTTATGCAATAAATACCGCAGAATATTTTAACCTGTTTTCGAGCCAAATTCAGCATACAAGAAAGTGCCGAAACGGAGCAATACCGCCTTAATAGGGTTTGCTTTCGTTCGGTCTTTTTTCATTTATAGGCTACTGCACCCCGCTGGCGTATTGCACGCTGTCGGGGCTTTTTCTATATACGGCGAAAACCGCCGATAGCGATTTTTCAAAAAAATCAAAATCGGAGGGTTTTCAAAATGCAAAAAATCAAATACGAATTTGCGGACGGCACGACAAGCGAAATCGAGGTTACGGACGAATTATACGCTCTGCACTTGGAATTAGTACAACAAGAAAAGCGCAACCATTGGAAAGAAACACGGCGGCATATCTCATTAAACTATCTGACCGAAAACGGAATAGATTTTGAGGACAAAGCCGCCGACACGCTTTCAGTATACATACGCCGCGAGGACAACGAACGCATATATAACGCAATCAAGCACCTATCAGACAAGCAACGGGCGTTGCTGGAAAAAGTGTTTAATCAGAATATGAGTTTACGGGAAATCGCACGGCAAACGGGCGTTACTCATCAAGCACTATCAAAGCAAATAGCCGTGATTTACAAAAAATTAAAAAAATATTTTTGAAAAAGGTTGCCACTATGCCGTTTTCGTGCTTATAGGTAGAGGCGCAAAAACCGCCTACTCTAAAACGGGAGCGTGAAAAAGTGATAATCAAAAAAGAATTATTGCAAGCCTTTTTAGACAAGTACGGCATAACTGCGGCTATGCTGGCGCGTGAAATAGGCGTTGACGAAAGAGAAATACAAACGCTGTTAGACGGCGGCGCGGTAAACGAGGCAACGGCGCGAAAATTCATTTACTATTTTGGCGCGGACGAGGCTGTGAAAATGATAGACTGGGCGGCTATGGGCAAACAAGTACCGAATATCGGCAAGGGGTAAATATGGCAAACGAAACTTTTCTAAAAGTCGCATATATCGGCTTAAAACAACCCGACGGCGCAATGATGATAAACGTACCTTTATATGTCAAAGTGAGCGAGTTGAACAAAAGCGGTATGACGGACACGCAAGAAAAAGTCATAAGCCGAATAACCGAAATAATGATTAAACGGTATGAAAAGCAATTAAGCGAGTATTTTGCAAGCCTCAAAGAAAAATCGAAAAAGGAGGAACTATGAAACTAATCAAGACGATAGCAAACTGCTGTTTGGTGTTCATAACCGTAATAGCCGTATGCGTTATAATTGCGTTTGTTTACTACCACTATTTTGTGAAAGACACGACCATAGGCGTAAACAACGTGAATGACCAACTCGCCGTTGACATTAAGAAAGACGACGAATTAACGCCCGAAGAAAAAGACGCATACGCCGAACGCTGGTTTATGGAAGCCAACTACTATTCCAACGACAAAAACAACGGCGTACAACTGCAAGAATTAAAATACAACTATTTCACGGGCTACGGCTTAACGGAAAGCGAATACCGCTCTACGGGTATGCAATTTATAGGCGATTTCAGAACGTACACGCAAGAGGTACACAAAGAAAGCGAGGCAAACGAGCGCGTACTATCGGAGTTTTACTATTACGACACGACGAACGGCATAAATTGGAGCGGTTTCAAAGGACAATACGGGAGCGTTTCCACCGTACTCAACCGCAACCAACAGTTTATTATCAAGATAGACAACCGCCCGTTTTCCATTCAGTTAGACGGCAAATACGACACCTACGGCAGACTGTGGGGCTTTCTCTGGACGGTCAAACAAAGCACAACTTATTTTGACTATGGCGACGTGTTCGACGCGGTTTTCTCTGCTATCAAGAGTAACGATAAAGGCTACGGCGACTACTACATTACGCTTGATTTATCGCAATACTTTTCTATCAGAGAATACGACGGCACGAACGGCAAATTCAAGGCGGACGACGTAACCGACATAATTAAAAATTACGCCGTGCTGAAATTCCACTACGACGAGAACGGAGCGCGGAACAGTACGCAAAGCATTTTCGGCTCTATCGAGTGCAACCCGAAATACGACACCAGCGACGAGCATATAGACACTACCTATTGGCAAGAACGTATGACTTACACTCTGACGGAAACCAGCAAACTGAACGGCGCGGAACTGTTTACTTACAGATACAGCGAAATATACGACGGCTACTTTGTTTCGCTCTCTATGGACGGCAAAAAGTTGTTTGCAGATATGCCGCGCGCAAAAGTCAATGTAACGCTGGACTTACAGTCCGAATATTTGGCGGCAAAAGAAATCAAGGTTGTAGGTCTTGACTATAACGCTTTCGACGGGCTGGAAATCGACACGCTTACTATCAAGGGCAATGCACGAACATTTTACTTGCTGGAAAAATCGCTGAACGATACGGGGCTTAAAACATTAAAACATAGTCGCGGTATTGTGCTGGACGGAACGGCAAACGCAATAAACAACGAATACAGCGAGGTGCTTATATGAAAAAAATCATAGGTATGGTTATTCTCTACTTGCTGGCGTTCGTCATAATCGTTGCCGCCGTTTTCTGCGGGATTCGGTTGTATAAAGAAATCAAGGCTGAAAGTTATATAAACGGCTCAATCGACATAAGCAACCGATTCACGCAAGAAAGTTTTAACTATTCGTCTACGAGCGTGGTATTCTATCACGATTTATACGACGACACCGACACATACACGTTTGAAAAAGATTTGCTCAAAGTCGAGAATTTTGACGGCAAGAAAAAGACCTATCAAGTTGTATTGAACGATTACGTTTTGCTGAATACGGAAATAAACGCCGGCTCGGTATTCTCAACGGTAGATATGGACTTTTACGACACGAACGGCAACGTAATAAACAGCGCGGTTATGAAATTATCGGTCAAATTTTTGAGCAACAAAACGACTTTAACGCTTGCGACGACGGGTAAAGAAAACGCAAGTTTTCTCGAACAGTATTTTGCGGACAACGGCATACGCCTACGCATTATCGAAATTTTATAAGGAGCGAACAATGTCAACAACGAAAAAAGTATTAACAATCATTTTCAGTATTCTCATAATCGGCGTTTTCGCGTTCCTACTTACTTGGGGCATTATAAATTGGTCGAAGGTCAAGGACGGAATGGCGGGCAACGGACTATACACGCAAGAGGACGTGCAAAAATCTTACGAGGACGGCTATTCCACCGCTCTCAAAGACAAGGACGAATACGACAAACTAATCAACAGTTACCGCGACACGATAACCACGCAGAACGATTTAATATCGCAGTATACGAGCGAGGCAACCGCCCTCAACAATTCCATAAAGGACTATCAAGGGCAAGTCGCTACGTTGAACGAACAACGCGCCGCGCTGGAAACGCAGATTGAAACGCTGAACACAATCAAGGCAAGCAACGAAATTACCATTACGGAATTGAACGGGCAAATTGCCGAACTGTCAACGCAGATACTTACGCTGCAAGGCAATAAGGACGAGAACGAACGGCAAATCGCCGCGCTTACGGAGCAATTAACGAACTTGCAAAATCTCAATACGCAGTTGCAAGAAAACAACGCTCTGAACGCAAAGACGATAAACGGACTGAACGCGCAAATTGCAAGTTTGAACAATCAAATTGCCGATTTGACATTGCAAACGCAAAACAATTCTTCGGTGGTCAATGCTCTGAACGCTAAAATTGCGGAACTGCAAAAGTCCGTAAGTTATTACGAACAGTATCTGTCTACATTGGAAAGCGGCGAGCAAGTCGTTGCCACGTTCGAGTTTGACGGGAGCGTTTACAACATACAAGTAGTAAACAAGAACAGTCTTTTGACAGTCGCAACGCCGCCCTCTACGGCTTACGTTATATTCAACGGCTGGACGGTTGACGGCGAGCCGATAGACCTTGCAACTTACCGCATAACGGCGAACACGAAAATAGTTGCCGACATAACGCATAAATACGAGGTCAATTTTATGGTAGACGGCGAAAACTACCACAATGAAATCGTACTGAAAAACGCAAACGTAACTCCGCCCGCCGCGCCTACGAAAAACGGCTATGTGTTCGAGGGCTGGACGATTGACGGCAATTCGGTTGTAAATCTTAACGCTTATACCGTAACGCAGAACGTAACGTTTACGGCAAAATTCACAAAGCAGTATTCCGTTGTATTCAAGTACGAGGACACCACGCTGAAAAACGAAACCGTAAAATCGGGCAACTACGCAACCGCTCCGACGGCAACAAGCACGGCGTACAAAGTGTTTAACGGCTGGAAAGTAAACGGCGTTGCGGTCAACGTTAGCGAATACCGCATAACAAGCGATACCGTATTTGTCGCAGATATAACGTACAAGTACGACGTGAAATTTATGGCGGACGGAAAAACGCATAATACGCAGATAGTCGAGCGCAACGGCAAGCCCACCGTACCCGCCAACCCTACAAAGCCGAATTATGTATTTGTCGGCTGGTCTATTGACGGAACGAACACCGTCAACGTAGGCAATTACACCGTTACCGAAAACGTAACATTTACTGCGTTATTCCGCGTTGATAAATTCACGGTTACGTTCAAAAACGGCAATACGACGGTAGCAACGCAAGAGGTGCAAAACGGCGGCTATGCAACTATGCCTACGTTCAACAGCGATACGTTTGTGGGCTGGACGGTTGACGGAAAAACGGTTGTAAATCTTTCAACCTACAAGATAACCGCAAACACGACTTTTACGGCAAAATTCGGAACTTGGACGCGCTTGGGCGACGATATGCTTTACGTTTACGGCGACAGCACTATGAACAGCGTTGACATAGCGGTTAGCGGTCTGAAAGCGGGCGACAAAATCAAGGTTACGGCGAACTATATCAAGGCGAATATACGCGACGACGGAAACAACAGTTTTTGGTATAACTCGCCCGACGGAAACAGTTGCTACGGCTACGAATACGGCTATGACGGACAATGGCAACAACTGCAATACGAGGGCGACGGCGGCAATGCTGGCGACAAAGAATTGACAAGCCTTGCGCCGTTCTCAGCAACGCTCGGACTTGTGGAATATGGAACGGAAAACACATTTACCATAACAATATCTTGCAAACGCGACGGCTATCTGACTATTGAGTGGTCGGACAATGCGGGTTTTTATATTGAGATGATGACAATGTGGGAATTGTACGTTATGAGATAAACAAAGGCAAATTACAACTTAATTATAACGCTTGGGGTAAGCGCAAAAAGCCCCGCCATTAGCCGCTTGAAATTACGGTGCGCAACGTGATTTGCGGCGGCTGAAAAATAATCTTATAGGAGTTAAAAATGGAAAACTTAAACAAGGTAGTCAAGGAAATCAAGATTGTGGCAAAGCCCTCTAAACGCGGCGGCAAAAATCATTTTGTCCGCGTGGAACTCATAAACGGGC
>WSNJ01000014.1:0-9835 GCA_013316045.1 Clostridia bacterium
GTTAATATTCTAATTAAAAAAGGCGGAAATAAAATCAAGAGATTGACATATTTTCGCTTTTAACATATAATTGTTATATCAAAACCAAGGGAGAACAGTTACGAAATGGGTCTTTTGAAAAACATTTATTGGGAGGACAATTCCAATAACACAATCGTTTATAAAGTCGATTTGAAAAACGACTACATAAGCAAGGGCAGTGCGCTTACGGTGCGCGAGGGACAAGTAGCAATCTTTTGCCATAAAGGCAAGATGGCGGACGTTTTTCTGCCCGGGTTTTACAAGCTCGATTCGTCGAGTATTCCCATTATAACAAAGCTGATGCAATGGAAGTACGGGTTCGAGAATCATTACCGTTCGGACGTGTACTTTGTAAATACGCATCAATTCACTAACGAGAAGTGGGGCACGACGAATCCCCTAATCTTGCGCGACAAGGACTACGGCGCGATAAGAGTGCGCGGTTACGGGACGTATTCTTTCCGCGTGGACGACGCTTTCGTATTTATGCAGGAAGTGTTCGGCACGCGTCCGCTGTTCAAGACGCAGGACATAACCGAGTATTTGCGCAGTATAATCATTATGGGGCTTTCCGACGCTATCGGCGAAAGCAAGATTCCGCTTTTGGATATGGCGTCGAACCTTATGGAGCTGTCGGCGGACGTTCAGAACAAATTGCAGCCCGACTTCAAAAAGCTCGGAATAGAACTCGTCAAATTCAACTTCCAAAACTTCTCGCTTCCCGAAGAACTCGAAAAGGCGTTCGACAAGAACGCGTCGCTCGGTATGATGCGCGGTAATTGGGATATGCAGATGCAACAGGCTCAGATGGAAGCTATGAAAGCCGCGGCGGCTAACCCCGGCGCAGGCGGAACTATGGGCGCCGGAATGGGTATGGGAATGGGCGTCGGAATGGGACAGATGTTCGGCAATATGATGAACGGCGCAATGAACGGTCAGGGCATAGGCGCGACGGTTGCTTGCTCGAAGTGCGGCGCACAGATGAAAGCGGGGGCTAAGTTCTGCCCCGAATGCGGAACGCCCGCGGGCGGCGTAAGTCAATGCCCCAAGTGCAAGGCTTCCGTAAAGGCGGGCGCCAAGTTCTGCCCCGAGTGCGGCGCGGCGTTGCAAGCTATTTGCCCCAAGTGCAAAGCTCCCGTAAAGGCGGGTGCCAAGTTCTGCCCCGAGTGCGGCGAAAAACTGTAAAAAAGATAAGAAACCGTTGCGCCGAATATTCGTTACGCCGACGGAAAATCTTTTGTATAATTTGTGTTGTTGTATAAAAAGGTAGGAAAAAATGACGGAATCTTCGGCTCAGACCGACAGCGAGAATTACGTTTTTACGGGACGGGAAAAGGAAAAGAACACCGAAATCGCAAAATGCCCGAACTGCGGCGCGAATATGTTGTTCGACCCCGAAAAACAGCTTTTAAGATGTGATTTTTGCGGAACGGAACAAGCGTTTGAAATCAATAACAACGAAGAACAGAACTTTGAAAAGCTGTTTGAGAACAATAATACCTGGTCGGAAGAAACGCACGTGTTTTCGTGCAGTAACTGCGGCGCGAAAGTGGTTATTTCAAAGCAGGAAATCTCGAAAGCGTGTCCGTTTTGCGGAACGTCAAACGTTTTGGAAACGAGCGAGCTTGCGGGACTCAAACCGAACGCCGTAGTGCCTTTCAGAATCAGTAAGGAAACCGCGACGCAAAAGGCGCTGAATTGGGCGAGAAAGAAGTTTTTCGCTCCGCGCAGGTTCAAAAAATACTTAACCCACGCCGACGATATTACGGGCACGTACAACCCCGCGTTCACGTTCGACACCGACACGGTTTCGACGTATCACGGCAGACTTGCCCGCACCGAAACGTATACGGTGCGCCGAAACGGCAGGACGGAAACGCGCACGCGCACGGTTTACTTTAACATCAGCGGCGTTTACAGTATGTTTTTCGACGATATTCTGATACAGGCGTCGTCGCGTATAGACCAGAAAACGGTCGACAAATTACAGCCGTTCGACACCAACAATTCAAAGGAATACGCCGAAGAATTTCTGCACGGTTACGGCGCGAGCCAATACACGCGCGACGGCAAAGAATGCTGGGGCTTGGCGCGCAAGGTTATAGATAAAAGAATCCGCTCGGGAATACTGTCGAAATACAGTTACAGCTACGTCGATTACTTAAACGTAAGCACCGAGTGCAACGATATAAAATTCAAATATCTGCTTTTGCCTATTTACGTGGGCAAATTCGATTGGAAAAAAAGAGCCGATAAAAAATCGAAGATTTACAACTTTTTCGTAAGCGGTTTTAACGGAAAAGTCGTCGGCAAAGCACCCGTGTCCCCGCTTAAAGTCGGGATTCTCACGCTCGGAATTATGGCGCTCGTCGCTTTGGCGGTGTGGCTCGGAATTAAATTCATATAAGGAGATGTGGTTATTATGACAACCGAAATGATAATACTGATAGTTGTTGCGTCCGTACTGTTCGTCGCGCTCGCAATAGTCGCGGTAGCTTTGGCTCTTAAAAGCAAAGTTATCAAACAAATGCGCAGCGGCGAAGTTAAGACGGGCAAAGTTAAAATAGTCGACGGCGTTCGCTATACGAAAGACGAAGTTGTCGAGCGGGACGGGGATATAAACGTTTCGCACAGAGAAGGCGACGTTACGCTTTTAAGGGGCAAAGAGTACGAAGTAATCAAGGACGGCGAAGTTATGCCGGGTAAATACACGATACTCACCGCCGCCGAAGAAACCGAAGTGTTCAACATAAGAATAGGCGGTTTCGTGCGCGAGTTTTCGCACAATACGCCCATAGTGCTTGCCGAAGGCGATAAGGTTTGCGCCGTTTCGCATACTGTCGTATTAAGATGACGATAATATAAAAAAAGGAGAGAAAACAAAATGAGTAAAAAATTTATGTTTCAATTTATGCTCGCGCTTACTGTGGTAGTAGCCGCGGTACTGTGGATATTGCAGGTATGCAACGTAATAGCTTGGTTTTCCGCGTCGGCGGCGATAGCTCTTATATCGGGCGTTTCGGGACTTATGTTTATTTTCAAGGGTTTGTTCGGAAGAACCAACGCGTCCGCTCTCAAAAAGCTGAATATATATTTCGGCGCGGGACTTCTGATTGTGGCTTTGTTTATGCTCGTAAATATTTTCGCCATCAAAAACGAACTCGTTTTGCCGATTATCGCTATAATCGTAACGGTAGCTCTGCTTATCGGCGTTATCGCAACGGGCGGAAAAAGCTCCGACACGGGCGACAATCAGAAAGCGGGCTATAAGAATTACTATCAGAGAAAGGCAGAAGAAGAAAAGAAGAACAAAGAAGAATAGTCGTAGCGACCGACCGTACTGATGAGGTTAATTGCACAAAGCAAAGCGACCGCTTGATTGATGAGATTATATGAACGACGACAACAAAAAAGTAAAGACTTCGTTATACAAGGACGCTTTCGAGCGCCCTTTGTATTTTTCGTTCGTTTTTTTACTGCTTGCGGCGGCGTGCATACTTTTTCCGACCAAGTGGCTGTCGGCGCATATAGGCGAAATGCTCGCGCTCGGAATCGTGCGCGTTATTTTCGGGGCGGTCGGCGTCGGATTTATAATAGCGTTGAAGTTCGGGGACAGCTTTAAGATAAAGCGGTCGGCTATTTCGGGACTCGATATAATTGCCGTGTCGCTGATTGTCGCCGTAAACAATTTCCCGATAATCGCGCTTATCACGGGCGAAGCGTCGGTTACGGCGGGCGTCGGTGAAATCTGTAAATTCGTTTTCTTTTGCGCGTCGGTCGGCTTTTTTGAAGAAGTTTATTTCCGCGGGCTTATTTTTCCGCTCCTGCTCGTGTTTTTCGACGGGAAGAAGTTCGCGGAGCTGAAAGCCGTGCTCGTTTCGGGGGCTGTGTTCGGGCTTATTCACTTGGTTAACCTGTTCGGCGGGGCGGACTTTGGTTCGGTAGCGATGCAAGTAGGTTACAGCACGCTCAACGGACTTATGTACGCCGCGCTTATGCTGTTCACGCGCTCGCTTGCATTCCCTATGCTGTGCCATACGCTTTTCGATATAGGCGGACTTATGGTCGAGAGAATAGGCGCGGGCGAAATATGGAACACTCCTACGATAATTTTGACCGCCGTTATCGCCGTAATTGCGGCGGCGTGGATAATATTCAGGTTCGCGCGTAAGTTTTTGTTGACAAAAGTTTCCTAATGTCATATAATATTAAGGCTTGCGGCAAGAAAACCGTATTTCGAGGTGTAGCGCAGTTTGGTAGCGCGCTTGGTTCGGGACCAAGAGGTCGTGAGTTCGAATCTCGTCACCTCGACCACAGCCCACCCTGTAATGGGTGGGCTTTGTCGTAGGTGGCTATTCCCGTGCTTTTTCCATCGCGCTCTTTATTGCGCGTTTCATTAAAAGGGCGGATTCGAAGTTCGGGTTAAAGTCAAGCGTTTCGTCGAGTTTGTCAAGAGCTTCGTCGAGCCGTTTAAGCCCTACGAGCGCGAGAGCGTGGTAGTACAGAAAGAACGCTTTTTTCTCGTTCGGCTCGGACAGAACGGATTCTATAATCTCAATCGTGTTTTCGAGCAGCTTTGTGCGTTCGTCGTTGTTTTTCACGGTGTCGAGCGAAATCCTTGCGGCAATGTTCGTCAACAGCAGAGTATCGTCGTCGGGGAACGTGTCGAGCAGTTTTTCCGTTCCTGCGAAAACTTCGGAAAATCTTCCCGCCGCGAGCCATTTCTGATAGCGTTGAACGTCGCGCGAAACGCCCTTTTCGTTCTTCTCGTTCTTGTATTCTATGTACGGCATAAACCAATCTATAACGGTGTTCGGCAATTCCGCCGCCCAAAGCTCTTGCACGCTGTCGGCTACGCCCATTCCGTACCTGCCGCTCAGCACCGCGTCGAAAACCTTATCGGTGCAGAGTTTTTCTTTCAGTTTGTAGTAAATTTCCGCTTCGTGCGGCGCGCCTATCAGCATAACGTAAGGGAAAACGAGATACCACATAGCTTTAAGCTCGTCGCTCGCGCCTTTCAGCGAAACCACGTCGAGCGCGGTGCGGTACAGGGTAGGCTTAATCGGAACTTCGGCGGCTTGTCCCGTGATTTTACCGAGCGCGACGAGTTTTTGCCACACTTCGCTGCCCGCGTCGAACCTGAGAGTCGGCTTGCCGCTCTTGTCGTAAAGCAGAATGCCGCCGTGCGGAGCGTACGCGCCCTTTTCGGCAATGATTTTTTCAAACTCGGCTTTGTGCGTTATGTAATCGGGGTGCGCCGTAACTTCCGTTTCGAACGTACACTCGTACTTTTTAAGCGTCGGGTCGACTTTAAGCATTTCTTCGTTGTCGAAAAGACATCTGAAAGAATAAACGGCAAACAGAATATCCCGCTTATGCCCGAAAGCAATGCCCGATTTATCTATCGCGGCGAAAGAAAGTTGCACCGTGTAATTTATTCCCGTTTGCTCGCAATCCATTTTAATATCTCCGTTTTGTTTATCTCGTCAGCGCGGTCGGGCGCTGTGCTTTGCGCTCGAACGGCTTCACTTTAAGTAAAAGCCCGATTATACGATAATTATACCCGCAACTGCGGCAAAAAGCAACCGAAATGCTTGACACGGAGCAAAAAGCGACGATATACTTTAAGTAAATCGGGAATTTCACATACTTTACACATAACCGTAAATCGTTTGAAACATTTCGGTGGTAAGATAGAGGCAAAAGAAAAAGTTATTCGGGGAGTTAAAGACCGTGGCGACAATACTTATAGTAGACGACGAAATGAAAATCCGAGAAGTTCTGCGCGAATACGCTGAATTCGAGGGCTACAAAACGTTGGAAGCCGAGAACGGAATGGACGCGGTTCGCATTGCGCGAGACAACGACGTCGACCTTATAATAATGGACGTAATGATGCCCAAACTCGACGGCTATTCCGCCGTAAAAGAGATACGCAAGAACAAGGAAGTTCCCGTTATAATGCTGTCGGCGAGAGTCGAAGAATACGACAAACTTTTCGGGTTCGAGATAGGCGCGGACGATTACGTAACCAAGCCGTTTTCGCCCAAGGAAGTAATGGCGCGCGTGGCGGCTATACTCAAACGCGCGACAAGCAAGGGCGGCGAAAGGATTGTTTCGGACGGGCTTGAAATAGATATTCCCGGCAGAAACGTTTTCGTGGACGGGCAAAAGGCGAATATGACGCCGAAAGAATACGAGCTTTTGTTCTACCTTGTAAAAAACAACGGCTTGGCGATAAGCCGCGAAAAACTTTTAACCGAAGTATGGGGATACGACTTTTACGGCGACGACAGAACGGTCGATACGCATATAAAAATGCTCCGTTCGTCCTTGGGTCCGTACCGCGACAAAATCGTAACGCTTCGCGGCTTGGGTTATAAAATAGAGCTGTAAAACGGTAATGAGTTGCTTTGACGAAAACGAAATCCGCAGGTTCAACCTGCACGGAATACGCTTCAAAACGTGGCTGTATTTTTTCTTTATGACCGTAGCTATCATTGCGGTTCTTCTCGTTATGCAGGTTTCGTTTTTCGCGGTCTACTACCGAAACACGAAAAGCGACGAGCTTAAAAGAATAGGCGACGGACTTATCGAAGAATACTCGCGTCAGCCGAGCAAAAAAGAATTTTCCGAATTTGTGTATCAGACGTCGTTCGCGTACGGAATGACGGCGTCGTTTTTTCAGATAGATTATACGGTTGACGGCAACACCGTTACGGTGGATAACGATACGTTCGTAAATCTGCTTACTTCCGCAAATTTTGTCGGCGACCAAACGGGCGAAGCGTCGGCGGAAGGCGTTATTTCGATAGGCGCGGAATATTTCCGCAGGCTCGACGGCGGCGAACCGTTCGTGTATATTTCGAGCGTGTCGAAAAATAAGAGTTTCGCCGTGTACGGCGCAAAGCTGAAAGACCCCGTTGTCGGCGACGTTTGTATGTATCTTTCTACGCCGCTCACGCTCTCTAAGTTTATGATTACCACAATGCGCGGGCAGGCTTATTTATCCTGCCTTTTGTGCCTTGTTCTCAGCCTTGTGCTGTCGTGGTTTATATCCGAGCGCATAGCGCGCCCCGTAAAGGACTTTTCGTTCACGGCGCGAAAGCTCGCAAAGGGCGATTACAGCGTAAAATTCGAGGGCAACGGCTTGTCCGAAATCGAAGACCTTGCCGACACTCTGAACTACGCGACGGAAGAAATGGGCAAAACGGAACAGCTTAGGCGCGACTTGCTCGCAAACGTTTCGCACGACCTGAGAACGCCGCTTACTATGGTCAAAGCCTACGCCGAAATGATACGCGACATATCGGGCGGCGACGAAAAAAAGCGGCTGAGCCACAGTCAGACCATTATCGACGAAGCCGACAGATTGACGAACCTTGTCAACGATATTCAGAATCTTTCCAAACTGCAAGCGGGAACGGAAACCGTCGAGATGCGCGACGTTGATTTGGGTTCGCTTACAAATACCGTTTTGGAGCGGTTCGACATTTATTCGTCGAAAGAAAATTACGTTTTCAGAAAAGAAATCGACGCCGATTGCCTGATTATAATAGGCGACGAAGCCAAGATAGAACAGGTTTTGTATAATCTTATCGGCAACGCGATAAACTACACTGGCGAAGACAAAACGGTTACCGTCTACGTGAAATCGCGCGACAATAAAGTTTTCTTCGGCGTGCGCGACACGGGCAAGGGCATAGCGCCCGAAGAAATCGACAGCGTTTGGGAAAGATATTACCGCGCGAGCCAAAGCAAGCGCAAGAGCGTGGGCACGGGCTTGGGACTTTCGATAGTCAAGAATATTCTGCAACTTCACGGCGCGGAGTACGGTATACGTTCGACGGTCGGCGAAGGCAGTCTGTTCTGGTTCTCGATGCCCGTAAAACAGGAATCTCCCGCTCCCGCGGAAGAACTGCCCGAGCGCAAACGCCGCCGAAGAAGAAAGTAAAATATCCGTATTTTTCCATAAAATTATCATTAAACTATCATAATAAATTGTTATTATTATCGTAACCTCATTAGTTTCCTATCTTTGTAATAAGAGCGTCGGTCTTTTGAAAAGCCGATGCTCTTATTACATTTTTTTACAAAATTGCTTTCCGTCGATTGACAACGGGGGGGGGTAATATGTTAAAATTACACACGATAGAGCATATATTTATATATATACCGTTTTTTGTAAGTAAAAATTGTTATTAAAAAATATTTTTTTATTTTTAAGGAGGCTGTATATTATGAGGAAAAGGAAAGTATTGCTTGCGGTTCTTTCTTTGGTTTTGTCGTGCGCTTTTGTTGCGGGTTGCGCAAAGTCGCAATATATGAGCATAGGCAAAACAAAGTACGACGCCGTATTGTACGCGGCGGATAACTACGCTATTGCCGTGGAAAAAGGCAAAACGTATATCTATAAAGACGGCAAGAAATTAAACAAGACCGCATTCTACGAAGCGTATCCGATAAAATTGTTTACGGGCAACAGCGATTACTATGCGTATACGAACGCGGCGTTTATAGTTTCGACAGAGCGCGGAGCCAAACCGCAGATTTTAAGCGGAACTACGGGCGAACTTATGCAGTACGAATACGAAATAACCGATATTACGGCGTACACCGTCGAAAGCGAATTCGATACGCGCGTAGCGGGCTATATCGCCACGGTCGAAGCCGATAACGACAACGGTAAAGTGGCTATATCGGCAAGCTCGCTGAAAATGTCTGCCCGTTATTACGACGTTGATTTCGAAAACGGTTTTTTCACGGGCATAACGTTCGGAGCCGGTCAGGACGATACGTCTTCTCTCTCTGTGTTCGTAGATAAAGACGGCTCGTTTGAAACGGTATTTACCGAAA
This sequence comes from Clostridia bacterium, assembly GCA_013316045.1. Taxonomy (GTDB): domain Bacteria; phylum Bacillota; class Clostridia; order Christensenellales; family Pumilibacteraceae; genus RACS-047. Next base: position 8,878 of record WSNJ01000014.1, read on the forward strand.
CCGCCGACGAATCTCTCAACTCGGATTACGTCGTCGACGAAGAAGTTACCGGAAACGCGCTTTTCTACTATCAGAAAGATTCCGCGGGCGGTAATTTTGCTTACGGCATAGCGGGCGTAAACGGCGAAATAGACAGCGGCTGTTCCGTTCCGCGTTCACTCGGAATGGGCTATTTCGATTACGATAAAAAGCGTTCGGACGGAGTGCTTGTTACGCAGGTTATAACCCCCGAATACGAAACCGTTTCGATAGGCGAAGCCGAAGTTTTGGGCGCGTCCTACGATAAGGTTTTCGTACGCGAGTCTAACTCGGAAAACAAGTCGCGCATTAAAGAGCTTATAAGCGGCAAGACGACCGATTATTACGACGAAACAATGTACGACGAAGAATCCGAAATAATCGGCGCATACAGCGGCGAAAAAACTCTGTTCTTTAATAATGACTTTGAGAAGATTACCGAATTTAACGCGACCGTATACGACAGCGACATCACGGTTGACGGCGACAGCACGGTTATTCTTGCCGAATGCAAAAAGGCGGACGGCGAAAGAAGTATCTGCGCATACGTAAACGGCGTCGTTACGGACCGCCCGCTCGGCGATTATAACGCTTCTTTTCTGGACGGCGCAGTGTATTTGCAAAACAACGACGGTAAAAAGCTGTGGATACCGTACACGAATTACGAGATTACGCTTTCCGCGGAATCTTACAACCCCGTAACTCCCATAAGTACGAGCGGTTTTCAGACCGAAACGTTGTACTACGCGCTCGATACGGGCGCAGGCAAGCCTTGGATAGTTGCCGCGTCGAATCTCAAATATCTCGAAAGCTCGCGCAGTGCGACTAACGATATAGCCGCGGTTATGGGTATATCCGACGAAAACTACACGGCATACAATTTCTCGTGCGGCTCCGTTTCCTTGGTTGACATAATGAACAAGACGGCTTACGAGCTTTC
>WSNJ01000014.1:9845-31648 GCA_013316045.1 Clostridia bacterium
TTCTTATAACGGCGTAACGGCGTTCGTAGGCGATAACGCAATGCCCGTAAATTATATTACATACCGTTCGGGTTCGACGGTTAAAACGGTTCTTTCTTACGGCGTTTCCGCGAAAAACCATACGTATAACTTTATCGGCGACAAAACCGTGTCCGCAGGCGTTTCTTCTATGGGCGGCACTTTGTTTACGGCAACGAGCGCGTCTACGGGGAAAACGACAGTTTACAGGGCGAGCAAGACGGACGGCAACGTCGAAGTAAAAGCCGTACTCGAAAACGCGGGGAAATCTCGCACTTTGTTGGATATGTTCGGCGAATACGTTTTCGTAGAAGTAGGCGGAAAGACCGCCGTATACGACGCGGACGGCAATCTGTTGCTCGCGCCGAAATACAAAGCGGAAGAAATCAGCAACGGCAACGTTCTTATAAGCTCCGGCGAAAAATACGGAATTGTCAAGTTGGGTAAAAAAGCAGACAAGTCGAAACTCCTTGTGAAAATAGAGTACGACGAGATTTCGCTTTTGTCCACGGGCGATTATATAGCTGTTAAGCAAGGTTCGCTTCCGTCGGTTTACGGCAAGGACGGCAAGTGCATAGCAAAGAACGTAGTCGTAACGCATTGCAACGCGAGCGGAAACTATATCGCAGAGTGTTATAAAAACGGCGGCGAAGTCCGCAATGCGGTAATTCTCGACTACTCGAACGGAACTTCCAAGATAATGAGCGTTACTGTAAAGCAGGACAAGGTAAATACGAATTTGTTTATGCTCGTATTGCTCGGCAATATAATCGGCTAATCGTAAGGAGCTACTGCAATGAAAAAGAATAAAACATTTTTTGGAATTATAGCGGCTGTATTATCCGCGATAATTCTCGTAGGATGCGGAGGCGGAGCAACTGCGGTCGGCAAAAAGTACGACGCGATTTACACCGCGGTTGACGACTACGCGATTGCGCTCGACGGCTTACAGACGTATCTCTACAACAAAGACAAGAAAGTAGGAAAAGACGGTTACTATTCGATAGAGCTTATTTCAAATGCGTATTCGGACTATTTCAAGGCGAAAAAGAGCGCGGACTCGGAAAACTATATTCTGCTGAAAAACGACGGCACGGCGAAAGAGATTTCCGCGGAAGTAAGCGGGATAGCGACCGGATTGTATTACGACTACGTACAGAATAACGACGGCGTAACCGATACGTTGAACACGGTAGGTTTCCGCGGCACGCTTAAAGACGGCGCGCAGGGCGGAAGATACGCTATAATAAACACAGACGGCAATATTATCGCAAAAGCCGATTCCGTGAACTATATCGGCGGCGGAGTATTCAGTCTTACGCATTCGGCTAAGGACGGAAACGAAGCGACCGTTTCGATAGTAAACGCGAGCGGAACCACGCTTGTCGAAAGTACGCCGATAAGCGAAATCGAAATCGACAAATTCAACGCCGACGCGAGTTCGTCTTCAAGCAAGCTCAACACCGTTAACGGCGTAAACGTGTTCACCGTAACAAAGGACGGCGAAACTTCGGTTTACGGCGTAAACGGCTTAATCGAAAAAGGCGTTAACGTATTTGCGGGGAGCAAAAACCGCGTGTACGAAAAGGACGGCGAGTTCTACGCGCTCGACGAATCGCTGAATAAAGTAAAGCTCGGTTACAAAATCGACGAATATCTGTCTTACGCAGACGGCAAACACTACGTTTCCGAAAGCAACGGTCAATCGGGCGATTCGGAACGTTTCAGAGTGCGCGAAGTGTTCGGCGATGCCGACGAGTATTGGTTCGACGTTCTGGTAAAAAGCGGAACGACGTCGGTTCCTTATTTTATAGGTACGGAAGGCGACGAAACGGGGTATGCTCCGCGGTCGGTTATCTATAATAATAAGATGCAGTCCGTTTTTACGAGCAACGAGATTACGGCTATCCGCAATTCGACGAATAACGTAAAATATAATCAGTATAACGACGGCTTTGCGTGCATTGCAAACACTGAAACGGGTGTGCGCGGAGAAGTTTCTTACGGCTCAAAAGGTATAACGTGCAAACCCGCAAGCGACGAAAGAGTAACTCTGTACAGCGGCGTTTACGCTTTGTTTACAAGTATCGACGGAAAAAGACTTTTTACGCCCGCAATGAGCGAGCCCGTTGCAATCGACGCCGCAAAGAGCTTGCTTGCGGGTACGGTTTACAGAATCAACGGTTTGCCCGTTATAGCGGACGACGTAAAATATTTCGACGGTTCCGTTTCTTCGCCCGCCGTTATAGACCCGAGATTCGGGAATACGATTGAAGATTACACCGTAAATGCGAGCGGCGGCGGTAACGTTGTTTCGCGCAAGGAAAATTACGATTTGCTCGACGCGGAAGCACGCGAAAAAGTAGCAAACTACACCGTGCAGATAAGACTCGCCGTATTTACCTGGGACGATAACGGAACGGAAAAGAGCGAATCTTACCTTTTGTACCGCAAGTACGGAAGCGGCGCGATGTATGAAAAAATCCGTCTCGGCGACGGCAAAGCCGTTCTCAAATCTTCGGGTGTAAGCGGCGTGGCTCTGATAGAGCGCGAGAATTGCAGAGATTATTACAAAGCCGTAACCGACGCGGACGGCAAAGTGTCGCTCGAATTTATAGGCTGTTTCGGCACGGTTTCTTCCGCGGTGAAAGACGCTTACGGAAATATCTATATAGTAGAATCCGTAAACGGCAAGACGGCTGTTTATTCCGAAAGCGGCGAGCTTCTGCTCGAACCGAGATATAGCGTTGACTACGATATGAAGAATAACATTGCGGAATATAAAATCGCAAACGGAATTGTCGTCGTTCGCAACGGCGATTACTGCGGCATTGTCAAGCTCGGCAAAACGGCTAAGAAAGCAAAACTTATCAAAAAAATCGAATACGAGTTCTGCGAACTTTTCTCGACGGGCGACTTCGCGCTCGGCAAGGCGGGAGATAATTTCACGCTTTACGACGCAAGCGGGAAAAAAGTTGTCGGTAATCTTACGGGAAGCAGTCGCACGGCAGGACAGTCGCGCGCGTACAGCTCGGCAAAACTCTATGCGGCAAAGGCAAACGACCGCGAAAGAGTCAATAAGATGATTGTAACTCTTTCCGACGGCAAAGAGTGCGTTATAACGAGAAGCGTAAAACAGAAAGACCTTGACTGGTCGATAACGAACGTATTATTCTGATAGAAAACCAAGCGACGGCAAAAACCTTTCGGGAAAGCGCGCTTTTCATAGGAAATTAAAAACCTAATTTTTAAGAGCTGCGTTCACTATGGGAACTGTCGAAAAGCGGGGGCTTTTTGTTTAACTGCTTGACCGCTTTCCCAAAAGGGTATATAATAATATCCGCAGGCGAAAACTAAATTCAATGCCTGTAAAAGTAGGATAAAAAATGAAAAAGATATTATGTTTGCTGTTTGCGCTTGTCTTGCCGCTTTCCGTTTTCGCGGCGTGTAAGGAAAAGTCCGACGCGGAAGTGTTTACTATGTACGTGCCCGACGGAGCGCCGCTGTTGTCGGTTGCTACCGTTGCGGACGGCGGAGCGGCTTTCGGAAGCGACAGAGTAAACGTTCAGATGGTTACGGGAACGCAGGTAGCCCCCGCGCTCTTGGCAAAAACGCCCGATATTGCGCTTGCGCCGATTAACGCTTGCGCAACGGCGTTCAACAAGACGGACGGCGACTATGTTCTTTGCGGCGTAAGCGTATGGGGACTCAACTTTATCGTGTCGAAAGACGAGAATAAAACGGCTCTTAACGATTTTGTCGGCGAAACAATCTATGCGTTTCAGGAAACGGGTACGCCCGGAATTACGCTTAAAGCGCTTATTAAGATGTTCGGTTTGGAATATAAGGTTATCACCGCCGACGACAAATCTGCCGACCCCGCTAAAATAAATATAATGTTTCTGCCCGACGCGTCGAAAGTGCGCGACGCTTTGCTGGGAACTTTGGCGGAAGTCGACGGCGCGAAACACGGCGTTCTGTCCGAACCCGTAGTTACGGCTATGCAAGCCGCAGTTAAGTCCACGGTAAGCACGCAGGAGCTTTGGGAAGAAAAGACGGGCGCAAGCTATCCGCAGGTAGGGCTTGTAGTAAGAAAGTCGCTCGCGGAAAACCGTAAAGACGACGTAACCGCTTTTGTGAATTATCTTGCCGAACAGGCTGAGTATATTTGCGAAAATCCCGCCGAAGCGGCGACGATTGTAAAGGATAAACTCGAATCGACGGCTTTGCCCGCGGCAACCGTTTGCCAAAACTTTATCGCGTCCGAACGCGGTCAGGCGGCTTTTGCATTCGGTAAAACGAGCGAAGTTAAAACCGCGGTAAAAAATTATCTCGAAAAGCTCGCGGAAGTTCAGGGATTGTCGATAGTCGGCGGCGCTCAACCCGCAGACGGTTTCTACTTCGCGGGATAACCTTATAGGTTCACTATGAAACGACGGCAAAAACAACTTCTGAAAAGCAGGAAATTTCCGAAAAGCGCAATTTATATTTTATCGCTTTTGCTTTTCGTTGCCGTCTGGTGGCTTCTTTCCGTAACGGCTTTTTCTAAAAACGGCGTTTTGCCGACCCCGTGGAAAACGCTCGGTCGCTTTTTTGAAGAACTCGGCAAGCCTAAACTGTGGCGCGGCGTTTACAGCACGCTTTCCGCTTCGCTGATAAGTTTTGCCGTAGCGTTTGTGTTCGGACTCGCGCTTGCCGTAGCGGCGCATTTCTGCCCGCCGTTAAAGAGCTTTCTCGAACCGCTTATAACGATTGTCCGCTCTATGCCTACGCTCGGCGTAACGCTGATACTTTTTATATTCTTTTCGGGCAGAACTTCGGCTATCGTAATTGCGTCGCTCGTGTCGCTTCCCGTAGTTTATCAGAATATGCTTGCGGCGTTGGGCGGAATGGATAAAGGTTTGCTCGAAATGGCGCGCGTGTTTAACGTGAAAAGGAAAGACCGCTTTTTCTCGGTCGTTCTGCCGCAGATTTCGGAATATATCTTTTCCGCGCTTATCGCGGGCTTCGGACTTAATATAAAGGTTATCGTAGCGTCCGAAATCGTCGCCGTTCCGCGCTCGGCGTTGGGGAGTTACATTAACGGCGCGTATATAAGCGGCGACTTTTTTATGATGTTCGTGTGGGTTTTCGCCGTTATCGTACTGAGTTTTATATGCGAGGGCATAATAAAACTCGTGCGGCTGTTCTGTCTGCCGCATAAGTATTCGGCGCGCAGAAAAGTCGCGTCGTTTTTCGGCAAAATCAAAAATACGTTAAGGCGGGGAAAAGTACAATGATTGTTTTTCGTAACGTATCCTTTGCTTATCCCGCGACGCAGGTTTTTTCCGACCTGAACCTGTCGCTCGAAGAAGACCGTATAAACTGTATTCTCGGTCCGTCGGGGTGCGGAAAATCAACTCTGCTGAATATGCTGTCGGGCGATATATTTCCGCAGAGCGGCAAGATTGAGAACGCGGAAAAAAGAGTTTCCTACGTGTTTCAGTCGCCGCGGCTCGTTCCGCAGATAACCGTTTTACAAAATCTCGACCTTATTCTCAAATCGGTTGTAAAAGACAAGGCGGAGCGCAGAAAAAGAATCGTTTCCGCGCTCGAACTCGTGGAACTTGAAAATTCGGGCGATATGTATCCCGTGCAACTCAGCGGCGGTATGGCGCAACGCGTCGCGCTCGCTCGGGCGTTTCTGTTCCCGTCGCGCCTGCTTTTGATGGACGAACCTTTCAAGGGCTTGGACGTCGCGCTTAAAAAAAGCATAATCGGCGCGTTTCTGTCGCTTTACGGGCGCGAGAAAAAAACGGTCGTGTTCGTAACTCACGACCCCGACGAAGCCGTAACGCTCGGCGACAAGATTTTTATGCTGTCGGATAAGCCGGCAACCGTTCTCGCCGAATTTTCGGTAAGCGAAAAACAGTCAGAGCGAAAGATTTACGACGCGGAACTCGGCAAAATCAAAAACGAAATTTATAAAATATCCGAAAACAGATAAAAAGGAGATTCGGCGTATATGAGTGCAAGGGGAGATAACGCAAAAGAACTGTTTCTTAAAGGTAATAACTGCGCGCAAGCCGTGCTTATGTCGTTTGCCGATAAAATAGATATGCCCGAAGAACAGCTTAAAAACATAAGCGCGGGGTTCGGCGGCGGCATCGGTCGCTTGCGCGAAGTCTGCGGTACGTTCAGCGGCTTGGTTATGGCGCTCGGACTTATTTCGGGCGACAAGGTCGACAAAGCCGCGCTTTACGCGCAAATTCAACGGCTTTCGGAAAAATTCAAGCAGGACAACGGCTCGATTATCTGCCGAGACTTGCTCGGTATGCGCAAAAACGAAAAGTCCGCCCCGACGCCGTCGGAGCGAACCGAAAATTACTATAAATCGCGCCCTTGCGCCGACCTTGTAAAGTACGCCGCGGAATTGTTGGAACAGGAATTGTAAAACCTCATCAGTCAAGCAGTCGCTACGCTTTGTGCTTGACAGCTTCCCCTTGTAGGGGAAGCCTTGACATAAGAAAAAGCCTTCCCCTGTTAGGGGAAGGTGGATTGTTCGAGTTTATGAGAACAAGACGGATGAGGTTTATATTCCTACGGGATAATTCCCCGTAAAGCAAGCGTCGCAATATCCGAAGTCTTTGCGCACGCCGATATTTTTAAGGTCTTCGACGGGTAAAAAGCCAAGGCTGTCCGCGCCGAGTTTTTTGCATATTTCTTCGGGCGTGTATTTTACGGCAATCAAATCTTTTTTCGACGGAATGTCCGTTCCGAAATAGCACGGCCACAGGAACGTGGGCGAGCCGATTCTTATATGAACTTCTTTCGCGCCGTTGCCTTTAAGCAGTTTTACAAGGTTTGCCATAGTCGTGCCGCGGACGATAGAGTCGTCTACCATAACTACGCTTTTGCCTTCCAAATTTGCGCGGAGAGCGTTCAGCTTTATGTTGACCGCCATTTCGCGTTCTTTCTGTGTTTGCTTTATAAAAGTTCTGCCGCTGTAACGGTTTCTTACAAGCCCTTCGCCGTACGGAATCTTGCTTTCCTGCGCAAAGCCCTGCGCAAAGTGAAGTCCCGAATCGGGAACGCCGATAACTACGTCGGCTTTCGCGGGGTGAGCCTTGGCAAGCAGTTTGCCGATTTCGATACGCGTGTTGTAAACGCTTACCTTGTCGATAATGCTGTCGGGGCGCGCGAAGTAAATGTATTCGAAGATACAAAGCGACGGTTTTTTTCCGCAGTGGTCTTTGAACGAAGTTAGCTTGTTGCCTTCGATAAGCACTACTTCGCCCGGCTCTACGTCGCGTATGAATTGCGCGCGCATTGTGTCGAGCGCAACGCTTTCCGACGCCAAAACGTAGCTGTTTTTGATTTTACCTATGCACAGCGGGCGGAAACCTTGCGGGTCGCGTATGCCGATTAGCTTTCTCGGCGACATAAGAACCATACTGTACGCGCCTTCGATTTGCTTCATAACGTTGAGAACGGCGGCTTCGACCGAGTGCGTTTTCGTGCGCTCGATTGCGATAAGGTGCATAATTACTTCTATATCGTTCGTCGATTGGAATATCGCGCCGCGTGCTTCGAGTTCTTCGCGCAAAGTGTTCGAGTTTATGATGTTTCCGTTGTGGGCAAGCGTCAAACTGCCTTTGCAGTAGCGCGAAACGATGGGCTGAGCGTTCTCGCGCAGGTCGTTTTCCATAGCGTAACGGACGTGAGCCACGCCTATATTGCCTTTGAGCGTTGCAAGGTTTACGTCGTTGAAAACTTCGCCCGCAAGCCCCTTGTCTTTAAGCTGATGCAAATGACCGTCGTCGTTCGTAACTATTCCGCAGCTTTCCTGTCCGCGGTGTTGAAGCGCGAACATTCCGTAGTAAAGCATACGCGCTACGTCGAATCCGTCGTTGTCGTAAAAGCCGAGCACTCCGCATTCTTCGTGCAGTTTATCCGAAAAAGGTAAATCTTTCACCGTAATATCTCCCGATTTTTCAAGTATTTTTCAGTGCCTTATAATTGTATCATATCCGACGAAATCTTTCAATCAAAAAGTGCAGGAAAAATATACAAAATGCGGCAAATTGTTTATATTTATTTTTGCGCAATTTATTGACACTTAACCTACGGGTATAGTATAATTATATAAATAAAACTAATCGGAGGTTTTTTTATGAAGAAGTTTGCAAAAGTTATGGGTGTTGTTCTCGCCGTCGCGTTGATGTCGGTTCTGTTTACGGGTTGCGTGCTCACCGCCGAAAAAGCTACGGAAAAGCTGAAAAAGAAAGAATATACGGTTATTTCCACGGTATCCGAATCCGACGGAAGCATTCTCGGCGATTTGGGTAGCTTGGTAAGCAAGGGTACGGCTAAGGCTATCGCTACCGCTACGGGCGCGAAAGACGTGGTTATCGGTAGCAAAACCGAAGACGGAAAAACCGAAATCGTTTATATTACGTATTTCGAAAATAAAGACGACGCAAAGAAAATGGCTGAAAGCAAAGACGAATTTATGAAGAAAGCGGGCATTACGGAAGATAAAGACAACGAATTCGTATTCAAACAATCGGGCAACGCCGTTGTACTCGGTACGAAAAAAGCTGTTAAAATCGTAGCGTAACTTTGTTTAATTAAACTTATAACAACACAAAAAAGCCGAACGGTAAATTTGCCGCTCGGTTTTGTTATAATTTTCTCGGACAACGAAAACGCTTTACAAAATACGGCGGTTTAATTTATAATAATAACCGATGAACGCATATAAATTAAAAAGCACGCTCAAAGATTATATCTGGGGCGGCAGGAAACTTTTTTCATACGGCTTTTCGTCCGATAAGGATAAGATAGCCGAAGCGTGGGTATTATCTTTTCATAAAGACGGTATGAGCGAACTTATCGGCGGCACGCCCATAGACAAGGCTTTTACGAGAGCCGATTGGGGCGTAAACGCCGAAAAGTTCAAGGACTTTCCCGTGCTTGTAAAGTTTATCGACTCGGCGGATAATCTGTCGGTTCAGGTTCACCCGTCCGACGAGTACGCGTTGAAACGCGAGAACTCTTTCGGGAAAACCGAAGTTTGGCACGTTCTCGAATGCGAAGACGGCGCGGGGCTTTACGTGGGGTTTAAGCGCGACATTACGAAAGACGAATTTTCGGCGGGCGCGCGCGACGGAAGTATTCTTTCGCTTATGAACTTTTTCAAGGTTAAAAAGGGCGAGAGCTATTTTATTCCCGCGGGAACGGTTCACGCGATAGGCAAGGGGTGCACCGTTTGCGAAATTCAGCAAAACAGCAATATAACTTACAGAGTTTACGACTACGACAGAATAGGCGCGGACGGCAAGCCGCGGCAGCTTCATACGGAAAAAGCCGCGGAAGTTGCCGACCTTAAAAAGTATAAGCCGATAGAGTTCGGGTATCCCGTAATAGCCGATTGCGAATATTTTTGCGCGAAAGTCGGAAGCGCGGGAAAGTTTTACGGGCGCAACGACAGCTTTACGGGAATAATCGTAACTGTCGGCGAAGGCTTTGTCGACGGCATTCCCGCAAAAAAAGGCGACGGTTTTTTTATCCCCGCGGGCAAAAGCGCGCAGGTAGACGGCAATATCGAATTTATAGAAGTTTACGTTGGGTAAATTATGAAAGAAATCAAGAAAGAAACGAAAATAATAGTCGGAATTTCGATAACCGTCGTATTGCTTGCGATAATCGCCACGGTTGTCGTTTTGGCTGTAAAGTCAGTCAAGCGCGGTTCGCAGCTTTTAAGCCACGAGTACGTTTGGGTGGATAACGACGACGGAGAAGTTACTATGCTCGACGGCTTGTTCGTGGCGGCGGCGGAAGGCGGCTACGTGCTTGTTAACGAAGACAAAGTCGTTTCCGCAAAGTACGCCGATTTGCGCCTTGTCGACGCGGAAAACAAAATATACGAATTTTCGTCGTTCGACGGAAACTACGGCAGAATCGACGGCAACGGCAAAGAGTTAATAAGTGTAAAGGCGAGCGGAGATTTTATCGGGGACACGGCAAAGTTTACCGATTACGATTTTTGCGTTCGGCACGAAAACGGCGGCGTGCTCGCGGGCTTGTGCGAAAAGCGGTTCGACCGCATTTACAAGCACAGTCAGACCGAAGAAGTTATGTCGGCGCTCGGAAGCTACGGGGACTACGAAAGCGTTCTGCCGAGCGGAATTTTCTTTGCGAAAGCCGACGGAAAATATTACATTGCTTCTTCGCTGTCGGCTGACAATATGATTGAACTTTCGGGCAGCACGGTCGTAAAAATCGCTTACGGTTTTGTAACGCTTTCGGGCGCGGACGGCCTTGTAACTTACGCGTTGCCGTCGCTTGAAAAGGCGGACTCGCTCGACGGCATATCGGGCGAAAATATCTTCGGCAAGGACGGAAAACTTTTTTACTTCGACGCGGGCAGAATTCACCGTGTCGGCGGAGAAGATTTCGAAGTTTCTTTCAAGCCCGAAAAGATTATCGCCGCGGCGGAAAACAAAGCGTTGTTCGTAGGCGGCGGACAGGGAATTTTCTACGATAACGGCGTTGTAACCGAGGGTAGGTTTGAAGATTTGGGCGTAATTTACCGCGTCGGCTCGAAGCTCGTGTATGCCGATACTCTCGGCGTTTCGGCGGTGGAAAACGAAACGCTTACGCGCATAAATTCGGGAGATAAAATATTCTTTCTCGTAGGCGAAGTCGTAAACGGCACGAACGCGTTGTACGAGTACAAAAACGGCGCGCTCGAATTCAAGTCGGACGCGGCGTATACTACCTATAAAAACAGTTATTTCGAAAGTTCGCGCTACAAGGGCGAGTACGAAGTTTACTTTATGTACGGCGGCAAGGTGTACGATACCGATTTCAACGCAATTTCCGACGGAATTATCGTGCGCAAAAATCTTATACTGAAAGGCGGCAACGTCTATACCGACTTAAAGGGCGGCAACGAAATCAGGGACGTAGAACGGTTCTACGACGTTTACGACTTTGCCGGCAACGCTATAAACGAATATCTGTACGTTAAAAAGGACGGACTGTATACGTCGAACGACAGCTTGCTAAACAGCGAGTTCGATTCCGCCGTTCTGCGCGCGTTCAAAGCCGAAAACGGCGCTTACGTATTCGTTACCGAAAAGGGGATAGTCTGCTCGCAGAGCGTTATCTATTCTTCCGAATACAATGATTGCGTATTGATGAGCAAGAGCAATATCGCGCTGATTTCCGATTCGCAGGTCCGCGTGGTGAAAGCTACGAAACGCGGGTTTGAAACTGTTTCTTCTTACGGGTTTTTCTCGGCTTCGCTCGACGGCGGTTTCAAGTCGGCTAACGGCGCTTTCGGCGGAGTTACGTTCGGGAAAACCTGCGCGAAAGGCGTGGTTTTCGGGGTCGGAAACGGCAAGTCGGGATTTGTGGACGCCGACGGACGGCTCGTGATTTCTCCCGCTTACGACGGCGTTTACGCTACCGAATATTACGTAGTGCTTGCTAACGGCTCGGGCGACGGTTTGCGTTATGCGGCTACCGATTTCCGCGGCAGACTGCTTACCGATTTCGAATATACGCAAGTGCTGCCGTTCGGCAATTTTATGATAGGACTTAAAGCCGACGGTACGGCGGAAATAATAAATTCCCGCGGAAACAACGTTGCGAAAAATATAGTTTTCGGCGATTTTCTGAGCGTTGAAAATTACGTAACCGTAAGCGGCAGATACGTCGAAGACGGAAATACCGATTACCTGTTTGTAAACGTAGGCGGAAAGTACAGGCTTTTAAGAACGTATAATTAACAAAAAAAGAGGTTTTATGGAAAAGGTAAACAAGGAAGGCAAGACGCTTTCCGAATTTCTTGCGGAATACAACGCCGACGCTTGGAAAAAGCCGTCGGTTACTTCGGATATAGTGCTGTTTTCGGTGCGCGAAGAAAGACCCGTCGTACTGCTTATTAAGCGCGGCAATCATCCGTTCGTGGGGGATTGGGCGTTCCCCGGCGGATTCGTTAACGAAAACGAGTCCTGCGAAGACGCGGCAAAACGCGAGCTTGCGGAAGAAACGGGACTTGTAAAAGAAGAACTCGAACAGCTTATTACCGTTTCAACGCCGAACCGCGACCCACGCGGCTGGACGGTAACGAATTGCTTTTTTGCTGTAACCGACGCGCCCGAAAACGCCGTCGGAGCGGACGACGCGGACGAAGCCGACTGGTTTTTCATAGATTACGCGTCGAGCGGCGAAACCTACGAGCTTGTGCTTAAAAACCTGCGCGGCGATATTCTGCGCGCCGTTATGACCGTAAAACGCACGAAGAGCGGAACTATGGATATAAACGCAACTACGGTGGATTCGTGCGACGGAATAGCGTTCGACCACGCGAAAATAATTCTGTATGCAATCGAACGGCTGTAAAAACGGAATAGCGCTTATCGAAACGGGCGGCACTATAAGCACCGCGGAAGAAAACGGCTATCTCGCCGCGGGGCGCGTGCTTCTGAAAGACAAATTTCCGACCGTTCCGTTTGTCCGCTCCTTACGACCCGTAACGGTTTTGTCCGAAAACGAAAAGTTCGACGATATAAACAGGATTTGCGCGTGCGTGCGCGAACAGGTCGAAAACGGCGGCTCGGACGGAATAATAGTAACTCACGGCACCGACAGTCTTGCGTTCTTTGCGGCGGCTTCGTCGCTTATGCTGTGCGGAATAAATATTCCCGTCGTCATAGTTTCCGCCGATTTGCCGCTTGACGACGAAAGAAGCAACGGGCGCGATAATATGCTCGGCGCGTATGAGTTCATAAAGTCCGTGCCTTGCGGCGGCATATATGTTGCTTATAAGAATGCGGGCGAGAACGTAAAAATTCACTGCGGCGCGCGGCTCAATCTTTCGCGCGGTTTCGACGGATACGTTTCGAGTGCGGCGGGAAAAATCGCGGGCGAGATTGTCGGCGGCAAATTCAAGCCTTGCGGCAACGTTTTTACGTGTTCGGCGGCGGAGTGGAAAGAATCCGAATGGACTTTGCCCGACGAGAGCGAAAACAAGACGCTCTATATTACGCCGTATGTCGGGCTCGACTACAAATCGCTTAACGATTACGCGCGCGAAAACGGTTTCGAGATTATGCACGATTCGTTCCATTCGGGGACGGTGAAAACGGCGGGCGAAAACAGCGTGAACGCTCTGTCCGTTCCCGTATTTCTCGCGGGAAAGGCGGACGGAAATTCGTATGAGTCCGAAAAATATCTTAACGGAAATATCCGCGCGTACAAAAATATCGCGCCCGCGGCTCTGTATTTCAAGCTCGTGCTTTCGCGCGGTTTCGACGGGAAAAAGCGCGAAAATTACCTTAAAGCCGACGTTTCGGGAGAATATTTTTGAAATTTTCCGCCGAATAATCGTCAAAACCATTGAATATATTTTGATAATATGTTATAATAGACTCTAATATTTCGATATTATTATTTTTCGGAGGATTTTTTACAACCGCAATGGACCCAAGTCAGGTGGGCTTACTTATAGCCCTTATCATACTTATAGTATTGTCCGCATTTTTCTCGGCGAGCGAAACCGCTTATACAACCGTAAACAAAGTGCGGCTCAGAACTCTTGCCCAAGACGGTAACAAAAAAGCCGAAAAGGCGCTTAAAATGGCGGATAACTACGACAGATTGCTTTCCACGATACTCGTAGGGAACAATATCGTAAACATCGTAGTCGCGTCGCTTTCGACCGTGTTTTTCGCAAATATAATCAAGTCGAACGCAAGTCTGTCGGTAACGGTATCCACGATAGCGTCGACGGTTGTGTTGCTTATATTCAGCGAAATAACGCCTAAGAGCATAGCCAAAGAATATCCCGAAAGTTTCTGTATGTCGTTTAACGGCGCGGTGCGCGTATTCTACTTTATACTCACGCCCGTAAACGAACTCTTTATGCTGTGGAAGAAGCTCATTAAAAAAGTGTTCAGGCTTTCTTCTTCGTCGAGCGTAACCGAAGACGAACTCAAAACGTACGTCGAAGTCGCCGAGAGCGGCGGCGAGATTTCCGAACACGAAAGCGAGCTTATACGCTCGGCAATCGAGTTCGACGACCTCGACATTTACGATATAATGACTCCGCGCGTAAACGTGGTTGCCGTGGAAGAAAACGATTCAATCGAAGAAATAGCGAAAAAGTTCTTCGAGTCGGGTTATTCGCGTCTGCCCGTATATTCCAAAACGGTCGACAGCATTATCGGCATAATTCACGAAAAAGATTTCTACTTTATGAAAAACGGCGACGGCAAAAAGCTGTCGGATATAATTCAGAGCAGCGTTTGCGTGTCGAAGACTATGAAGATAAGCGCGGTTCTTCGGATAATGCAGAAAGCTAAAATTCATATGGCGGTCGTGGTGGACGAATTCGGCGGCACGAGCGGCATAGTTACTATGGAAGACATCATCGAAGAACTTATAGGCGAAGTCTGGGACGAACACGACGAAGTCGAAGTGCTGTTGAAGCGCGTCGACGACGATTCGTACCTTGTAAGCGGCGCGGAAAATCTCGAAGCTATGTTCGAAGCGCTCGGCGTAAAGGTAAAGGAGGAATTCGATTCCATTACCGTGGGCGGCTGGGTAATCGAGCAAATGGGCAAAATTCCCGTCGCGGGCGAAAAATTGGAATTTCAGAACCTTATTATAACCATTACAAAAGCAACGGTGAAAAAAGTCGTGGAAGTTCGGGTAAAGGTCATACCGCCCGAAGAGGAGTAATTTTCGGTTGTTGCAAATTATAGCGAACGTTTTAACGGACGCACTGCTCGATTCGCTTAAAATCTTGCCTTTCCTGCTCGCGTGCCACATTCTTATCGAAGTCTACGAGTACCGCGCAGGCTCTAAAATCAAAGTAAACAAGTTGCTCGGCGGTAAGGGCGCGCCGCTGCTCGGGAGCGCGGTCGGACTTATTCCGCAATGCGGCTTTTCGGTTGTGGCTACAAAGCTGTATGCAAAGCGCAATATAAAGCTCGGCACGCTCTTAGCCGTTTATATCGCCACGTCGGACGAAGCGATTCCGATTCTGATAGCTTCGCCGTCTACGGCAATTAAGCTCGTTCCGCTTATACTAATAAAGTTTTTTCTCGCGCTGGCGGTAGGGTACGGCGTGAATTTGTTTTTGCGCAAAACTCAGACCGTAGCGCTGAGCGGGGACAGCGCGGACGAAATTTCCACGGGGTGCCACCATCATAAAATAGGCGGCGACGGCGCGGAAACTCACGCGCACGAACACGGCGAACGCAAAGAAGAAGTTTGCGAACGCGAACACGGCGAAAAAGAACACGGGCACAAGCCGAAAAAATTCGATTGGCACAGGTTTGTTCTGCATCCGCTCGTTCATTCGCTTACGACGCTCGCGTTTATATTCGGCGTTAACGTTATTTTGGGCGGCGTTCTCGAATTCGTCGGCGAGGACAGATTGTTTGCGGCAATGGACAAAGCCGTTTGGGCGCAACCGCTGATTGCCGCGCTTGTGGGACTTATTCCGAACTGCGCAAGCTCGGTGGTTATAACTCAGATGTATGCGGTCGGCGGTCTGTCGCTCGGGGCGGCGGTCGCGGGGTTGTCCGTAAACGCGGGCATAGCCCTTGCCGTGCTGTTCAAAGAAAACAAGAGCGTAAAGAACAATCTTCTGATTCTCCTTACGCTCTATGCAGTCGGTGCGCTCGCGGGAATAATTATAACCGCGGTTATATAACCGTGGGGCTTTCTATAATCGTTACGAATTTTATGGAGAACAAATCGCAGACTATAAGGTCGCCGTTCTGCGCTTGCAATATTATGTAGCTTGCGCCGACTTTTACGAGTTTTCCGTTGCGGTCGGTCAGCCCGTTGCCGATTAAGAACTCTATGCGCATATACTTGCCTATCTGCGTGTTCAGATACCCGGGAATAAACAGCGTGCTTTCTAGCGTTTCGGGCATCGGCATATCGTTTGCCGAATTGTCCTGCATAGGCTCTTGCGCCGCAGTGGCAACCGTTTCGCTCGCTTGCTCTTTTTCCACGGCGTCGTCGTTTTTGTAGGTAAAGTTTGTAAATAACATAGTGGGAATAAACTCCTTTATAAAAAATCTTTGTTACGTATTGTTGTATGCGGCGGTCGGTCTGTAAAAACAGTGCAAATTAACGCGCGTGTGAAAAGTTCCGCTCGCTCCGGGAAAATTCTGTCGGCAATCGCCGTAGGGGTTAAAGTACCAAAGGCAGGTTCCTACCGCGCCTAAAATGCCGCCGCCCAACGCCCAATCGGCTATTTCGTAGTGAATGGGTTCGGGCGACATATTGTAAATGTTCTGCATATTCGGTCTGCCGCGAAGCGTATCGGTGGCGCAATCGAATTGTCCGGTCTGGAAAATAATGTTCCGCAGATTTCCCTGACCTACGCGCTGATATTCTCCGCTCGACGCGTTTACTCGGTTCATAACGACGCTTGCGACGGCTTTCATACCGTTTTCGCCTTCGCCGCCCGCTTCGCATTGAATAATCCGCGCCAAAAGCTCTCTGTTCGTAAACGACATACGTTGCTTTCCTTTTTATGTAGCGATATTTATAATATATGTTTTTTAAGCGATTGTGTGAAAGGTTTATAAACGCCGTAATTTAATAATTTTTTATTTGTTGACATAGTGCTGTCAACTATATTGTGCTATACTAAGAGTATGGTAGCGACTTTGACACAATCCACGGAAGAAAAAATGCGCATTCTCGTAGACGGCGCAAAATACGACGTTTCCTGTTCTTCGTCGAACAGTCCGCGCGGAGCCGTGAAAGGCAGTCTCGGTAACTGCGCCGTTTCGGGCATTTGTCATTCTTTCACGCGCGACGGGCGGTGCGTTTCTCTGCTTAAACTTCTTATGACGAACAAGTGCGAGTTCGATTGCGTTTACTGCGTAAACAGGCGGAGCAACGACGTTCCGCGCGCGTCGCTCACGCCGTCCGAAATCTGCGACGTCGTGATAGGGTTTTACCGCCGCAACTATATAGAAGGGCTGTTTCTGTCGAGCGCGGTCGAAAAAAGCCCCGATTTCACTATGCAGAAAATAATCGAAACGCTTATAATGCTGCGTGAAAAACACAAGTTCCGCGGCTACGTTCACGTAAAGGCGATTCCGGGCGCGGCTTCGCACCTTATCGACCTTGCCGCCCGCTACGCCGACCGTATGAGCGTGAATATAGAACTGCCGAGTGAAAACAGCTTGCGGCTTCTCGCTCCGCAGAAGAAAAAGGAAATGATTGTTTCGCCGATGCGCCGCCTTGCGAATCTCTACGAAACGGAACAGCGCGAAAAAGGCAAGTGGCGCGCGGAGATTCTGCCGGCGGGTCAGACGACGCAGATGATAATCGGCGCGTCCGACGATACCGACGGTCGGATTATCCGCCTTACGCAGGCGCTGTATCGCAACTACGGCTTAAAGCGCGTATACTACTCGGCTTATTCGCCCGTGAACGAGTCGAGCTTGCTCCCGTCCGTTCCGCCCGACCTAAGGCGCGAAAACAGACTTTACCAAGCCGATTGGTTGCTAAGGTTTTACGGATTCGAAGCCGAAGAACTTCTGCCGCCGTCGGGACTTTTTCCGACCGACGTAGACCCCAAATGCGATTGGGCTTTGCGCAATATAGACAAATTTCCGCTCGAAATAAATACGGCAAGTTACGAAATGCTTCTGCGCGTTCCGGGCATAGGCACGACCAACGCGTACCGCATAGTCCGCGCGCGCAAACAGGGCAGACTTACTTTCGATTCGCTCAGGCGTATGCGCGTTAATATGACTCGTGCGGTTTATTTCATAACGGCGGACGGCAAATATATGGGCATAGGCGACAAGCCCGATTTAATACGCCTTAAACTGACCGACCCGAATAACGCGCCGTTGCTTTCGGGCGGCGGCAACAAACAGATTTCGATGTTCGACACGGAGCTGAGTACGGTTTTCGGAGAAATGTAACTGTGAATATACTTGTATGCGAAAAAAATTTAGTCGGATTTTTGTCGGCGGTGTACGACAGCTACTATACGAGCCGCAACGCCGATATAATAACGTCCGATATAAACGACTGCACTCTTACCGACTCGTTTTGCGCGAGCGCGGAGAGTATGAGCAAAGCGCGGCGCGTCCGCGACGGAATAATAAAAAAGGGCGGTATGTTCGCGTACGATACCGTACTCGACGCATACCTTAGCGGCGACAGACTCAAAGAGAGAAAAATCTTCGACTTTCTGCGCCTGTTTTTCGCGCGCGGCAGGTCGGCGTTCGAAGCATACGACCGCCCGTGCGTTACGGCATTCAACGATATGGTTCGCAAAGTGCGGCACGAAATTCACAGAGTTAGCGCGTTCGTGCGGTTTCAGGAAACGAAAAGCGGCGTTTATTACGGCTTTTTCCGCGCCGACAACGATATTTTGGAGCGCATAGCCGCGAATCTTGCGCCGCGCTTCAATACGCAGAAATTCGTTCTGCACGACTTCGAGCGCCGCAAAATGGCGTTTTTCGACGGCAAGGATATATTTTACGATTCCGCGCCCGAGCAGGTCGAAATAGAGCTGTCGGACAGCGAAGAGAATTTCGTGAAACTTTGGAGAAATTACACGCGCAACGTAACCGTAGAGTCGCGCGAAAATCTCGGGTTGCAACAGAAATTCGCGCCTAAAAAATACAGGATATTTATGAACGAATTTTGAGCGGGCGGGTCTTGTAAGAATACTCTTTTCATTGACAATTTTCCTATTCTGTGCTAACATATTTCCGTACACTGTCGCGCGGCAAACAAAAGGAGAAAAGGCAATGGACAAAACGCCCAAGCGGACGAATACGCAAGCGCCGAAGACGGCTAAAAAACCCGCCGTCAAGGTTGCCGAGCCGAAAACTCAGGTTATAGAAACGCCCGTGAAAACGGTTCCCAAAACTGCGCCGAGAACCGCGCCGAAGACTGCGCCGAAAACGGGTGCAAAGACGACTGCCTCCGCAAAGCCGAAACAGGTCGTTTCGCAACCGCCCAAGTCGGACGTAAAGTCGAAAGCGGCGGCAAGGCTAAGCAAAGTTCCGAAAATCGTTACGAAAGACACGAACGACTTCGGGTCGTCCGGTTATGCGGATTCGTTTTTCGATTCGGTTAATATAGACAAGTCGGTGTTTTACGAAGACGACGCGGCGGCTGCGAATAACGAGTCGCACGTTACGCATTCGCACACGATAGACGGCAGTATGCTTTCTTCCGACAGCATAGAAAAAGCGGCTAAAACAAAGAAAAAGCAGAAGCGCAACGTTTCGATAGATTTTTCGCTTGCCGAACGCTACGAACCCGATTGCAACGTAGGTCTTACGCACGAACAGGTCGAATCGCGCGTTGAAAAGGGTTTTGTAAACGTTACGCCGACGAAAGCCGGAAAGTCTTACCCGTCGATATTCCTTACGAATATATTCACTTTCTTCAATATTCTTACCTACGTGGTTGCGATTGCGTTGATAGTCGTCGGCGCAAAGTTTTCGCAGTTGTTCTTTCTCGTTATAATTCTCGCAAATATAGCGATAGGCGTTTTTCAGGAATGCAAATCCAAGCGCACCGTCGATAAACTGCGGCTTATGTCCGCGCCTACGGCGATAGTCGTGCGCGACGGCGAAAAAAAGGCTATCCCCGTGTCGGAAGTCGTGCTCGACGATATAATTTATCTCGAAACGGGCAAGCAGATTTGCGCTGACGCGATAGTCGTTAAAGGCGAAATGGAAGTAAACGAGTCGATGCTTACCGGCGAAAGCGAGCCTATGAAAAAAGCGGGCGGCTCGGAGCTGTATTCGGGTTCGTTCGTAACTTCGGGTTCGTGCTATGCGCGCGTAAACAAGGTCGGCGCGGCTAACTACGTGGAAACGCTCACAAGCTACGCAAAGCGTTACCGCAAGCCCAAATCTGAGCTTAACAACTCGATAAAGTTAATTATAAAATTCGTATCGGTGCTTATAGTTCCCATTACGATAATGATGCTGTACAACAACTACAAGACGCTTTCGGGCAGCGGCGTTATCGGTTGGGACTTATGGCGGCAGAACATAAGCTCGGTTTCGGGCGCGGTTATCGGTATGATTCCCGCGGGAATGTTCCTATTGACGAGTACTGCGCTCGCCGTGTCGGTTATGCGGCTCGCCAAAAAGAAAACGCTCGTTCAGGATTTGTACTGTATAGAAATGCTTGCGCGCGTAGACGTTCTTTGCCTTGACAAGACGGGAACGATAACCGACGGAAGTATGCAGGTAAAAAAAGTTATCGACATAAAGGGCGGCAACGAACTGCCGTACAGCTTTAACGACATAATAGGCTCGGTACTCACGGCTACCGAAGACAACAATCAAACGGCAATGGCGCTTGCCAACTACTTCGGATACTCGAAAGCGCTTACGCCTACCGCCGTTATGCCGTTCTCGTCGCAGAGAAAACTTTCCGCCGCGTCGTTCGAGGGCGCCGGAACGTTCATTTTCGGAGCGCCCGAATTCGTTTTGCGCGACGTGGGCGTAAGAATAGAAAGAATAGTCGCCGAAAACGCGGCAAACGGTTTCCGCGTGCTTGTGCTTGCGCATTCGCCGTCGGACATAGTGGGGGATAAACTTCCCGCCGTCCGCCGTCCGCTGTGCCTTATCGTAATCGAAGACCATATCCGCGACGACGCCGTAGAAACGATACGTTGGTTCAAGGAAAACGACGTTGCCGTCAAGGTCATATCGGGCGATAACCCGATAACCGTTTCCGAAGTCGCGCGCAGGGTGGGCGTGGACAAAGCCGAGCTTTACATTTCGCTCGACGGGCTTTCGAATCAGGAAGTAATCGAAGCCGCTAAAAAATATACGGTATTCGGCAGAGTTTCGCCCGAACAGAAACTGCTTCTTGTCAAAACTCTTAAAGCAAACGGGCATACGGTTGCTATGACGGGCGACGGCGTAAACGATATACTCGCAATGCGCGAAGCCGATTGCTCTGTGGCGATTGCTTCGGGCGCGGAAGCTGCGAGAAATGTCGCGCACCTTGTGTTGCTCGATTCCAACTTTACTTCGATGCCCGACGTCGTGCGCGAAGGAAGGCGCGTGGTCAACAATATTCAAAAGTCGTCGTCGC
Organism: Clostridia bacterium; assembly: GCA_013316045.1. Classification (GTDB taxonomy): domain Bacteria; phylum Bacillota; class Clostridia; order Christensenellales; family Pumilibacteraceae; genus RACS-047. The sequence continues at coordinate 30,975 of WSNJ01000014.1, forward strand.
TGTTTTTGATGAAAACTTTTATGTCGATACTTCTGTCTATAATCTTCCTGATTATTCCGACTATGAAAGGCGCGATTTTTACCCGATATCCGTTCCAGACGAACAACCTGCTGTTGCTCGAAATGTGCATAATAGGCGTGCCGTCGTTCGTGCTTGCCTTGCAGAAGAACGAGAACATTATAAAGGGTAACTTCCTGTCGAACGTCATAGGGCGGTGCGTCCCCGGCGGGCTGAGCCTTGTAGTTGCGACGATGAGCGTTTACTACTACAATACGTATATGATTGACTCGTCGGGCGTAGTTGCGGGAACTTCGCCGCTCTACACGACGATGCTCGTAGTCGCACTCACGTTCTCGGGACTTATGATGCTCATAAAAATTTCCGAGCCGTTCGATTTGATTCGCGCGCTGCTCGTGATAGCCGTATTCGCGCTGTCGCTTACGGGTATCCTGATTATGCCCGAAACGACTTTCGGCATAACGAAAGGCGTAATGAACCTGCAAGACACGCTATTCGTAATCACCGCCGTCTTGGGAACTTATTTCTTTGCGTCGTTGCTTATGAAAATTCTGCAAATAATGAAAGTCTTACATTAGCGGCGGCGCGGGCACGCACATAAAGCGGCTACGTGCGGCAAGTCCGCTCGGTCGAGTATGTCAAAATACACTCCCGTC
>WSNJ01000067.1 GCA_013316045.1 Clostridia bacterium
AAATTCCGCCTGCATTTCCTTATTGCTGTAACACAGCGTCACCTGCATAACATCTTGGTTGTTTGCCTCCGTAAACCATTCGGGATGATATGTTGCAGGTATAGCGGAATTATTATACACTGACGGTCTGATGATATACGCCGTAGCTGCGTGACCACTAATTGACACACCTTCCGACAGATGTAACAACCTAAGGCGCCAAGCGTTGCGGATATCTCCGCCTCTTAATGCCTGTGAGCTTACGTCCCCGAAATATCTGCTATCGTAAGAAGGAATATCTTTATCATCGAGTACGGGCAGATATACTTTTTTTAGATGATTTAGCGTATAAGCGTCTATATCGTAATACTCATAGTCAAAGAGAATGGCAAGAAAATCATATACAGCATACAGCGAACCGTTATCTGCACCGCCAACTAAAATTACACAATCACCCTTATTAACAAGTCTCGCGCCAGATGTCAAGAACTCATCGTACGGCACTTCTACGCCGCTTTCTTTTTTAACAGACGTTTCACCTATGGAAATAAGCTTTGCTGATTCCGAGTATGTAACCTCGCTGTCAGAAATAATGGGTAATTTTGCGCCCGTAGCCTCCTCGAATCTAAGAACGAGTTCATCGGCGGCAAACTGAATATATTCCGTAGGATTTTCGGGAATGACTATTTTATAATCGGTTTGACCGTTATCGGCAAGGACGGTTGAAGTATATTTACGCGCGCCTGTCTCTTCCTCAACAGTCGGATTGTTCTTTTTGCAGCCGGTAGCGAAAACCATCGAACCGCAAAGTATAAAACATACTATTAATGTGAGTATCCTTTTCATACTACGCCTCCACTTTTACAATAAAATCTTGGCGTACGTAGTTGCCGTATTCATCGGTTGCCACGTACCAAATCTTATACTCTCCTTCGCTGCCGAAGGTAAATGTTGTCCCTTCAATCAAACCCGTACCGGTACTGGAAAAGAGCTGTTTGACATACGCACTGGGAGAGATTACTATAAGCTGCATAGTAATCCCTTCACCCCCATCGTTATCCGTAGCCGACGCACCGGGCAAAGTAACAGTCGAATTAAGGCGTGCGGTTGTTTCAACCGTGCCATTTACAGTAAGCGCCGGCGGTGTACGGTCATAGACATTCAAAATCAAAGGATAAGCGTAGGAATTGCCGCCTGCATCGGATACGATATACTGTACGGTTATAATACCGGAGCTTTCTGCCTTGAATACCAAAGGGGCTGAAACGCTTATACTACTCAGCGTTATTCCGTTCACATCGGTAAGGATTGCTCCATTCTGCCTTACACTCGCCGAGAGCGTAGCGCCGGGGTCTATAACGTCGATAACATACACTGCCGGAATAGTTATAGTATCACCAACCGTATACTCACGAGAAATCGACGGAAACGTAACGGTGGGTAGAACTTGATCTACGGTAGAGTTGTTAATATTCTGATTATTTATCTTATACACCCAAAGCTCTGAACTACCATATGAGCCTTGTACGGCAATCGTTACTTTGACAAGTCCGCCCGAAAAACCGCTAAATGCTGCGCCGTTGATATCTTCGGTTAAGTTGAACAGCAAAGCATTTTCCGCTCCTGTAATCCGAGATCGTTTCTCATCAATCGTTACGGTAAGCTTTTCATTTGCTGAAAATTCATAGGATTTCACAGTGGTTCCGCCGTTCAAACGAATAAGTCCCATACCCGATTCCTTGCGCCCCTTTTCAAATGCAATTGAAATCGCAACCGAAGGATCGAAATAGGATTCGACCGTGACAACCAAACTCTCTGCCTTATAGCGTTCTGCACCGAATCCGAAATCTATCGTCATTTCGTTTGATCCCAAAAGATTTGCGTATTTGACTTCTGCATCGCCGAATGAGCGGAAAGAAATATAGCTATCCGTTGCCTTAACCTCATCAAATCCACGTGTCGCAAACAGTCCCGTCATATCTATCTCGCCGTCGTCACCGTACACGCTAAGCACGGGGATACTTTCGGCAAGCTTTTTCACTTTCCCATCCACTTGCGCAGTGTATACTATTTCGGCATCGGTATACTGTCCTTCCATAACGGGAACAAACGTTCCGTTCACAACAGGCACCGAAGTTTCACCGCAAGTAACCGTAGCGGTGACGTCGGCAACCTTTTTCTCTCCGCTTGACCAGTCCGCTGCCGAAAGTGTCGGGAGCATATACGTTTTTCCCGCAATAAAGGCATTCGGAAAATACGGAGAAGAGTCGAATACAGGCCCGTCGGCCGCTGTAACGGTTATCACGTACGAATAAGAATACGCCTTACCGCTTTCAAGATAGTGATAGCGAACAGTGTAATCCCCCGCTTTTTCCGGTAAAAAAGCGTATTCGGCGCAAATATCAATCGGGTTGTCCCCTAGAAATACGCCGTAAACATAGTTTTTCGCCGCTTCTTCAGACGGCGTTATACGTGCGATTGGAGTCTTAACTCCCACAGTTCCCGTCGTGACCACTTCTTTGGGAAACGTAAAATATTCCCGCGCGGATTCCGACAAATCGGAATGGTTCGAAGCGGTGACCGCGATTGCGGAACCGACCAAAAATGCGAGTGCCAATAGCAAGGTAAAACTTCCTGCAAACAAGCACCTGTTTTTTGCTGTTTCTTTTCTCATTATCCCTTTATCCCTCCTATAGTCAAATTTCCGACTAATTTATTTCTGAATATAATGAACAATATCAAAACGGGCGTAAGCAGCATCATACTTGCGGCTAAGTGTATTGGAATAACCCGATATTTATTTTCCGCAGCATGGATAAAGTATTGCACTCCGACTGCCGCCGTAGGACGATTAGGCAAAAACACCCAAGAGGTCTGATAGTCGTTCCATCTTGCTATAAAATTCAAAAGCATTACTACCATGAAAGTGTTCTTGACAAGCGGTAACATAACGCGGAACATAACTGTCAGATGGCTTGCTCCATCTATAAATGCCGCCTCCGCGTACTCCCAAGAAAGCCCCTTAAATATAGCGTAGAATACAAGATAGTATGTGCCGAGAAACGTCATTGCCGTAAGCCAAAGTCCAACGTGTGAATCGAACAGTCCGATTGCTTTGACCATCTGTATCTGCGAAGGCAAGGACCCGACGACAGGCGTTACCATAACTACTATAACGATAGTATAAATAACTTTGTTTATTCGAAGCTTATACTTGCTCGTAACGTAGGCAACGAGGCACGGCGTTATAGTTGCAAAGAACGAACAACCTATAGCGTAGAGCACCGAGTTCCAGAGCATCTCGGGAAAATATATCCAATACTGTTTTCCACCAAGTGTAGCCGACATACGCACAGCCTTGAACGCCTTTACATAATTTCCGAAATCGACCAAATCCGGCTCCGAAATGTTAGGAAATCCTACAGGGCTGATATCAAACCCGAGCCCGGACTTAAACGAGTTAATAACTGCCCAGACAAACAAGAACAACAACACAGCTGAATACGCTATAAGAACAAACCCTAATACGAGTTGTATAGCGGAAATTCTTGCTTTAATTTTTTTCATCAGAATTCCGCCCCCTTATCGAGTTTATCCAGAAAGAACCGCGCAATCATAACGATAGGAACAGTAATTATCGTAAGCGTCAGACCTGCCGCCGAGGCGTACGGGAATGATGACATCGTCGAGCGCTCCGTGAACACCTGAGTGAACAGATAATATCCTACCGTTTGCAACATAATCGGAGCTTCTTGATTGTAAAACGTGAACAAGTTCGCTTGATCTATAAAAAGGTTTGCAAGTCCTACTATCAAAAACGTTTCTATCGTGGGATACGCTAAAGGTAGCGTTATCTTAAAAAACTCCTTCATCGGCGTTATGCCGTCGAGCTTTGCGGATTCTACCAAGCTTTCGGGAATACGCGACATCGCATTGGAGTACATAAGAACGCCTGTTCCAAACCCCATAAAGACGTTATAGACTATAATCCAAATGAATGTACGCCACGGTGAACCCGCAAGCAATCCCTTCACGCCAAATACCGCAGGAAGAAAACGGTCGGCAATGTAGCTGTATATCAAAATGAGAACGACCGGAGAGCAGATAGATGGGAGAAGTAACATAACGCGGAAAAATTCCGTTCCCTTAAACTTTTTGTATACGTAGTACGAAAACAGTATCGCTAGTACTGTACCGACAAACAAATTAACTCCGTAGACCAATAGCGAATTTAAGAACCTGCGTCCCATTTGCGGTTGACCCAAAATCTCGGTTACAAAGGTCTTAAAATTCAACAGTCCTACCCAAGTAAGCGTTGCCGTGCCATCTGTATTTATCGTATACGAGCGGAACGCAAGCAAAAACGTGTTTATATTCACGCCGACATACATGATTGCAAACTGAATAATCGGCAATAACAGAACGGCGTAGCAAAAGATAACTTCTTTTACTCGGCGATGCTTATACGTCTTTCGCTTATTATGCGGAAACAGATTGTATATCTTAACTTTAAGATCATACAGCGCAAGCTTTACAGAAGAAAATATCTTTGAGAAGAATGTCCCTACGCGCCCGCCGGTTTTATTTTTTCTTGATTTATTCAAAGTTGTTAATCCCTAATAAGAAATTGTTATTTAGTCAACCAATGTTCGTCTTTAGACGAAATCAACGCATTAAAGAAATCATTTACAGTCAAACTTCCATTGTTATGGAACTCGTAAATGATATTACGGCTATAAGTGTTATTAGCCCAATCGATTCGAGTGCGATACAGCTTATCGAAATTTTTGATAAACGTAGGATGAGCCGACAGTGTATAAACCATATCGATTTTATCATTGTTACGCATCTCGGCTATATCACAGCCGAACGGAGACATAGAAACCATTTTCTGTTGAGATATGGAATAATTGAAAGGCTTATTGGTTGAGCTTGCTACGGTAAAGTTTTGAAGTTCGTCATCGGTGTGCAGGAACTGCAAAAATTTCTTGGCAAGATTTAGCCTTACGGGATTATTCTCTAAACGCTTATTGATAAACGCCTGCGACCTGTTCAAATCGCTTGCAATCGTACGTTTCGTTCCGATAAGCGAATTGTTTACTTTCGGCATAGGCAACATTCCGAACTGACGGCTCATACGCGTTTCGCCGTACTTTGCATATTGAGTAAAGTAGCCGTTTTCGTCAGCCTCGTTTTCCCACCATACACCGTTAAAAGTGAACGCAATCGGTGTTTTCGTCGGCTCGAGACGACTGAGAAGGTAAGTACCTTCCGAAGTAATATGGCTTTCCGATTGCGAATAGGATAAGTCGGTAGCATATCCATCCGTTGTGGCTATTTTACGGGCAAACTCGGTAGCATAGTATTTGCCAAGCTGGCGTTGCAGCATATACACGTTGTCGTCAGTAATCTCGACAGGACTCATTAAAGTAGCTTTAGAGGAATCGTTCGGGTACGCGGAATCAAAGTGATCTATAAGGTCGGTAGCGTAGCGGGCTACTCCATCCGTTCCGCCGAAGTTAAAATTAAGCAAAAATTGATCTCGACCCTCATAGTCCGCCCAAAGCTGATACAACGAGCTTGTAGAATAGTCCGTAAACCGTCCCGACCAAGTAAAAGGAATAATACCCATGTCTTTCATTTTGTCACACAGAACGAAAAACTCTTCATAGGTTGCGGGCAAACCGTCGTCGTACGTACCGTATATTCCGTCGGGACCGGTCGAACGCTCCTGCGTTACTTCCTTTATATCGGGATCGATAATCGGTGTGGTATAGCGATACGTTCCGCTGAATATGCCGTTTATGTGGTCGGCATTATTCTGTTGAACAAAATCACTGTACTCTCCGGGCGTTCCGCCTTTCAAGAAATACAATCCTCTCTTACGGAACAGGTCGGCATCGTAGATAATTCCATAGTAGGCTTCATAGTGCGGCAAAGAATAATACTTGCCGTCCGAGGTCTTATAGAAGTCCATTACTGTGGAATCCATCTTACTTTCTATTGTAATACCGTCCTCTCCCCATTCCGAGAGATCTTTCGTCGCCACAATATCGGTAATATCCGCCGCACCGTTTTGAGCGATAAGGTCATAGTAGAACACGTCCTCGGTAAAGTACACGTCGTTGGTGTCGTTTGAGAGTCCGCTCAACAAAGTAGTACCTGTCTTACCCTGTATCGACGAATCGATAATTACTTGTACGCCCTTTTTCCCGTCCTCAAATGACTCATCTGCATACATCTCTTCAAAGCGCTTTGCGGCATTATCAAGCCATACTCTTCCGAAACCACCCTCAAAGTTGGAAACGTAGAGCTGGCTCATTGCCTTATTAATTTCTGTATTTCCTCCCACCTCTTCTCTTCTTACTCCGACACAAGCAGTAACAGATGCGGTCATAACCAGTGAAAGGATAACAGTAAGTAATTTTCCGATTTTTTTCATAATTTTCTCCTTCTAAAAATAATTTTATTGTTTCATTATTTAACAATACGAATATTGTCTATCCTAAATCCGACCGGTAGCAAATCGCCACGATTATAAAATGTAAAACGATTAAAAGAGCTGACTCCGTCATCTTTCAAATAAATATCGATTTCCGAGTAGCCGGGCTGAATAATAAGTTGTTGATTTGTCTGCGATTCGCTTGTTCCCATATTTGTAGAACCTGTAAATCCGGTAGAACCGCTATTGCCGGGTATGGTTATGGTTGTAGACGCAGGTGAATAGCAAGAGAAACGAACGTGTTTCGTCATCATACCTATCGGCAAATATGTCCTATTATAACTATTGTCAGGATCACGGAAATAAAGACCAGACCATCCCTCGCCGGTTGATTTCCAAGTAAACCAATTACTGCCGTCTATATTTGCAATTTCCGTTCTTCTCCAGCCTGCATAACTTGAATCATTCGGAGCAATACCGCCTGCATAATCATAACAATAGTAGGTTTTTCCTTCAACTTCCACTGCGTAATCCGCCGTCACTCCCTTACTGTCTACTGCGTTTTTCTCGAAATCTACGATAATATTTTCTTTATCAATTACATATATCTCACGGATTTCATCGTCGGTTGAGACAAACTCATACTTCACTTCGTAATATGTTTCATCTTGCGTAAACGTAGCTTTATTACCGTCTGCTTGCATCCAATTCCCGTCGCCGTCCTTTATGCGATAGTAAATCGTTGCATTTTCTTCGGCATAGGTAGCTGTGGGCAGTTCGGTTTGCTCGTCTTTCCAAGCGTGCGTGGGAACTGCCGATGAATATTTTACCTCCGGTATAACAGACTCGTAAATACGTATATTATCAATCCTGAAACCGCTCGGAACGGCGCTTGTCGATAAGTTGAACCGTTGCAGCGTGTTAAATGTCTCGGTATATTGAATTGTAATTTCCGAATAGCCTGCGGGAATATCGACAATGCATTCCATACCTCTGCTCGGACTCGGATACAACCAGAACGTAACACCCGATTTTGCTATCGGTGAATAAGCCGAGAAGCGTATATACCGAGTTGACTTAATCGATGCCGTTACGTCATTGTAAGCCTCATTGCGTAACCTGATACCGTCCCAAGAAACTGTGCCGTTCGGCATAAATACCAACCAATGATTTTTGTACGTATCTTCGAATTGCGAGGTAATTTTGTACTTTTCGTAATCGGTATCATCGGGCGCAAGACCGCCTGCATTGGGATACACTCTATTGTCGCCGACTTTGAAATATTCGTGTCCTTTATCATCAGTTTGCAAATCTTCGAAATCGATGACAACGTCGCCTTTGTCGATAACGTAGATGCGGTAAATATCTTCCGTCGCCGAGAAATCATACTTAACTTCGTAATATGTTTCTTTGTTTTCAAAGGTTACCTTATTGTCCGAAATCGGAATCCAATCTTCGGCGCCTTCTTCACGATAGGAAATCGTCGCGCTCTGTCCGTCGCCGTACGTAGCCGTGGGAAGCATGATTGCCTCGCCTACAAAAGCGTGCGTGGGAATCTTTGCCGAGTCGTAAACCGATTGCGCCACCAGCTCGAAATCGTCGAACCAAATAGCTTTATTCGAAACCGAGCCACAATAAATAATCGCATAAATATCATCCATCTCCTGTATAGAAGCAAACTTAACGGTTATTTGCGTCCATACGCCCGCCGGTAGCGAGAATGTATCGGTGCTCGTATCTACGAAGCGGCCCGCTTTCTCGGTGGCTATCGCAAAGTATCCACCGGAAACAGCTTCGTTACTGTACGCCCAGAACTTTATAGCGCAATACGTACCGCTCGTTACGGAAACGTTCATTTCACCGAAACCGACGAAGCGGTTTGCAAGTGTATTGATACGCATCGAATATCTTCCGCTCTTTGCGTGTTCGTCATCTATCATAACGCCGTCGGTCGTGCCAACCTTTACCAAACTGCCCGGATATGCGCTGTCACTCTCGCCTCGATTCGTATCTTTGCCGTTTTCGCGTTCGAAATCGATAACATCGGCATCCGCGGCTCCTCTGACGTAGATAGTGTCGTATACCGTATAAGTTTCTTCATCGCCCTGTACGGTAAACGACGCTACGAACTCAACGTCATAGTATATATTAGCAGTATTTACAACAAATGATAACGAATCTTGTTCAAGCTTCGTCCACTCATTGTCGCCGTCCTTTTTATAACGAACCGTCCAAGTTAGCGGGTCGCTATACGGAGCGCCGTCAACAGTAATACTGAGTTGAGGCAGCTGCAAAGATACCGTATCGCCGACCGTTGCCGATTTGATCTCGGTATAGTTTTCGGAGACTCTGAGAATATATTTATCGATGTAAATTTCAAAGGTTTCCTCATAAAGTCCGCCGAAGTCGTAACGCAGCTCATAATTTCCGCCTTCGCTTACGTTCAAAATATTGCCGTTTAACTTCGTCCAATCATTCGTACCCTGCTTGCGGTAAGAAATCTCGGCCTGTACGTCGCCGCCGAATGTTGCGTATGGAAGTACTATATTTTGATTTGTAAGGCCCGTCTCGGGCATGCTACCGTCGTATTGAAGTCCCAAAAGCTCGAAATCGTCAACGGCAAAACGGTAGTTTGCATACATACGGAAAATTACCCACGTAATTTGCTTGAGTTTTTCGGGCGTTTTGAGAAATATCAAGTATTCGTGCGCACCGGCATACACTTCGAATTCATCGAACAACGCCACACCGCCATTGAACAGCGAAAGTTGCGACGGACCGCCGCGTTCCGCACGCAACCAGAACCGGACAGCAATAATATCGATATCGTTTTGGATAGCGGGAGCTACATTCCACCCCATCCAACCATCCACAGTAGTATAGCAATATGCGGAGTGGCTACCGCTTACGTGCCAATCGTCGTACACCTCATACACAGGGTTTTGCCATTTACCTGTAACGGGGTTAAAGCTGCCCGGATTATAGTATCCGCCGTCATGCAGATAGCGTGCTTTCATATTGCCGCTCGGACCTGTTATTGTGTTCGTTGCGGCACTTTCTTCTTCGAAATCGAAGATATAGGCGTTTTTATGCACGAATTTATTGATAAACTTTTCAATATGAATCGTTTTACCGTTCGTTTTATA
>WSNJ01000068.1 GCA_013316045.1 Clostridia bacterium
AAAAAGCGCACTCGTCTATCTGCTTGTGGCATTGATGGCGGGACTATGCGTTTTGGCGGTGGGGCTGTCGCTAAATTCGGGCGCAGTTGCCGAAGATGTTCCGAGTGTTGTCGGAATAGACGAATTAAACTTTACAACGATTACAAACAGCGATGGTGAAGAATCATACAAAGTAGCGCTGAAACCCACTTCAAGACCTACGGCGCAAATTGTGATTGTCCCGCAAGAGTATAACGGACTACCCGTAACTCAAATTGCGGACGCGGCATTTCAATCGTGTACAAAACTGCAAAAAGTTATTTTGCCGTTGTCTATCGAAAGCATAGGTATGAACGCTTTTATAAATTGCGGCAAATTGGAAAAAGTCGTTATTCCGCCGAAAGTAAAATCAATCGGCAATAACGCATTCGGAATGTGTGTAACATTGAGTAATTTATATATTCCTGAATCAGTAGAAACGGTCGGGGCTACGATATTACGAAACAACGCGCAACCTATCTATATTCAGGCATCAGAACCCGGTGAAAACTGGAATGCAAATTGGAAATCGTATCATACGGGAGAACTGTATAGTGATATTACGCCCGATTACTTTGCAGAGTACGAAGAAATATTGAACGAAGCGGAAGAAGTAGTAGGTTATCAGTTAAAGTCTGTGCCTTACGGCGGAGATGGAGAAAACATAATTTACAGTTCGTTCAGTCCCGACCCCGAAAATATCGAGTACAAGCCTGTATTGAATATAGCGCCCAATGCGTTTTCTTACATAAGTGCAGGGTCTGTAACTATTAAGCATAGGGATGCAGACGACCCCGATGCGCCTGTGTTCAATCACGCAATAAATATTTGCAGTCGCGCTTTTGCGAATGCTTTTATTGCGGATTCTATTAATTTAGAAGTGGAAACTACATTTAATCATCCTGTCGATTACACGTATGACAGTATGTATGAAATCGGAATAACAGGAGATGAAAACGGTAGAGCGAAAGAAGTTTTTGCCGACGCTTATAATAAGTCGCTGACCTTGTATAATTTGGATTACATAACGGAATCAATGTTCGCGCGTTGTACGGAACTTGTGGAAATCAAATTAGTCGGGGAAGACTATAACGGCGAAAACCATTTGCCTAACGAAGTGAGCGGAATAGATTCATTTGCATTTGATGCGTGTATCAGTATGGAAAATATATTTATTCCGAGCAATACAATTTTGAACGGAGAAAATATATTTAACGGTTGGGGAGTAGGAAACGTTCACGAGATTCAGAGAATAGATTTCGATATATATGAAGACGAAATAACGGATTGGAATACAAATTGGGATGGCGGAATTCAATATGATAAAATAGAAATCACGTTTAAGCAACCCATAGAGATTACGCTTCATTTGCAAGACGGAACAGATGCTACGCAAGCTGTTTTCGTAAAGCCGGGAAATGCATTACCGCAGACAGAACCGCCTGTGCGCTCAGGTTTTGAATTTTTAGGATATTATTCAGAGCCGGACGGGCAAGGAATACAATATTATACCAATACTATGGAGAGTGTTCAAGTTTGGGAAAACGGAGCGCCGACCGATTTGTATGCAAATTGGAAACAAATGACTTTTACTGTTCAATTTAATGCGAACGGTGGCTACGGAACTTTAAGCCATACGGAAAATTACGATACTCTTTTGGCTTTGCCAAACGGGTGGGAATTGACGCGTACAGGATACTACATTGAAAAATGGCAAACACAAAAAGGTACGTTCTCTTACGGAGTAGGTACGTCTGCGGCGGGAACTCAATATGCAATCGGTGCGGTAGATAAAATCCAAAATTTCGGGGAAGTACTTTATGCGGTTTGGAAGCCTGTAAAATATACGATTCGACTGAATGCAAATAACGGTAGCGGGCTTACGGAAGATATTGCAATGACTTATGACGTCGGAACTTATTTGCCGAATCCGTTTCAATATACGGGATATAGTCTTGAAGGATGGGCTACTTATTCGAGCGGAAGCGCAACTTACAACGACGGCGCATATGTTAATAATTTGGCGTGGGGACAAAATAACGTTGTAAATTTATATGCGAAATGGAGCGCTAATACTTACACGATAAGACTTGACGCACAAGGCGGCTATGAAGGGGCAGAGAGCGTAAGCGTTAAATATAACGCGCTTATGCCTGCTGTTCAAGCGCCGAAACAATTGGGATTCAATTTTGAAGGGTATTTTACTTCAACAAACGGCAACGGAACAAAGTATTACTCTTCCGATATGAGCAGTAGCGTCAGATATACGTCATTACAGGTAACGACCTTATATGCGCATTGGACGCCGCAGGATTTTGACGATACGTATATGTTGGGAAGCTATAACGTATATTGTTATGAACAGCTGATACAGTTAAGAGACCGTGCAAATGAAGATCCTAATAAGTATCTTGGAAAAACCGTTAATCTCAGGGCAGATATAAATTTGCAAAATAGAACTTGGACGCCTATTGACGATACTATTTTTAATTTTTACGGAAACGGACATACGATTTCTAATTTGAGTATATATCAAACCAAAAAAGGTAGCGGTTATGTTGGATTTTTCGGATTGTTTACCGACCCGCGTGCCGGATATATGTCATATGCTCATATTATGAATCTGAATTTTCGCAATGTAACAATTACAGTTACTGCTGATGTTCACGTTGCCGCTATTGCAGGCAGAACAATGGGTAAAATTATAAATTGTAATGTTGATAATTTGAAGATAAATGCTCATAGCAGCTATGCCGAAGCAGGTGGAATCGCATCATACTTGTCTTATACCAAGATTTCAAATTGTACTGTTACAAATGCGACTATTGATTGTTATGGCGTTTCAGGTGGAATTGTTGCATCTTGGAATGGTGGCGCTGAAGGAAATTTTGGTGGACCTATGACAGAATGTTCCTTTAATGGCACAATTTCGGCTTATATGAATAGTAACGTAGGCGGTATTGCAGGGGTCGCAAGAGCTGAAATAGAAAATTGTAGTGTAAGCGGAAGCATCGTATATAGGTCCCCTAAGCAAGAAGGAGAAATTAATTTCCATATAAAACCTTACATAGGAACAATAATCGGAACAAATTATTCAAAATATAACGGTTGCAATTCACGTCTTAAAATAATGGTGCCGATTGATTCATTGGTTGTATATTCTACCGGTTCACTATGGTGGAAAGAAACGAATGATCAAACTGAATATGTGGGAGGATATGCCGATAAATATGTGGATGGCAGTTATTACATTTGCACGGGTGAAGTTGGTAGAATAAAGGCTGGGTGATGCAATAAACCAAGTTGAAAGACCGATTTCGGTCTTTCAACTTGGTTTATTGCTATATCATTTTATAAAGGAGAAAGTTATGTTTGAGTTTGAAAATATATCTAAAACTTATAAATCGAAACGCGGTCCCGATTGCGAAGCGCTTAAAGGGATAAACTTAACCTTGCCTGATACGGGGTTTGTTATCGTGTGCGGGCGGAGCGGTTGCGGCAAAAGTACGCTGTTGAATATAATCGGCGGACTCGATAAGCCTACGAGCGGCGAGATTCGGTTTAACGGAAACAGCTTTTCTTCGTTTAAGGATGATGATTTTGCGAATTACAGGAATTATGCCGTGGGATTTATTTTTCAGGAATTCAATCTGATTGACAATCTCAACGTTACGCAGAATCTCGAAATCGTTCTTACTTTGCAAAACAAGAAAGAAAAAACCGCGCTTATAGAAAATGCGCTTAAAAAGGTAGGACTGCAAGGGTACGAAAGACGGAATATAAACGAACTCAGCGGCGGACAAAGGCAACGCGTTGCGATAGCGCGGGCTTTGGTGAAATCTCCGAAAATAATATTGGCTGACGAGCCGACGGGAAATCTCGACAGTAAAACGAGCACGGAAATTTTCGATTTGCTTAAAGAGCTTTCGAAAAACTGTCTTATCGTTGCGGTAACGCACGATTCGGAAAAAGCAAAAGAGTATCACGATTATCTTATAGAGTTATCGGACGGCGAGATTGTTTTCAATAATTGTCCCGAAGTCGAAAAGAGATACGAGCCTATCGAAAAGATAAAATCTTCCTTGCCGCCGTCGGTATCGTTCGGGATGGGCGCGGAAAATTTAATAAGAAAGCCCGTTCGTTCGGCGAGCGCCATTGTTGTCGCCGTGATTGCTATATTTTGTATAGCCGTTTTGCAATCGCTTCTGAGCTATTCGAGAACGGAAGTACAGTCCCGTATAATAAAAAAAGAACAAATTGAAATTATATCGCTTGTAAGAATGGTAAAGGATGATTTGAGAGATAAAGAGGAGCGATTTGATTTTTTGAGCAGTACCGTTGATTTTTTGCAAGAACGGTTTCCCGAAGTTGCTTGTCTGAAAGATAAACGTAATGAGATAGGGCGTTTTCTTGTTGAAAGTTCGGAAGATATTTTGAATATGGGGTTTGAGTTTATCGGCGAGTATTACGAACTCGACGGAGAAATTATATATATTTCGGAAGATAACTTTTACGGTATGTTTTCAGACTCGGACGGCGGGTATTATATATATAACGACGACGGCACGTATACAAAATTCAATAGCAGTAGATTTCCGCCCGATAAGGCTGTCGGAAAAAAGATAAAGTATATTGACGGCTACCATCAAGAAGATACAAGCAAATACGATTATATTATCGGCGGCGTTGTGGATACAAAGGGTTTTAATGTAAAAGAATTCGTACCGAGAAACTTTGCGGGCACCCGGCGCGGACGAGAGACGCTTAACAAAAACGAATATTCCGTCGCAATCTCGGGTGAAAATTTCGGCAAGGGATTGGATGGGTTTGAGTACAATACTATGAGTAATTCAAACGTGAGCGGATATGCGGTTCTGACCGACGGCACTGTAATAAACAATAGCGAACTTGAATTATCCGATTCGGAAGTCGTGTTGGGTTTGAATGCTTATAACAAACTTTTCTGCGGGAATTCGTCTATATCCGACTATTTGGAAATCAAATACCAAGGCAGTGAGAAAGAAGAATATACTTTGCATAAGTTGCCCGAGCATTTGGGAGAAGAGATAAAACTGAATATAACGGAAGTCGGCGGGAATCCCTTTTTCGATAAAAGTCTTAAAATTGCGGGCGTTTTGATGAATCAGGGTTACGTCGGCGATAATTATTTTCTCTCGGACGCCAACTATGACGCAATCGCCGATAAAACACAAATCAGAACCGTTTACGTGAAAGTCGATACGGTTCGGAATCTGAAAAATTTTCTGAGAGATATAGGATATAAGGGTGTTTATGTTAATGAAGCTTATCTTGCAAGGTTGCTCTCAATTGAAAGAGAAATTTCAAAGGTAAGTAACATATTCGAAATATTTTTGGTTTTTTTCATAATAATAATGGTTATTATGGTAATAAACCTTATAAGCATAAGCATTTTGAGCCGCAAAAAAGAAATAGGTATACTCAAAGCATTGGGCGCGAAGAATAGGGATATTTTCGCTATCTATTTCAGCGAGTCTTTTATTCTTGCGGTTTCGGTATTCTTGTTGTCGTTGGGCGGTGCGATAGGCGGTATTGCATTTTTGGATAAAGATTTCCGAACGGGAAGCACTTTGCCTGTAACCGTGATTAAAACGGACGTGTTTATCGTTCTGACAATTTTAGCGGCTTCGTTTGCAGCTATTTTTCTCGCTACTCTTATTCCGCTGAATAAAATCAAGAAAATGAATCCCGTTGATTCCATAAAAGCGATAGATTGATATAATTTAATTCAAAAACAGCAGTTTTTAAGGTAAATTCCGAAAGTTGAAAAATTTTCGGAATTTATTTTTCAATTAAGTGTAACAAAACAGTAAAATTCGGAGTCTATATTATGCGTTCCGTTTTACGCGGACAAATATTTACATAGGAAGAAATCAATATATGGAAAGCGTTCAAGGGTCGGATGGGTATTTGTCGGAAATTCCGTTCACGGTTATGTTATTTTGTGCCGAGTATTCCGACAATTTCCCGAATTTGCCGATATGTTCGGAGCCTGAGCGCTTCGGGTATTACGAAAATTTTTATTCCGTCGGCGAATATTTGGACTTTATCGGAAACTTTCGACTGAGTAACGGCGGCGGTTTCAGCGAATATATTATGCCTACTTATTATTAAGCGGTTGCTTTTCGCCCGATTTAATGTTATAATGTATCTATAACAGCCATAATCAGGAGATACGCAAATGAAGAAAGTCGGTTTTTTCGATTGTTACGATTATAACAAAGGTTGGATACTCGTCGAGATGTCGGTTGACGATTACTCGGACAATATAGATTGGCTCGAATTCGTCGTTCCCGAAGCGGGACTTGAAAAAGACGATTGGCAATGCGCTTATCTCGAACAATATCTCAACGACGACGGAACGAAAAAACTTTGCCGCTTGTATTCCGAGCCTAAGCAAGCCGTAAAGCCGTGCCGTTTTGCGTTCTTCCTTTGCAAGATTAAGGAGAAAAAGCTCGTAACGCCTTACGGGGAGTTTTCGCTCGAAAACTTGAAGCCCGTTCCCGAACGGCTTAAAAAATGTATCGAGTTTCAAGACGAAGATTGAGAGTAAAAAAAATAAAACCGCCGCGGAAACGGCGGTTTTTGTATTGCTGTAAACGATTTTCAAAATCTCAGTTTTATTAAAAGTATATCCGTGCCGCCGAAGTTTTTGCCCACGTTTTGGCTCGTGCCGCCGCTTTCGCAGATTACGTATATAAATCCGTCGGACGGGAGCATAGCTTTTATTGTTTCGGTCGTTGCGCCGAACGCTTTTTCAAACGTAACGCCCTGATTGTTTAATACGGAAACAACGGGGGAGAACGCGTTTTTGCCGCCGAAATACGAGTCTGTCTTAGTCGCGCGGAAAGCGGTGATTTCCGTTTGCGCGGAAAGCGACGCTATTTCGTGTTTATCCGTCAAGTCAATCGGCATTTCGTAGGCGGTCGAAGTCCCGTTTGCGCGTTGCAGAAATACGAAGTTCTTTTCGTTGTTCGAGAACAGTTTTCCGCCCGTCGTGTTTTCCGAGTCGAGAAGAATAATCTTCGGGTTTTTCAAATCGTAGTCGAGCGCAAACAGGTCGGCTACTCCGTTTTCGTCGATTATAAGCGCAACGTAACCGTTTGAGTACGGCATAAAGTCCGCCGTTTTGTATTTGCGGTTCGCTATTTCGAATTCGTGAAGCGAATACAGCTCGTCTGAGGAAGTCTTCCATTCGTATATTACGAGTTCGCCCGTTTTCGCACCGTAACAGTTCGCCGCAATCATATAGCCGTTTGCGCGCGGCAGGGCGGCAACGTATTCGAGCGGAAACGAATTTTGCAATACAAGACCGTCCGTAGGCTCGAAAGACGCGTCGAGCGAAAGTATCTGAACGCGCTTTTGCGGCGGTTGCGAAACGGTTGCTTCTATAATAATGTTTATTCCGTCCGTTTCGTAGTCGATTATAAAGTCTATTGCGCTTTCGCCCAAACCGAGCGGCAATTCCTTTTCGGCTTCGGGCGTTCCGTTTGAGTCGATAACGAGTGCGAAAAACTTTTCTTCGCGGCGGACTAAGCAGAATATGCCGTTCTTGTGCAGCGCCGATTTAATAAGCTCGCCGTCGTAGAAGTTATACGCGAGCGGCTTGCCGTTTTTCGATAAAACGGTAAGATATATTCCGCCGTCCGCGCCTTCGAAATCAAGGTCGGTCGAGTTTGTGTTGCCGATAATATACAGCTTGTCCCGTATCTCGTACGCGTTTTCGACTTGCTCGTCGCCCGAGCCGCCTATATTCGTTTCCCAGAATATATCTTCGTCGAACGCTATTCTCGGGTCGCGGAATCTGTCGTGAATTTTCGGCGCGTCGGGAACTCCGTCGTCGGGGATTGTGGGTTCGCCCTGAACGGGAACGTCCGCGCCGCCGTTTGTGCCTTTCGGCATAAGTATTACGCCGAGTAACATTACGGCTACGACGAGATGCAGTACTGTGAGAACTTGAATCTGATGCCTTGTGAATCGCATACGCTTTGCGTCCTTTTATCGAAATATTTTTATAACTTATCGAATAAAATATAACATAAAACCGTATGCGTTGCGGGCTGTTAGCAAAAAAAGACAATAATTTACAATATGCGCAAAATTTCGCCCGACGATTTTATTGCGCAAATTGTTTGACACTTGTTTGTAAAAACGCTATAATTTATTTATAGGAAAATTTCAGTCCGACGCGGCGCACTCTTTTATGAGCTTTGCTATTTCCGCCGTTCCGTCCGATTTGCCCGAATTCCGCATATTCTGTATAAGCGCGAATTTAAGGCGGTCGAGTTCGAGAACTTCGCGCACGAGCGAATCGGGGTTCAAATCTTCTTGCAGCAGGACGCGCGCGCAGCCCATATCACGAAAATACTTTGCGTTGTCTACCTGGTCTCCGCGGGAGTTGCCCTTGGGCAGGGGAATTACGAGAGTAGGTTTTTTAAGGGCTGTGAGTTCGAATAGCGCGTTTGCTCCGCCGCGACTTACGCAAAGGTCCGCCCACGCGAAAAAGTCGGCTATGTTGCTTGTAAACGGCAGTTGAAAATAGCGCGGGCAATCAATCGGCTTTACGTTGTTTTTGCCGACTATGTGTACGACGTCGTAACTCTCCGTAAGTTTCGGGAGAGCCGAAAAGACGGCTTCGTTAACGGCGGCGGCGCCGAGCGAACCGCCGAACACAAGCAGGTTTTTTCTTCCGCGAAGATTGCTTATGCGCTCGGCGACTTCCTTTTTACCCTCGTACAGCGACCCGCGAAGCGGCGCGCCCGTGCAGATTCCGTTCGGCAGGCTTTGAGCCGTGGACGAAAACGACGTGCAGGCGTATTTACACTTTTTTACGACGAGTTTGTTCGCAAGTCCCATAGAAATATCGGACTCGTGCAAAATCAGCGGGATTCCCTTTGCCGCAAGCATAACGGGAAGCGCAACGAAACCGCCCTTTGAAAATATTACTTTCGGCTTTATTTCGTCTAAGAGCTTCTTCGCGCCGCGCTTGGCTTTTAACAGTTTGAACGGCACAGCCAAGTTTTTGGCGGTTAAACTGCGAACGAGTTTGGGCGCTTCGAGCGGGTGGAATATAACTCCTTTCTGCTCGCGCATAAGTTCTTCTTCCATAGAGTTCGGTTGCCCGATATAGTGGATTTCGAATTCGGTAAGGTGCGGCAGGAGCGCGATGTTCGGCGTTATATGACCTGCGGTTCCGCCGCCCGTAAGTATTATTTTTTCCATAATAAATATATATGTCCAAAGTATGACAAAATAAACATAAACCACAATAAA
>WSNJ01000069.1:0-4167 GCA_013316045.1 Clostridia bacterium
CTTCGTCGCTTAGTCGAAATGACAGGGGAAGTAATTGCTTAGTCGAAATGCTCGCTACTTTTTTATGTCATTTCGACCGAAGTGTTGCAACTTTTTTATGTCATTTCGAGCGAAGTTCGCAACCATTTAATGTCATTTCGACCGAAGTTCGCAACCATTTAATGTCATTTCGACCGAAGTATCGCAACCATTTTATGTCATTTCGAGCGAAGTATCGCTACTTTTTTATGTCATTTCGACCGAAGTGAGCGTCAGCGAACGAAGCGGAGAAATCTTTCCTTTTCTGATTTGCGCTTATTCGTTCGGTTCGGTGTAAAAGACTACGGAGTCTATATTTGCTTCGCCCGTGCATTTTATTTGCACGCTGTGCTTTTTGTTTTCAAGGCGCGGCGAGATATACGAAACGGAGTAAGCCGAACCGTCCTTTTTCAGCTCGACCGAATCCAACTTTTCGCCGTCTATATATACTTCGAATTCTCTGCCGTAATCTTTCGACGACAGGAGAGCAAGGCGCGTACCCTCGAATTCAAACGACATAGTAGCGTTTTTACTGCCGAGATAAACGTGTCCGAACGACGACTGAGTTTGCATTCCGCCCCAAGCGCCGTCGTAGCGGAACATAGAATTGCTCGGGGAGAAGAAGTTCTTGCCGTTGCCGGCAAGACGGAACGTATACGAGAGTTCCAGACCGTCCAAAGCTACGCGTCCGCCGTTTTCGGGCGTAGTATCCGTAACCGTGAGTTTGTAGAATCTGAAAGTATAGCTTTTTCCTTCGTTGAACGTAAGGGTAACGCTGTCGCCCGACGGCGCGTTCAATTTCGTCCACTTGCCGATTTCGGTATATGATTCTCCGTCGTTGCTTACTTCAAAAGTAAAGTTGCGGGGGAACGCTCTGTTTCCGAGCGAGTTCTGCGTATACTTATAGAGCGTCAACGAATTTGCCGTTATGCGTTTGCCCGCGTCGAACGTGAGAATTGCGGGCTTGGATTCCGAAACGCCCCAGGCGCTCGAAAAATGTATAGCCGTGTCGGACTTGCCGTCTAACAGATTTTCTATCTTATGCGCATCGGCGTCCCAAGGAACGTAGTTCGACTGTTCTTCGACGTACTTATGATTGGGATTCGTAAGCACCGAAACTTCGCCTTCGTAGTTATAGTTATACGAGCGGACGTAGAAATAATCGCTTGTAAAATCGGTCGCGGGGAATTCGTAAGAAGTCCTGTATGCGCTTGCGTAGCCCACGCTTATGCTTTCGGGCGTTGTGCTTACTATATTTCCTTCTTCGTCGTACAGCACGAGTTCGGGCGTAAATTTGCCCCAGCCTACGCCGATGAAACTTGTGCGCGAGCCTTGCTGACCCGTTATCATAACGGCTTTGAAGTATACCCAATCGCCGCTTTTGAGTTCGTAGTCTTTATACGTGCCTTCCGTAAGCGGGAAGTTATAGTTAGCCGTGTTCGTTTGCGAGTACGCGGCGGCTTTTTCGTAGGAGCGTCCGTTATTGAACGAAACGAACAGCGCAACGTTCCAACGCCCGCGGATAGCTATGCGGTATTTTGCCGTTTCGTCGACGAAGATTTTGCCGCTCAGCTCGACCACGCTGTTTGCGGGAACGTCGTCTCCGTTCCGGTTCGTGTACCATATATCCGAGTTGCAGTTCTGAGTTCTGTTAACGTTATCGGTCGTTACGGGCGTGCCCGAATAACCCGCGTAGCCGCTTTCGAAAGCCGTCGCGGCGTCGGTGTACGCTTTACCTTCTTCGTAAGAGTAAACCGTTCTTTCCAACATAGTTTTATTCATTTCGCGCGTTTGTCTGAATCCGAGAATAAGCTCTACGTCGCCGACTTCGAACGCGCCGTCGTCTTTCGTTACCGACAGCGTTACCCTGATTTTGCCCGAATCCGTTTTGTTGGGGTCGGGGATATAAGTGTAAATTCCGCTTTGACCCGTCGCTTCGATTTTGCCGTTCTCGGGGTCGGAAACGTTCTTAATCGCGTAAGAGAAACCTTCGGGCAGAATTATGCTTCCGCTTGCGTATTGACCGTTGTTGTGCGCGTATTCGTTCAGGTCGAACGTGTACGGCGCGTTGTATTGAATTTCATACGGTTGCATAGTCGTTATGTCCGCCGTTTCTCCGTCGCAGAGATAGCTTCTTCCCGTCTGGTAAATACTCGACACGGGAACGAACATAGGGTAGTCGGCGTTTCCCGTCGATTCCAACGCGTCGGACGAAAGCCCCGCGCGCAGAATACCGTTAAAGTAATACGACATATTGTTGTGCGTAATATCCTGCCACGCTTTAAGGTAGCCCAAGTAGCTCTGACCGTAGCCCTTTTGTTGCTGACGGACTTTTGCCTTTATATACGCGTCGGGTCCGAAGTTGTGCAGAAGCGTCGCATACAGCGCGAGCCCCTGTCTGCCGTTCGACGGATTGTCGCGCATTACCTGGTCGAGCGCCCAGGTCGCGCTCGTGTAGCAGTTCCAGCCCGAAAGCCCTTCGCCGCCGAACGACCCGAGCTTGCGCGCCGCCGAAATTTTAGTGAACAGAGAGTAGGACACGAGCGTCATACCGTTGTTCGTAACTTCGCCGCCGTTACCCACGCCGTAGCCTTGGAAGTTGTGGTGATATTCGTGGAAATTACCCCACGCGCCGCTTGTTACTATGCTGTTATAGTTAAGCGAGCCGCCCATCCAACCTGCGGGGCAGTTGACCGAGCGTCTGCCGGGGAACGCAACGGCGGCGCCCGCCGCAACGAACGCGTCGTACAGGAATACTATTCCCTGACTCGACCCGGTAGTCGTAACGCAGGAAACTTTTTCCCAGAGCACGGCGGCTTTGTAGATGTCTTCGTACGAGAAATTATGCGCGTAGTACTTGGGACCCGAGTGCAATACGCCGTAGTTCCACACTTCGAGGTCGAAGTAAGGCGCGGAAGATTTCGCGTTCTGCTCGAATTCTTCTTTCGTCGTATAGCCGAGAATAAAGTGCGAGTAGCTTACGCCGCCCGAAATCGTTGCCGTAAACGTTGCGTTTGTGTTGCGGATATACAGCGGACCGCCGAGAAAAGACCCTACGTATCCCGTGTAGTAGCCGTCGTCGTCGAGCGTGGCAGTCGTCTTGTTAAGCGTCATAGTGTTAAGTATTACGGGCATACGCTGCATTTGGTTTTTGTCCGTCCAAATGTTGTTGGCTTGCCCGTTGTACAGCGCTTGACCTATATGAATTGTAAGTCCGCCCGTGGCTTCCATATCTTTTTCGCTTATGCGGATTTTTATAACTTCGCCTGCGGGAGCGTAAACGCCCGTAACGCCGTAGCCGTTGTATCCGCGCGGACGCATAGTAACTTGCTTTATTATAGCCTGTTCCGTGTCGGCTACGTTGCCTAAGTACATACCGTCAGCCGCCGTGTGCTTGTAGAGCCTGCGCTGTTTGCCCTTGCCGTCGAGCGCGGGTTCGTCGCCGTTGTATAAAAAGCCGCGCGCGTCCATTCGGGTGTAGCCGCCGCCCGCGCCTGCGTTCGCCGTGCCCGTAGCGCAAAGATAATTCGATTCGGCTATAAGCGCGTTGCGCATAGCTTTTTTGTCGTCGGTAGTCCCGATAACAGACGAAAGCGTTTTGCCGTAAACGGGGTAGCCCGCCGCCGACATTCCTTCGTTGCTCGTCGAAGCGGGGACGTTTCGCGTTGCCGTACCTATCTGCTTGCCCGAAAAACCCACAATCGTTTCGGACTTGAAAGAGTTGTCGTAGTTGTATTGCGGTATCTGCGTTTCGTCGTAGATGGTTTCTACTATTTCTTTGCCGCCCGAGCCGACTTTGCCCGAACTGCACGACTTCGCGCCGAAAACTATTCCGAGGATTACCGCGGCGAAAAGAACGACCGCAGCAACCGCCGCTATAATGCGGTTTCTCGGATTCGAAAGAACTGCCGCAAACGCGCCGCCGCCTTTTCCGTGGCTCGGTGCGTGCCGCTTTGCGCGAGCAGTGGACTTGCGCGCCTTGTATTTTTTAACCGTATGCCGCGCCGAAGTGGTTCTTAAATGCGA
The DNA here is from genome assembly GCA_013316045.1 of Clostridia bacterium. Classification (GTDB taxonomy): domain Bacteria; phylum Bacillota; class Clostridia; order Christensenellales; family Pumilibacteraceae; genus RACS-047. The sequence goes on from WSNJ01000069.1 coordinate 4,045, forward strand.
GCGTTGCGGAGCGGCGGCGGAAGCCGCGGGCTTGTTTGCCGCTACGGGCTTGCTCGCAGAAACGCTTGCCGAAGTCGGCTTTCTTTCCGCTACGGGTTTGTTTGCCGCCGCGGGCTTTCTTTC
>WSNJ01000069.1:4260-9292 GCA_013316045.1 Clostridia bacterium
CGGCTTTCTTTCCGCTACGGGTTTGTTTGCCGCCGCGGGCTTAGCCGAAACGGCAGATTTCGTTGCGGGACGCTTTGCGCTCGCCGTAGTAGTTTCTCTTTTGCTTGTAACTCTGTTTTCCGTCTTCTTTTCAGCCATACCGTTTTTACCTTGTCCTTCTTTGAATATATTATATTCCGTTTTCGTTAAAATTGCGACTCGGTTATAAAATTATACGAAAATTCTTAGATTTTGTCAATGCGTTTTTATTTAAGAGCGAAATATAAAAAACGCCGCGGAGATTGCTCTTGCGGCGTTTGCTTTTTACGGTAATTGAGTTTTCAGCAAATTTGGTCTACGCGGCACTTTTCGCAAAGCGGGCAAGACGCTATAAATTCTGCGGTGGCGGATTTCATTTCTTCAAACGATTTGCCGTAGAAGTAAAGCGCCGTTTCGCGCGGTCCTTGCCAATAGCTGAAAAATCCGAAATCGCTGCCGAGCAGTTTAAGGAACTCGTCCACTACCGAGTCGATACCGTAGTTCTTGTAAGTTTCTTCGGGCAGGTCGGTGCCGTTAAGGAACACCGCCAAACATTCGAGTTCGCCGAGCGGAATTTCTTCTCCGCTCTCGTCGAAAATAAGCGCGCTGCCTTTGGGCAGGGGAATAGCGGACAGTATGCCCGTGAGTTTTTCTTTAACGTCTTTTACGCAATCTATTTCTACATCGCAACTTTCGGGTACGCCGTCTTTTGATAAAAGCGTGCCGCCGCCCACAACTTTGCCGGCTTTGGCGCGGCGCAACATTTCATCGATAGGTTCGGCATAATATTTTTCCCTATGCTTAGGTTGAAATCGTGCGTTTATATGAAGCGTAAGCATTGAGTATTTTTTTCCGAACAAAGCCATTTTTTCGGCGTCCTCCGATACCTTGTTAATTATATTATATCTTTTTATGCGTGTTAAGTCAACAGAATAACCGAAAAAAACTTATTCGTATCCGCAATCGGACTTATGCGCGGTAAATTTCACATACGTTTCTAAGGCGCGACAAAAAGATTTCGGCGCATTTCGGGAACACCTGTCCGTACGGCGTTAAGCATTAAGATAAAAAAACGACTGATAAAAAAGGTTTTTATCAGTCGTTTTTTTTGCGTAGCGGCGGTAAGCAAAGTCGAACCTTTGAAACAGCGTGGATTGGGTGGGTCAGTCTATCGTCGAGTCGCGGGGGATATACTTGCTTATCATATAAACGAGCCGCGTGTCCATATTGGGCGTATCGATACGTTCCAAAAGGGTAAGAAGCGCGCGTTTGCCGAGCAGTTGCTTGTCGATGTCGAATGTGGATAAAGGGGGAACGGTGCGGCGACTTTCGAGAACGTTGTCGAAGCCGACTACGCGTACCGAGCGGGGAATATCGACGTTCATTTTCGTCAATGCCGAAAGCAATGCGTGCGCGATATAATCGTTTGCGCAAACGAAACAGTCGGGCATTTTGCGGAACGTATGGAGCGTTTTGTACAGCGAACGCGGGTCGTAGCCGAAATTTTTGTTGCTTTTGGTAATATTATACGTTTCTTCGTAGGGAATGCCGTTTAAGAACAGCGCTTCGCGCAAACCCAGAAAGCGCTCGTAAAAGCCGCGGCAGTGGCGCCAGTCGCCGACATAACCGAACGTGCGGCAGTTTTGTTCCCGAATCAGCCGCGAGCAAAAATTTTCCATAGAGTTAATGCTTTCCGACAAAATAATATCGCACGGCGTCGACGTGTCGAGCGACAGATAGTCGAAGTCGAAAAACAGGGCGGGGATATGCAACGACAGGATATCCTCGATTGCTTGCTTGTTGTAATATCCGAAACAGATTATCCCGTCGATTTTCAGATTGCGAATAAACGCTTCCAGGTCCCGTTTATCCTTTTGGGTAAACGGGTGTTTGTCCGCATACTGAATCAATTCGGTATTCGTCGCGGTCAAAATAGATTCGATTCCGCGCGTAACGCTGTAAAAAAAGCTGGACGTAATGATAGGATGCGCGCACAGAATCAAAACTTTGCGGCGGCCTACCGACGCTTTGTTGCTTGCAATGCCGTAGCTCTTGTAGCCGAGTTTGACGGCGGCGTCTATAACGGCTTTGCGCGTTTTTTCGCCTACGTGCTGCCCGTTCAGCGCGCGCGAAACGGTAGCGCGCGAAATATTAAGATAGTTGGCGATGGTTTCGGTCGATACATTTTTGCTCATACTATCATTATAACGAAACCGACGCGTTTTGTCAAATAAAAAAGTTACATTTGTAATTATTTGTGCGTAAAAAAGTTACAAATGTGTTATTTTTGGCATAAGAATTGACATTTTTGTCATAATGGTTTATAGTGAAAGCGGATAGAGATTGTGTTATCTGAAATATCCGGATTTATAGAATATCGGTATACGGAGGTAAGGTATGAGAAAAATCGGTAAACTACTGTGCGCAGTGTTGGCAGTCTGCATTTCGTTCGCGGTAACGGCTTGCGATACGCAGGAGACGAGCGAAAAAATCGACAAGACAAAAACGCAATTATATGTGCAAAGTTTCGAGGGCGGATTCGGCAGCGAATGGTTGTACGACGCAAAAGCGCGGTTCGAGGCGCAGTTTAGAGACCAATCGTTTGAAGAAGGCAAGCGCGGCGTACAGATTATGATTACGCCGGCAAAGCAGGACGGCTACGACTTGCGGTCGGTGCTCAACGCGTCGAACAGCGAAGTATTCTTTAATGAAACCGTGTTCTATTACGATTATCTGGCAGACGAACTTTTGTTGGATATTACCGACGTCGTAACCGGCGATTTGAGCGAGTTCGGCGACTCGGATACTATCGAAGACAAAATGACGGCCGAGCAGGTCGATTACTATAATGTCAACGGCAAGTATTACGGCATTCCGCACTATGCCGGCTTTCAGGGGATTGTGTACGACGTCGACGTGTTCGAGGATTATTTGCTGTATTTTAAGGACACAAACGGCGGCGCTTCGACGTTTGTTGCCCGCGAGGACGACGTGCGTTCGACAGGTCCCGACGGCAAACTCGGTACGGCGGACGACGGTTTGCCCGCTACATTCGACGAATTTTTTATGCTGTGCGACTATATGGTCGATTTAGGCGTTACGCCGTTCGTCTGGACGGGTCAGCACTTTAACACTTACATAGAAAAGACTATGTATGCTTTGTGCGTCGACCACGAGGGCTTGGAACAAACTATGTTGAACTATACGTTCCGCGGCAAGGCGACCAATTTAATCAATCCGGTTTCTTCCGACGGCACGTATACGTTTAGGAGCGGCGACGGAATCGACATCACGCCGCAAAACGCCTATCTGCTGTGGACGAGCGAGGGCAAGTATCTGTCGATGTCGTTTTTCGAGCGCATTGTCAAGAACGGCGATTATTACGGCAATCTGGTATTTTCGCCTTCGCATATGCATCTCGACGCACAAAAAGACTTTTTGGAATCTACGCCTAAGGGTAAACCGATTGCTATGATTTTGGAAGGCGACTGGTGGGAGAACGAGGCAAAAGACAGTATGAAAATGGTTGCCGACTATTACGGTCAACAGTACGCGCGCGAGAACCGCCGATTCGGTATGATGCCGTTCCCCAAAGCGAGCAAAGAGAAAGTAGGCGAGAAGAGTACGCTTGTGGACACGCAGTATTCGCTCGGTTTTATCAAAAAGACGATTGCCGACTATAAAATCGACTTAGCCAAAAAGTTTTTGAAGTTCTGCAATACCGAAGAATCGCTCAACGCTTTTACCGTTTGCACCAACAGCCCCAAAGCGCTTAATTATAAAATGACGGACGAAAACTATCAAAAGCTGACGTACTTCGGCAAATCAATCTACGACTTGCATCAAACGTCGGATATCGTATATCCGTATTCGTCCGAAAAGGTGTATCTCGATAATCAAAGTATGTTTTTCGTTATGCAAACGTTCGGTTCGACCGTAGACGGGCAAGACGAACTGCGGCCGATTACGTACCTGCGGAGTCGGCAGAGCAATAACTCCGAAGACTACTTCAACGGTATGCTGACGTATAATCTAAATCGGTGGGACCGCGTGTTCGGAGGGTATACTTGATGGCGCGGGCGGATGTAAAACCGACTGCCGCGTCGGCGATAAAAAAACCGGGTGCGCGCAAGAAAAGGGAAATCCTGTTCTATTCCTTGATGATGGCGTTGCCGCTTGCGCAGTTTGCCGTGTTCTATATCGGGGTCAACGTCAATTCGCTATTGTTGGCGTTCCAACGGTTTGAACGCGGCGGCGACAGTTTCGTCGGCACATTCGTATGGAACGGTTGGCAAAATTTCGCGTCGCTGTTTCGTGAAATCGCTACGCAGACGACCATTCGCAACGTATTGGTAAATTCGATTTGCGTGTGGGGCTTATGCACGTTTATTACGTTGCCGCTGGCGTTGCTGTTTTCATTCTATATATTCAAAAAGATGCCGGCGGCGGGGTTCTTTCGTTTTTCGCTCTTTTTGCCGTCTATCATTCCCGCGATTGCTACCGTCATTATGTATATGTACTTTGTCGAGCGCGCGATGCCTGCCTTGAACGATTCGTGGCAAGGACTGTTGTCCAATCCCGATACGCAGTTCGTTACGGTGCTGTTCTACAACATATTCTACGCGTTCGGGTCGTATGTGTTGCTGTTAACCTCGTCGATGAACACGGTGGACGAAAGCACGTTGGAGGCGTCGGAACTGGACGGAGCCAAGGGCGGCAAACAGTTCTTGTATATCATTATGCCGAAAGTGTATCCCACATTATCGACGTTTTTGATTTTGAGCATTGCCGGAATCTTTGCCAATCAGTTCTCTCTGTTCAGTTTCTTCGGTACGGACGCGTCCTTGCGCGTAGCCACGTTCGGTTACTATTTGTATACGCAAACGCTGAAAGCCACGTATGCCGAATATCCGCGACTTGCGGCAATGGGACTGCTGTTGACGGCAATCGTCGTGCCGGTAACATTGTCGGTCAAGACGGCTTTGGAACGGTTGGGACCGAAGGAGTAAGCATA
>WSNJ01000015.1 GCA_013316045.1 Clostridia bacterium
TTCCGAAAGATATTTTGGATTTGATTGTCGCAATATTTGAAATGAATATAGAGAAAGCTATAAATAATGCCGAAAAGTTATAAAAAATATTTTTAGTAAATACTATAAAAACGCTTGCAATCACAGAAACAATATGATATACTTTCTAACACTTAACGAAACGCAATGTTCCGTTAAAGGAGAAAGCGGCAATGCGAGTAATGAGCGAAGAAACGAAAAACGCGGTATTGGAATATAACGTAGAGTACCAAAAACGGCACGGAATATCTCCGAGCTTTCGGAATATAATGCACGCGCTTAAACTCGGCTCACTTGCGACGGTGCAAAGATATATAAAACAGTTGGAAAGTGAAGGGCGGTTAAAACGAACTAATTTAGGCAATATTGCTCCTATTTCAAAATTATCGGGCGGAGAAACAGTAACCATTCCGTTGGTAGGAAAAATAGCTTGCGGCGACCCTTGTGCGGAGATAGAGAATATAGAAGAAAGTTACGCTCTGCCGCAGTCGCTGTTCGGTAACGGGGAAATGTATATGCTTCGAGCGTTTGGCGACAGTATGAAAGACGCAGGAATAGAGAAAGGAGACTTACTCGTTATACGTAAACAGGAGACAGCCGAAAACGGCGATATAGTCGTAGCGCTCGTAAACGGCGAAAACACGCTTAAACGGATATATAAAGAAAAAGACAAGATACGACTTCATCCCGAAAACAAGACAATGCAGGATAAAATAGTTAAAGACTGCGAGATACAAGGCGTATTGCTGAGTTGTATAAAAATGTATTAACTTGCGGATTCAGCCCCGATTCGCCGTTAAGAATATTACTTATGAAAAACGGTTTACTGTCGTATTGGAGTTCTCGACCGTACAGATACAGTTTGCCGAATATAAGTTTTTTATAAGTACGAGAAAAAGGAGTTATAAAGTTATGTCAAAATTCGGCTATGAAAAGTCCGTGCCTTTCGTATGTGTAAATTGCCATACGAAGATTATGGGTTCAAAGGATGAACGCGGAAGAATGAAAGTCAAATGCCCGTATTGCGGAACAGTAACGGTATCGCAAATAAAGAGCAGACGGCATATTCAGATAGACGTGTATGCGCCGCAAGGTCAAAGCGTAATTACGCAGTAAGAGTAAAAACGAACAAGTAAATAAGTAAAACTTACGGCAACGGCGTTCGGTCGGTCTGAAACAGGGACATTGTAAAACCGAAAAGGCAAAGCCGTATTAAAATCGGACGGGATAACCGAACTTTTGTAAGATATTGCAATAACACGAGTGGCCGCCGATAAGCGAACAACGCTATATTTATTAAGGTATAGCAAAAGTCGCTTATCGGCGGCTTTTTTATTTTTTACGAAAAATCAGATAGAAACACAAAAAAATACTTAAAAAATTTCAAACCTGAAAAAAACTTTCAGGTTTGAACGATAGAATACAGCCAACGAAACAGCAAAGGAGTATAAGTCGGTTGACGGTAAGCGAACGCAGACGAGCAATAATCGAAGCGTTATGTCGGCGCAGATACGATACAAGCGAAAATCTTGCGTCCGAGTTCGGCGTAACCGTGCGAACGGTGTATAACGATATAACTGCGTTGTCGCTCGAATACCCGATTTATACTCTTCAAGGCAACGGAGGCGGAATTTATGTAGAAGAAAGTTTTAGGCTGGACAGGCAGTATTTATCCGACGAACAGGCGCGATTGTTGGAAACGTTGTTGCCGCAGTTATCCGGAGAACAGTCGGAAATAATGCAATCCATATTGGATAAATTCAAATTGAAAAATCATAAGGAGAAAAAGAAATGACGATAGAGCAAGTTAAAGCGGACTTAAAGGAAATTCAATATTACTATGCCCACGAAAAAGAGTTTGCAAAGGCAGATAAAATTGTAGGACAAAACAAAATAACGGAGAAAGTCGAGAGGTATAATGCTGCCGTTCGGAACGCGCCGCCTAAGTTGTATGACGTGTATTTGTCGCTGTATGTCTATTTTAACACGCAGATAGTAGCCGCCGACGATATGGATTGTTCGGTGGCGCATATAAAGCGGCTCAACAGACAGCTGTGCGAGTTCTTCATACGAGAGTTTACGGGAGAGAGCAATGAAAAAGAAAGTATATAAATTTGCGGACGGAACGACGAGCGAAGTTGAAATTTCGGACGAATTATACACCGCTATGGAAGAATTAGACAAAGTGGAAAAGAGAAATGAGCGCAGAGAAACGCGGCGAAACGTGTCGCTTGATAGTCTTGCGGAGAAAAGTATAGAGCCGCCCATAACGGATAGGTACAATTTTTCGGAAGATTTCCAAAATATTAAAAACGCCGAGCTATATAAAGCAATGCAAAATCTTAATATAGAACAGAAAGAATTACTACATAAAGTGTTTTTCGAACGTAAAAGACTGAAAGAAATCGCAAAAGACGAAAAGGTATCCCGAGCGGCAATAAGTATGCGTTTAAGGACAACTTTGTCGCAGCTGAGAATAAATAGGTAGCATTTACTTAACTTTTGCCTGTTTTCGTGGCTATAAGTGTAGGGGTTATAAAAAATCCCGAAATGTTATACGGCGAAAAAAGAAAAAGCGATTATGAATCGGCGTGAAAGGCGCCTTGCGCACGAACAATCGACAAAGTAATAATATATCGCCGTCTTAACAGAAATATATACGCTGGGCTAAGCGAGCGTAAACGGGCGTAATTTTCAATTACTTTTTATAGGAGATTTTAACAATGGCAAAACAAAAAGCGGAAGAAGTCCAACAGCAAGCGGAAACCGTAGAACAGCCTGCGCAGAGCAAGTATAACAGCGAGCGCAGATGGACTACGCCTACAAAGCGCGCGAAAGGCTATGCGGAAGAACGCAAAGCGAAAGTGCATAAGTGGGGTCAAAAAGAAGGCAAAGAGCTTACGGAATACGAAAAAGGTTTGCGTTCGGGGTATTTGCAATGCCAAAGCGACCACGCCGGATTGTATCGGTATAAGCAAGCTATGGAAACTTTTAACGACAAAGAATATGCGGTAAAGTTTTCGAGAGAAAAAGGCACTAAATTAAAAGCAAAAGGAGCATAAAAAATTATGGCAAACAACAAAAACAACATCAAGGTAGAACGCGCGCCGTTCGAGTATAACGGCAAGTCGTATTTCGACTATTTTATTTGCGGCAATATCCGCGGCACGGACGTTAAGATTAAAGTCGGACCGCCCGATGCAAAAGATAAAGGCGGATATACCGTGTTGGATATAGTCTACGGCAACGAGGATAAAGCGGACTTTATAACCGAGCCTTACGAGTTTACGAACGGCGAAGGCAAAAAAGTTACGGGCGAGAAATTTCTCGTGCGCACCGTAGATAAGGAAACGGGCGAAGTGTTCGAGTGCGCCGTTAAACCCGTTCGTAAGTCGGATAAAACTCTATTATCTATGCTTATGAAGCAGTAAAATCTCAACGCAGTGTCGCGGCTTGTAAGAAAAATGTTGCAAGTCGCGGCGCTGTTATATGTCCGCAAATCAAGCGGAAAAGGAGAAAGAAATTATGACAAATTACGGAAAACAAAAGAAAAGAGTCCACATAAAATGGGGCGTAGCGTTAATGGCTATTGCAGTTATACTCGTTGCGGCTTGCGGCGTAATAAACTTATTTAAGCAACGCGGCAATGCGGAAAATGCTATAAGTAGTGGCAGTGTGAAACGAAGTTCGGGAATATTGCTGGCAGACAATATAGAAAATCCGACCATATCTTACGACGCAAATAATCAAGTTATAAATCAAGTGTTCGGTTGGACTTACGGCACGAAAAATCTAAATACAATGACTGCATATCTTAAAAGAAACGGAGCGGACTATGCAAAGTTGCAATCTTATGTTTATGTTAACGGACTTTCCAATGGAAGCCGCGGAAAAATAGACTTGTCTATAAATCCGTTGCCGTTAAAAAATGTTTTTTACGACAGCCCGAACCAGTCAATAGAAAACAATACAAATCCTGTGGCTATGCAAAGCGGAACGTATGATCTGTATTTTACTTATTATTATGACCATAGAACTAACCCCACGACGCTTACGAGTAATACGATTACGTTTACTATCGAGGAGCCGTCGTTGCCGCTTCTCGAAACGCCGTCAAAGCACGGATATACGTTTGCCGGATGGTATTATGACGAGGCGCTTACTAATCCATACGACGGCGGAAAAATAACGGCGGATACGAAACTTTACGCAAAAATGGACGTCATACAATATTCGGTTTCGTACAATGCAAATAACGGAACGGTAAGCGGCAAAACGGGGTATAACATAGAAAGCGAGACGTATACATTGCCAATCCCTACACGAACGGGCTATACGTTCAAAGGCTGGTATACGTCGGAAGATTTTTCGGGCGCGGCAGTTTCGAGTATTCCCAAAGGCTCTACGGGCGACAAGGCGTTCTATGCAAAATGGGAAATTCAGGTGTTCAAAGTATCGTTTTACGTTGACGGCGAACTATATCTCGAAATGGACGTCGAATACGGAACAAAGCTCGTTGACTTGTATTTGGTAGACAGCGTAACACTGCAAGCAGTCGCGTTTTCGCTTGATTCTTCAATGTTGACGACTTACGACACAAACAGTAAAATAACGAACGATTTATCTTTATTTGCAAGCAAAGATTTTGTTGTTAAAGCGGGGCTTACATATAACATAGATGGCGTGGAAACTATGGACTTGCTCGATTACAATTCTACGCTTTCCGACCTAAGAACGCCCACGAAAGACGGCTACACGTTCGACGGTTGGTATTACGACGCGGAATATACGCAAGCGGTCAAGTCCACGGACAAGCTCACGAGTAACAAAACTATATTCGCAAAATTCACGGAAATACCGCCCGAAACGTTCGGGGATAAAGTAGCAGCTTTCTTCTCCGATTGGTGGTGGTGCTTTGCTGTCGGCGGCGCTGCCGTAATAGCGATAGTAGTCTTTTCTATACTCTATACGCAAAAGCGCAAGGTGTAATGCCTATGAAAACGCAGATAAAACGGAAAAGCAATATTCTTAGTTTTGCACTCGTGCTTTGTCTGCTTATCGGCTGTTTATTTTCGGCGGTATCAGTCAAATCCTATGCCGCTGAGAACGAAACGTATTCTTATTCGAGCGTACTCGAAGATCTGAAAAAAGACGAAAGTTTCAACATAGAAAACTATCCCGCAAAAGCGGAAGATAACTCTGTACAGCTTATTCAGATAGCCGAGAGCGCAGATAAGGAATTGCTTGTGTATGCTTATCACCCGAGCCGCGAAACGCGCAAGCTCGATGCTACGAGTATAAATATATCCACGGATAAAACCGAAAGCCTTGCGGATATGCCGCAGAACTCCGTAAACTATCGTATATATTCGCTCGAACTTTTAAGCGACAGCGGTGTGTTCGCAAAATACAGAGTAAAAGATTTCACTGTACTGTCCGACGCTTTGCGGTTCTATAACATAACTACGATACGCCGAGCGTGGGACGAAAATATAGACGAAAAGCCGAACGGCGGCAATACCGTTTCGGAAGTTGCTTTCGCGGTCGGAAAACAGTACACGGCGTATACATATAACGACGAGATTTTATATACTTGTCTCGAAACGGAAACTATCGAGATAACGGACAAATACGTCGGTTTTATGCGGTATAAGGACGGCTTTCATTTGTTTCCCGGTTACGAAGCGTGCGACAGTCATTTCGTGGCATTTAATACGGACAGAGATATTGAGCGTCTTTACGAAGCCGACGTATATTACGTTCAGCAGTTTAATTCTTTCAGTATGATTTTAGGTCAAACCGCACCTACCGAAACTTTCGGAAGCCCAGAAGAAAAGTACGCTTATCTTAACAGCGAGAACAAGCAAGGATATACGGGCGGCGGACTGTTCCACTATAAATACGAATGGAAAGAGATAGAAACCGTCGAAGAATTTTTAGCGAAAGAGAATCGCACGGATATGTACGAACACGGCTTGTTTAATACTTCGGTTACTAATACGATAACTGACACAGGCTATGCGAATATTCAAAACAAAAAATGGATATTGCGCTTTGCGGGAACGGAATACAAACGTTATCCAGCAAACGGATTTTCGGAAGATTATTACAAAGTAACCGATGTATCTATCTTGCGCTTAAAGTTCGAAACAGACGGTGTTATATATAATCTCGGCGTAGTGGACAATAAGCAATCGGGACGACCTAACGACCCTGATAACGAGCAAAAAGAAGAAGTACAGCCGCCTACGTTCGATTGGGTAAAAGAGCTTTGGGATAAGATTTGGCGCGTATTGAAAATAGTTTTATTTGCCTTAGTGGGTATAGCCGTATTTATTCTTGTGATTTTCTTATTCCCGCATATTATTACGTTCGTTATATGGCTTGTAAAGACAATAGGTAAACTTATATTCTATCTATTAAAAGGTCTATGGATAATAATTTCCGCGCCGTTTAGGGGCATTGCCGCGCTTGTGCGGAAGATTAAAGACAAAGGAGACGACTCGCAATGATTACTATAATCTTCGCGCCGCCGCGAACGGGAAAGACGTGTTTTATGACGCATATAGCGCAGCAGGCGGCTTTTGACAGAGAACGAAATAATCGTATGTGTCGAGAAATATTTTCTAAGCAAGCAAGCGGCTTTAAGAGTATACAAACGATTCCGCCGCATTGTGTGTCGGCAAACTATGATATGACTTTTCATAAGTTCGGTTACAGTCCACGGTTGAGCCGACGCATAAACCCGTATAAACTCGGTTTTGCAAATCCGTATGTTAAAACGCATTTCAATCTGCCGTTTGAGTGTATCTGTATAACCGAGGCTCAAAAGTATCTTAACAGTCGTATGAGTATGTATTTTCCGGATTGGCAAAGCCGTTGGTACGAACAGCACGGGCATAATGACTTGGATATATGGCTTGACACTCAACGACCTATGCTCATTGATGTGAACATCCGCGAGCTGTCGCAGTTCATAGAAATTATGTCGTTGGAGTTTTCGTATAACGATTACGGCAGAATAGATGGGTTAAGGTGGCATATACGGCATATAGAGAACAGCTCGCTGTTTGACAAATATCTTTCGGGCGGTAAGCAAGACGAGTCGTGTTTTACGGAAGATACCGTTACAGCAGACTATAACGTATTCGATTGCTACGACAGCAAGTGCTGTAAGCCGAAGTTTTACGACGGACATTTGAAGCAAGACTTCGATTATTCCGCTTCAGAACCTACGGGACAAACGCTCGAAGGATATATTAAATATCTGACGGAGAGCGATGACGAGTTGCCGGAAAATTTCTACCAAAAAAGGAGCAAAGCCGCGTGATAAACTACCATAAAAACAAGCTCATCAACGAGTGTTTATGCAAATATTACGAAACGTTTGCGCATACGCTGGATACCGCGGATTTCGTTCCGCAACAGTACAATGCACAGATTAACGAGTATATCTTCAAAAATATGCGAAAGTCGTTTAAGAAGATAGACAGGGAAAACAGACGGTATCTGCGTGGGCTCAGAAAGAAACAAAAATCTAAAAAAGGGGGTAAATAAGCGTGGGATTTTTTACATTAAGGCAAAAGCGTTTGGCGCGAAAATATACGCTAAGCGAACTTAAAAGCGGTTATCGTTACAGCGAAAACGAATTGCGTGAAGCCGCTGAGAACGGCGACGTTAAGGCGTTGAAACGAGCGATGAAAGTACACGGCAATTTCGAGTACGCAATGCTGTATAAGAATACGCCGGAATATAACAAGCGTCGCAAGCGGTAATATTTAACAGACTGAGAGAACGCCTACGCCAAACTAAAAAGATGCCGTTCGGAGAAACAAAAGTATATTTCGACGGTTCGCACTATATTGCGATACCGCATACTGCAAACCCCGCACGCAAGCGTCCGAAACCGCCGGAGGAAGTAATAACCGTTATAGACAAGCAAGACGAAAGCTCCGAACCCGTCAAGGCGACGGGGCCTTCAAACGCTTGCGACAGCGACGGAATAACGGCGGACGGAGAAGTTAAGGACAAGGATATTAACGCGCCGCAGACAGCGAATAAACCGCTTAAAACGGAACGCAAACTCACGAGAAAAGAGTTGTTCGACGAGCTGTACAAAAAGCATATTCAACTTAAAAAGAAAGAGCGTAAAGAAAAGATATTAACGGAAATGCGCCCGTTTTTTGAAACGGAAGAACAGGCGAGAAATTATGTGAATACGGGATTCGAGCGTAAAGAAAGGAATTTGATAAGCCGCCGAGTGCGTATGGTACGAAAGGCGAATTTAGCGAAATTCAACTACTTTTGCACTTTTACTTACGACGATAAAAAGCACACGGAAGAAAGTTTTCGGAAAGGTTTGCAGACGTGCTTTCGCAATTTATGCAATCGTAAAGGCTGGAAATATATGGGCGTATGGGAACGCTCGCCGGAAAAGCAAAGGCTGCATTTTCACGGTCTTTTCGCCATACCCGAAAACGCAATGACGGGCGGTTTTATAACGGTCAAAGACTACTCCACTACGGGGAACAAAATGCAAAAAAGCGTACAAAGCATTTATTTCAACGAGCGGTTCGGAAGAAACGACTTTAAGGAACTCGATCCGCGCTTGCTCGGAGAGTCGATTAAGTATTTGCTCAAATACATCGAAAAGACGGGCGAGAAAATAGTGTACAGCAAAGGGTTGTATCAGTATTTCATATCCGACATAATGGACGCGGATATAGCTTGCCGAATAGGGCAGGAAGATAAAAAACTGCTCCTATTCGATAATTTCCGCTGTTGGGACGAGGGCGTATTTATGGGGCGCGTAAGCGACGAAACGATAGCCAAAATGCGTAAAAGCAACTGACGGCTCGTCGGAAAAGAAAAACGGGCGAGCACGGAAAGCCTTGCGCGTGCCGCCCGTTTTTCAGACGTTGCTTTTGCGGTTTTATTTGGTTTTGTTCGGTAGGTCGGTTGCGAGGCGTGCGCTTGTCGTCTGGGCGAGCGCAGCGAGCCCACTTGTATCAAGACAAGCGCACGCCTCGCTCTCACGCCGGTTCATTTGGGTTCACATGGGTATTCTAAGGTAGCGCGAACGACGCTTAAATTTCGATATCGTCCATCATATTGTTCAGGATAAGTTCGCGGTCGAATTTTATTTCGAAATTTATGCGAAGCGCCGATAAATCTGAATTTATATCGGTCGGGGCGGCGGTGTCGGAATAGCCGCATACGGAGCAATGTTTCGGCAGGTAATTTTTCGCAAGCGCAAGGCTTCGGCGCAGATGATAGCGGGAAGTAACGATCGATATACGGTTTACCTCGAATAGTCCGAAACGACGCATAAGCAACAGATAAGAGCAGATCATATTTTCGTGAGTCGACGTCGCTGTCGTTTCCGGCAGTATTTTTTCGTCCGGAACGCCGTAAGACAATAGCAGATCGCGCAAGATCATCGCTTCGCATTTTGTTTCGTTCGGCGGAATTATTCCGCCGCTGGGGACTATCAGATCGGTTTTTCCGCTTTTATAGAGATTTGCCGCCGATTTTGCGCGCTCGGGCATAATGTCCGACGGACCGCCTAAAAGAATGGTCGCGTCCGTGCGCGCTTGCACTGAAAAATCTTTATCGTTTCCGAAAACGATTTCGATTTTTTGCGCTACGGATAATTTTTCCGTTAAGTTGTCGGATAATTCTGAAAGTTTCATATTTTTAAGTTCAGGAGATCCTGTCGAGCCAATTTTGCCATTGTCCGTTGACCGTCGACTTTATGTCGTTGAAATATCTGTCGGGGGTATACGTCGAATTCGTCGGATCCGCGGAATTGTAGCCCGAAACGGCGTCGTTATACGGAAGTTTCATTGCATATACGGAACTTATCTGACCCGATTTGCCCAAAAGAGTATTGCTGTAATCGCTGAAAAGCGTAATGTCGTTCGATTGTACCGTCGCTATGCTTTGTTGAAATTCGCTCAATTCGTCGCTTGTATCGAAATCGCAGTTAAATCCGAGCGTTCCGTTTGCTTGCTTTAAGAAAATGTTACCCGCCGTGTCGGACGCCATAAGCCGTATAAAATCCATAGCAAGGTCTTGTTTTGTCGAAGTTGCGGGAATAACTATGCTTTGGTCCGAACCTACTACGTAGTTCGTATCGGGGAATTGTGCGTTCGGGGCGGTGGGAGTGGGCATAATTTTCATACGGAATTCGGGCGCGGCTTTTTTCATTTCGTTATAAAGCCATTGACCGTTCGGCATCATAGCGGCTTTTCCGTTTACGAAATCGAGTTGCGCGCCCATATAAGTTTTTCCTACGCAGTCTTTCATAACGTACGACGGATTTTTCGCTATCAGATCGTACCAAAGCGTATATGCCTGTTTAAGTCCCGCATAAGCTTTTCCGTATGTTGCGTCGGACGGGTCGAAGCAAGCCTTATCTTCGTATTTCAGGAAATCGTCGATTTCGGCTTTGCCCGAAATCTGACCCCACCAGTTGAATACAAGGTAATTCCAATAAGTTTCTTCGCTTCCCGCGAATACGAAGGGGACTACCGTTTCTTCGTCCGAGCCTTCTACCGGTATATTTGCCTCCGCAATTTGTTTACACAGCGCGGTAAGTTCTTCGTATGTTTGCGGAACGCTCCAATGATTTTCTTCGAACATTTCGGCATTATAGAACAGTCCGCCTACGCCTGCCGTCCAAGGCGCACGGTAATGATGTTCTTCGCCTTTGCAAACCGAGCGAGTGGAGTTTTGAAATGCGGAAACCACTTTGTCGGCTATTTTTACGTCGTCGACCGTGGATTCGAATACGGGGTCGAGAGATGCGAGTTTTCCTTGCGGCGCATAAATTTCCCAATCGACTTTAATAGATATATACAAGTCGTCGATATTGTCTTTGCTATTCATATTACGCGATATAATGGTTTGCGCGTTTTTGCTCAGCGTGGGATTGACCTTTTTGCCCGGGTGATCTTTTTCGAATATATCTATAAGAGAATAAAGCCAATCGCTGCCGTATCCGCCGTCGTAAACAACTATATTTAACGTGTCGGGATCGTTTTGCTTTTTGTTGCAACCCGCAAACAGCGAAAAACATAATAATACGGATAACATTAAACTTGCGAATTTTTTGAGTTTCATCATAAAACCTCCTTAAAGTTGCTCAAATTATAACATTGAAGAGCACATTCGTCAAGTAATTTATTAAAACTTTTATATAATTAAACTTTGACATTTGCAATAAATGGAAATTTTAATCAAATATTTGGCAAAAAGCGGTAAAAAACGAATTTATAAGCAAATAAAGGCAAAAAATAATTTTATTAAAACTTTTAATAAACTATTGACAAATGCGATTTTCTATTGTATTATAGTAAAAATGATATCAAAGGGCGGTTTACAGTGATTGAGAACGGAATAAAACGCATATTTACATTATTTTTGGCGTCGGCGCTTTTATTTTGCGTTACGGCGTGTAACGGCGCGAAAAAAACGGAAGACTTTCGCAAAACGAAGTACAGTGTGGAACTCGACTACGAAAATATTGTATTCGACGGATTTTCCGACGGAATAAATCCGGAAAATTGGTACATAGCCGACA
The DNA here is from genome assembly GCA_013316045.1 of Clostridia bacterium. Taxonomy (GTDB): domain Bacteria; phylum Bacillota; class Clostridia; order Christensenellales; family Pumilibacteraceae; genus RACS-047. The sequence continues at coordinate 11,603 of WSNJ01000015.1, forward strand.
AATATTATTGGGGAAACGACAACGGCGGAGTAATAAAAGAAAACGTTGGTTATACCGACGACGGAATACTCGTACTTACGGCAAACGGAAATTATTATAAAGGCGATCTGCGCGGCGCGGGCGAACGTACGGACGGCACCAAAACGGGCGCGGCTCTCGTGTCTAAGTTTATGGCGCGTCCCGGCAGATACGAGATAAAAATGAAACTTATGCCGCGTATAGGCGCGTGTTCGGCGTTTTGGACTTTTTCGAAACCCACTATCGAGGGAAAAATAGAAAATCACGAAATAGATATAGAGTTCCCGGGAAACGGCGATTTCAGATCGATCTGGAATACGAGTTATATAAATCTCGAAACGGGCGGCAAAGAACATTACGAAACGCCGATAGAGCCCGTCAACGACGGCGAATGGCATACTTACGGATTCGATTGGTATACCGATCCGCAAAGAATAGTCTATTATCTCGACGGCAAAGAAGTCGCGGAAGCTACAATGATAGTTCCGTACAGAGAAGGGCGTTTATGGTTCGGGGTATGGTTTCCGAAAAATTGGACGGGCGAGCCGAATTTCGATACCGATTATATGTTCGTGGATTACGTAACCTATATACCGTTCAAAAATCAACCTTGTTATGACTGCGAAACGCCGTTTTCCGCCGTCGCGCAGTTAAGAGATTATCCCAAATCGCCCGTAAGGATCGAAACGGTAAACAAACTCGCCGACGGCAAATTCGATCACGATTTTTCGCTTATCGAAAGCGCGAATGCTTGGACGCGCGGTAAACTGAATAACGCGAGTTCTTCCGTTTCGCCGGAAGAACTCGTAGTAACTGTATACGACGACGAGAAGAAATCGAAAGTGCTCGGAGTTTACGGCGGCGGTATCGCGTCGCAATATATAGACGCAACGTATAACGGATACACGTACGATTTTACTTTTAAGGCAAAAGGGAAAGGGTCGTTTCAGATTATGTGTTATCCTGCGTCGAATACCGCGCTTACGACCGAGACGGTGCAAATAGATTCGACCGAGTGGAAAACTTATAACGTAAGCGTTACGGCTTCGGATAAGCAAACGGACGGCAGGAAAGAAGAAGTCGAGAGAATGAGAGTGCGCATAACGGCGGACAATAATTCGTCGGTTTACATAGACGATATATTTGCCGAGTTCAAAGGAAAAAAGCAATGACGAATTTTACCAAAACAAAGAAAAAGATGAGCCGCGGCACTAAGATCTTTATAATTCTTATGCTGGCTTATCCCGTATTGCATTTTCTTATAAGCTGGGTAGCCGTAAATTTCCGTTCGATTATGTTGTTGTTTCAGCGTATGGATTATTTTACGGGCGAATATAAATGGGTAGGTTTTCAGAATTTCCGCTTATTTTTCCGCGACCTTGCAAGCGATCCTGACGGCGCGCGCAGGTATATCAATTCGCTTTTGTATATGCCCGTTACCTGCTTTATAAGCGTTCCGCTCGCAACGTTTTGTTCGTATTGCCTTTTCAAAAAGATGCCGTGCGCATCCGTTTTCAGAGTTATATTTTTCCTGCCGAACGTCATTCCCGTTATAGCGTTGACGATAGCTTTCAGACTGCCGTTCGACCCCGACGGATTTATGTACAACATTATGCGATCGCTCGGATATAAAGGCGCGTTTTTCGGAGTTGCGCCGAACGCTCAGGTTATGGTGTTTATATATCTTATCTGGGCGGGTTTGGGATACGACGTTATACTCTTATCGGGCGCAATGGGAAGAATTCCCGAAAGCGTTTTGGAAAGCGCTCGTCTGGACGGCGTCGGATTTTTCAGAGAGTTTTTCAGCTTTACGATCCCGCTCGTATGGCCTACGCTCATAACGCTGAATCTCGTCGGTATGACTACCGTGCTGACGGTCTATCTGCAACCTTTGTTGCTGACTTCCGGCAAGGGCGGCACGGGAACGATCTCGATGTATATATTCCAGATAGCGCAATCGGGAAACAATCTCGAAAAAGCGGCGACTATGGGATTTTTGTGTTCGTTTGTATGGATGCCGGTAGTTTTGGGCGGTCGTAAATTTTTAAGCAGATTTTTCCGCGAAGTCGAATATTGAGAAAGGGAGAGAATTTATGTTTGCGAATATAAAAAAAAAGAAACAACTTAAATTGGCTTCCCGCAAATTCAACGTTACGGGCGAGAAAATCACGAAAGCCGTTATATTCACAGTGCTTGCCGTATACGCGGTATCGTTGTTGTATCCGTTTTTGTGGATGTTTTACAATTCGTTCAAGGATATAGGCGATTGGCGCGTAAACGTAAACGGATTGCCCACGAAATGGATATTTGCCAATTATTCTCAGAATCTTTTTACTTACAAATCGGCGATAAGCGGATTCAATATTCCGCAGATGTTTTTGCTGTCGATAGGGCTTACGCTTGCGGGAACGTTTTTGACTGTATTCTTTTCTACGAGCGCGGCGTACGTCGTGTCGAAATACGATTTTTGGGGCAAAAAGCTGCTTTATTCGATAGCCGTATTCGTTATAGTGGTTCCGATCGTCGGCACGCTTCCCGCAAAGTTGCAGATAATGCAGAGCTTGGGATTATACGATAATCTGGTCGGTATGCTGTTTTTGTATTCGAGCGCGTTCGGTATGAATTTTATTTTGCTTCACGGGTATTTCGCTAATATTTCGTGGAGTTACGCCGAAGCCGCCTTTATAGACGGAGCAAGCGACGCAGACGTGTTTTTCCGTATAATGTTGCCTATGGGAAAAGGCGCGGTCATAGCCGTGGCGATACTTCAAAGCATCGGTATATGGAACGACTATTCAACTCCGCTTTTGTTTTTGCCGAGTATGACTACGCTTGCGGTGGGACTTGACGAGTTGCAAAAAAGCGCGATAGGAACTGCCGATTATCCAACGCTTTTCGCAGCGATAACCGTGGCGGTGCTTCCGGTCATAACGCTTTTCATAGCTTTTCAGAAAACCATAATCGCAAATACGGTTGCGGGAGGTCTAAAAGGTTGAAAAAACATACGAAATATTTAATAGCCGTTATCGTTTCTCTGATTTGCGCGTCGGCGCTTTTCGCTTGCGGCAATAAAGGCGTTCCCGCCGTTGCGTTCGATAAGTCGGAATACGAGATTTACAGCGGCGAAAAATTGACGGCCGATTTCACGGGCGGGAAAAAAGTTTTATACGAAATAATTTCGGGCGCGCGCGACGGAGTTGCTCTAAACGCAAGCGACGGCACGGTAACGTTCACGGGCGACGTTCCGAGCGGTTATCAGATAATGGTCGTAGCCCGTATGGGCGAAGCGGTAAGCTCGCCCGTAGTAGTTACGCTTATGCGCCCCGACGGGGAAGTTACCTTTTCGCTTGCCCAAGACGGCGAATATTACACCGATAAATCGTACGTAAGGATCGCGGCAAGTCCGAATTATGCGCTGTCGTATTCTATGGAAGAAGAAGTTCTCGGAATAAGCGTAAACGCCGTTACGGGTCAGCTACGCATAGACAAAAGCGTAGCGGACGGAACGCGTTTCAAGGTAAAAGCGAATTCCCGCGGCGGCAGTTCGCCCGTATACGAACTCGTTGCGAAAACTCGAAATCTTATGCAAGCCGAATATCCAGTACAGCTTATCGAGAAAGGAAAAGAATCCAAAATAGGTTATAAAATATTGCGCGGGGAATATACGGGCGCGAAAGTCAAGTCGGTTTCGATAGGCTCCGAAACTTTGCAAGGCGGTTTATATTCGTTTGACGAAACGAGCGGTATGCTTACCGTGCAAAGGGACGCTTTCGTAAATTTCGATGCGGGCGAATACGAATTGTCGGTAAACACCGACGTTCACCCGATAAACGTAACTTTGAAAATCGCCGATAAGATAATAACTAACGCGGAAGAAATTCAAGCCATAAATACAAACGAAACGACGCTTGCCGGATATTACGTTTTGGACGCCGATATAGATCTTAAAGAATACGGCGTAAGTTACGACGGCGGCAAAGGGTGGAAGCCGATAGGCATATATCAAGACGCGCTTGCGCCCGAAAATACGCGTCTTGCGTTTACGGGAACTTTCGACGGAAACGGACACGTTATAAAAAATTTGTATATAAACCGAGCCGGCGACAAGAGCGGCTTTAACTGCGGCTTTTTCGGATATATAAAGGCGGGCGCGGTAGTTAAAAACGTAGGCTTCGAAAAAGGAGAGTTCGGCGAAGTTCTTTCCAATTCGTATTCGGGCGTTATAGCGGGCGTAAACTATGCGGCTATAAGCAACTGTTACGTTACCGTGCCTATAAAAGCCACGACTGCGCCGTCGTATAAATGGGCGTCGGGAATAGCGGGCAGAAACGTCGGCAGCATAGAAAATTGTTACGTTGTCGCAAAAGTCGAATGTTCTACGGAAGTCGGTGCGATAGCGTCGAACAATCAGGGCAGAATAGAAAATTGCTATGCGTTTACTTACGGAACGGCGGAAACGCTCACGTTCACGGGTGCGCCGATAAACAGCGTTATGTTCGGATCGGAAAACGAAATGATAAACAGCGATTTCGCGTTACTCGGCGACTCATTCGAAAAGGGCGTCGGCGAATTGCCGAAACTGAAACGGCTTAGTAAATCGTACTATCCGCGTGAGATCGTAATAGGCAACGAGCGCGATTATGCGGTTTACGGAGAGAGTATTCAAATAGAAGCAAGCGTATTGCCGCTTGATTTGACGGGCGTGGAGCTTTCTTACGAAATAACGGGCAAAGATCTGAGCATAAGCGATACGGGGCTTATAGATACGAGCCGCACCGACGAAACGAGTTTCAGCGTTATAGTTACGGCGGACGGCGTTCGCGCCGAAAAAGTTTTCAGACTTTACGAAACTTCGCAGTCCGTTCGCCTGACTAACGAGAACTTGACATTGCACGCGGGTTCGTGGTATAAATTATTCGGTAAAGTATCGAGCGACGCGGCAAGACAGGACGTCGATTTCGAACTCGTCGAACAGACAAACGGCATAAGGCTTGACGGCGATACCGTTTATGTCGCTCCTTACGTAAAAAGCGGCGTAACTTTTGCGGCGCGCGCGTATCAGGACGACCTTAAATCCGATCCCGTAACGTTTACGGTTGTAGGCGCGAGCGAATTTTCCGATAATACCGTTATTTCGATCGGAAGCGCGGACGGCGTGTCTTTCGATTACGGCGGCGGAAACGTTGTCGGCGCAAGCGTAAACGGAGAGAAATTTACGGATTTTACGGCAAGCGGCGGAAAGTTCGAGCTTACGAAAGCCGCAGTCGATAAACTCGGAAAAGGTTCGTTCGATTTCGTTATAGAAACCGAAAGCGGAAACTATGCGGCGCATTTGAAGATTTGCGATAAACTGATAAGCACCGCGGAAGAATTCGAGAGTATCGGAACGGATAAAAATACGCTCGGAATGTATTACGTACTCGGAGCGGATCTCGATTTCGGCGGAAAAAAGTTAAACGCGATCGGAAGATACGGTTCGGCGGCGGCTTATTTGCCGTTTGCCGGTAGCTTCGACGGCAACGGTCATACGGTGTCGAATTTTACCGTCGAAACCAACGGATCGGATACGTTTAATCTCGGACTGTTCGGTTTCGTTACCGGCGATATATGCAATCTCACCGTGGAAAACGCGAGCGTTACGGGTACCAACTTCATAGGCGGTATCGTCGGCTCTCTCGGCGCGGGCGGAACGGTGCGCAACTGTTCGGCGCGCGGCGTTACGCTTCCAACGACGGCGGGACGCGAGATCGGCGCGATAGCGGGCAGAAACAGCGGGTATATAGAGAATTGCACCGTGTTGCAGGGAGCAACGGCTGTCGGTAAAAACGTGGCGGACGGCAAGTCGGTCGATATCTTTACCGAATAATATCCAAAAGAGAGACGGAAAACTATGGTAGTAAAAAGAGGACAAAATTTAACGGGGCTGCGTGAAAACAACAGCTATGCGATATTGCAACGGTTGCAGAAGAAGAAATGTACGGCGTGCGAACTTGCCGAAGAATTATCGATAAGTACGGCGGCCGTTTCTATAATAATGAGCGAGTTGATAGAAGGCGGCTACGTTATCTCCAATGCGGTCAAGCGGCAAGGCAAGACGGGACGTCCGCAAACCGAATATTCCGTAAATCCGAATTTCGGTTGCGTTGCCGCAATAAGCCTTGCGGATAAATCGGTCAAAATAGGGCTTGCGGATATGTGCGGCAAGTTGTTCAGCCGCGCGAATATCGACGATATCGACGAATTCGACAGTTCCGTTTTTTACGAAACCGTTATAAAATTAAAAGATCTGCTCGGAAAGCATTGCGAAAATATTCCGCTATTCGGAATAGAGATGGCGATTCCCGGAAAAATCGAAAAAGAAACGGGCGAAATAATACGCTCGTATCAGTTCAATGCCGTTCTCAAAGAAGACAAAAATTATATAAAAAATCTGTTTCAAAAGCATTTCGGCGTTCCCGTAAAACTGAATAACGACTTGTTTTTGTCGCTTATCGGCGAATTGGAGCAGGGCGGGTCGTTTGACGAGATGAACAACGTTTTGCTCGTTCACGTAGGGGTCGGACTCGGTAGCGCGATGGTATTCAACGGCGTTCCGTACAGGGGCAATCGCGGACTTGCGGGCGAGATAGGGCTTATAAACGTATATGAAAACGGCGAAACGAAACCGCTCGATACGGTAAGTTCGCTTTTGAGCATACGCAAATATATTAATACCGCTTACGGCGAAAATTATACTTACGACGAAATATTCGGGCTTTATTCAAACGGCGACGAAAGAGTCGTAGAGCGAGTTTGCCATACCGCGAAAGTTCTGGGTAATGTGATAAAAGATCTTAACGAAGTTTTGGACTTGGACGGGATCGTAATAAACGGCGGCGGCGTCAAATTCGGAGAAAAGTATCTCGAAATTATCCGCTCGGAAGTAAAACGCTCAAACGACGTTAAGATCGCCTTTTCGTGCATACTCGACGATGCGGAACTTATAGGAGCGGCGCGGCGCGGCGTGGAACGCGCGATAGCCCGCCGATTCGGACAGTAAAAAAACATCAAAATATATATGGAGGGAAGTTTATGAAAAAGTTGAGAATTGTTTGGGTGCTGCTATTGTGTCTTGTAACGTCGCTTGCCGTATTCGCGGCTTGCGACAATACGAAATCGCCACCAGACGGAAAAGACGATCCGCCGCCGCAAGTCGAGGATGTGTTTGCGGGAGTAACTTTTTCGGACGAAGCGTTTACCTATGACGGGACGGTAAAAGCTCTCGAAGTTAAGAATTTGCCCGAAGGCGTAAGCGCGGTGTACGAAAATAATTCCAAAACGGATGCGGGCAGTTATACCGTTTCGGTAAAATTGACGAAAGGCGAAGAAGAAAAGACTCTTTCGGCAACGCTTACGATAAACAAAGCTCCGCTCGTTATTACGGCTGAAAACAAGACGGTCAAATACGGAACGGATTTGCCCGAATTTACGGTTACGTACAGCGGTTTCGTAAACGAAGAAACCGTTTCCGTTCTGGGCGGCGAACTCGCTTTCGAAGAAATGTCGGCGTCTCTCCCCGTAGGAACGTATAAAATAACGCCGAAAGGCTTGACGGCGAACAACTACGAAATAGAGTATAGAAAGGGTAATCTTACCGTTACGCCGCAGGATCTTACGGGTGCTACGATAGCTAATACCGTTACGCAATTTACAAGCGAATTGACCGAGATCGATCTTAGTGCTTCTCTTTCGCCCGCGGATAACGTGGAAAAAGGCGTAAGCTGGTCGCTCAAAAGCGGCGGCGATTCGGATTGGTTTACTCTCGAAGGGAACAAATTGATTTGCCCCGTTAAAAAGTCGATCCCGCTCGATACCGTGTTCCCCAAAAAGATAACCGTAGTTCTTACGACCGACGGCGTAAATTCGGACGGCGATAATATTACGGACGAAAAAGAATTTACCGTTAATTACCGCGACGAAAAGTATGAGATAACGAACGAAGACGAGTTAATCGATGCTTTGTGCGTAAATGTAAACAAGAAATATATCTTAAAAAACGATATAATACTTAATAAATATAAAAACGGATTAAACGGAATTACGGGACCGAACGGCGCAAAATGGCGTACTACGGTGAGCGGAGTGTTTGACGGCGACGGATATACCATAAGCGGATTGACCGGTACGAGTACCAATTATTACGGTTTTTTCCATCAGATAAATGAAGGCGCAACAGTCGAAAATTTACGTTTAAGCGGCTCTATCGAAACAAATGCGGTATACGGCGCGGGTTTCGTGAATGAATTGAGCGGAAAAGTCCGTAATTGCATAAACGAAATAAATATCAAAACAGTCGGTAAAGCGGCAGGATTTGTCGTTCAATTAAAGTCCACGGGATCGATTGAAAACTGTATTCAGCTCGGAAAGGTAGAACACGGTACGACTCAGGCGAATATCGACAATACGGGAAGTTTTACGGGAGGCGGCGACGGCAGCGCATATACGAATTGCTTTTTTGTTACGAGTAAAACGGGTATTTTGACGTTCGGACCGGGTAAATGGTATGCCGAAACGGGATTGACCTACGAAGAATATTATACGGCTGTTACTTATGCGGGTTTTGACGTAAGTATTTGGAACATAAGCGATTTTTCGGCTCCTACGCTTAAAAATGCGAATAACGGCGGAACGACCGAAAAACCTATCGTGGAAATTACAAACGCCGAAAATTCGGTTAAAGCGGGCGATACGCTGCAAGTAAGCGCAAATAAAACGGGGGGGGGTCGTCTTTATACGGACTTTTCTCTCGGTTATAAGCTCGAAACGCCCGTAGACGGAGTCAGCGTAGACTACAAAGGCATTATAAGCGTAGACAAATCCGTTGCGGCAGGCACAAAATTTACCGTCGTTGCTTACGCGCTAATCGACGCAAACGTTAAGGCAAGCAAAGAGTTTGCGGTTACCGCAAATTCCGTAACGCTCGAAAGCGATGCCGTGAATGCGACTTATGATTTGAGCAAAACTGCTTTCGAGTTTGAATGTGCCGTAAACGGAACGCTTAAAACTTACGGCGGGGAGAACATAACGTCGAATTACGCAAGCGGCAAATATACCGTTCAAAAGTCGGATATGCCCGCAATGCCCACGGGCGGAGCCGTTACGCTCGTTATAGAAAGCGGCGGCAAATTCTATCCCGTAAACGTATTTACGGTTACGGCTGTTATAACTACCGGAGCGCAACTGCAAGCCATAAACGACGATTTGAACGGCTACTACGTTTTGGGCGGGAACATAGATTTGTCGCAAACCGTAAAATACGATACGGCGATAGTCTTTCATTCGATCGGAAGAGCACCGATAGAAGCAAGCGCTTCTGCAACCGGTATGGTGGAGAGTCGCAATTATAATAACATAGGAGTAACTGAACGAGCGTTTAACGGTACGTTCGACGGTAAAGGGTTTTCTATAACGGGACTTACCGTAAGCAAGAGAATTTCGAATAAGCAACTTTCTTTTGCAAATTTCGGCGTAGGTTTATTCGGACTTATAGGCGAAAACGGCATAGTTAAAAATTTCGCGCTTTCGGTAACTAAAATAGTCGCTGCCAACGACGTCGGTTTGGTTGCGGGGTATAATCTCGGAACGGTGGAAAACGTTATAGTTAATGCGGCGCAAGTACAATACGATTGGGCAAATACGGGTGTAGTCGGGTTTAACCGCGGAAATCTTCGTAACGTTATATGCTTGGCGGACGGTAATATTTCAGGGGTCGAGAAAAGCGGTCTTTCATATTTTGTAGTAAACAACGGCAATACGGCGTCGGCGAGCGCGCGTAAATACGGCGTTATAGAAAATTGCTATTCCGCGGCTTTGGTGCAAAGTACGTTTACGAGAGCGAACGTAGTCGGCGAGATATCGAATTCGGGCTATAAAACCGAAGTCGAACTTAAAACCGCGTCGCTTTACGAGAATTTTGACAAAACCGTTTGGAATATAGTCGACGGCGCGTTCCCTACGTTGAAACCGCAAAACTGAAAAATGTTTTAAGTAAAATAAATGGGGCTGTCATTTAACGATTTGCCCCATTTTTCATATAAGGAGAGTTATTTATGAAAAAAACATATAAGTACGAACTGCATTTGCATACGTCCGAGGGCAGTAAGTGTTCTCATATGCTTGCAAAAGAAGCGGTAGACTTTTATATCTCGAAAGGTTACTCGGGTATGTTCGTAACGGATCATTTCACGGGAAGTACGACCGTTCCGCAAGGCACGCCTTGGCGTGAGCGCATAGATATGTTTTTCGGCGGTTTCCGCGCCGCGGAAGAATATGCGCACGGCAAGGAGTTTAAGGTTTTTCGCGGGCTTGAATATTCGTATAAAGGCAACGATTTTTTGTTTTATGGGTTAAGTATCGACTGGCTGAAAGAAAACGAATTTATTTCGTGGCAGTTGCCTAAGATTTTGGACGAAGTCCGCGCGGCAGGCGCGTTCGTTATTCACGCTCATCCGTTTGCCGAAGCCCCTTGGATAGAAACGGTGCGCCTTTTGCCGCATAAAGTCGACGCGGTCGAAGTTCTCAACGGCAAAACGCCCGACGAATTCAACGCTCGCGCAAAATGGTACGCTCAGTCTTACGGTTTGCCCGAAACAGCAGGGTCGGACGCTCACGGGACGGACTTAAAGCGTCTTACGGGAATAGCGCTTACTCGAAAAGCCGAAACGGCAGACGATATTATTTCCGCAATTCGGTCGAGAAACGCACAAATCATATACGGTTAAATTAAGTTGAACAGGTTGGCATAATGGACATAATACAGGAACTTTGGTATGTTTTGCGGATATTTATCGCGCTTATGCTCGGCTTTGCAATCGGAGTCGAGCGCAAAATGCGGTATAAAGACGCGGGTATTCGCACGCACGCGATAGTCGCTTCGGGCGCGTGCCTTGTTATGATAGTTTCGAAATACGGCTTTTCCGACGTGGAAGTCGCGGATAAAGCGCGCGTAGCGGCTCAGATAGTGTCGGGAATAGGCTTTCTGGGCGCGGGCATAATAATGCACAGGCGCGACGGGCTGAGCGGACTCACGACTGCGGCGGGAATATGGATGACTGCGGCGATAGGAATGTCCGTAGGCGCGGGAATGTATATAGTCGCGCTCGGAGCGACCGTTATGATAATTGCGTTGCAATGCATATTGCATATAAGAATTCGCTTTTTTCAGACGAAACGCTACTATACGTATCGCATAAAGTTTTTCGTAAACGACGACGCCGATAAAATCAAAGCGTTGTTCGGAGTGGATAATTATAAGCGGATAAATTACTATAATACGCCCGAAGGGCTCAGCGCGTCGGGCGAAATCAGCGTCGCGCGGATAGTTCCCGACGAAGAAATACAGCGCATAATATCGAATAACGATTCTATAAGCGCTATCGAAAGAATTTCCCAAGCCGACGTTAAAGAATAAACGCGTATTAAAACACAGGATGGCATAGCGATTTTTGCATGTTTGTTCGCCGAATACATTGCATATATTTCCGTTTTGTGGTATAATGAACTTATCAATGCAATCAGGGTGCATTATGGCAAAAGAAGTAATCGTGCAAGGGTTGAACGTAAATTACAAAATCATCGGAAAAGAAGATTATATTTCGATTACCGATATTGCCAAGTATTTCAATTCGCAAGATCCATCAGGCGTGATACGCAATTGGATGTCGAACAAGGACTCATTTGAATTTTACAGCCTATGGGAAGAAATTAACAATCCGAATTTTAATTCCGTGGAAATGCGCAGAATTAAAATCGATGAAGTGGGATATAACCGCTTTACGATGACTCCGAAACGTTGGAAAGAAGATTTCAATGCTATCGGCATTATCCCGAGTGCCGGCAAATACAGTGCGGGCACTTTTGCGCATCGAGATATAGCTTTTGAATTTGCAAGTTGGATAAGTCCGCAATTCAAATTGTATTTAGTAACTGAATTTCAACGCTTAAAAGCGCAAGAACAGAAAGCACTCGAATGGTCGGCAAAACGCGAGCTTGCGAAAGTGAACTACCGTATACATACCGACGCTATAAAAGAAAACATAGTGCCGACTTTGACGGAAGCTCAGTTGAAATTCGTATATGCCGACGAAGCGGATTTGTTGAATGTGGCACTGTTCGGAAAAACGGCCGCGCAGTGGCGAAAAGAGAATCCGTCGCTGAAAGGAAATATTCGAGATTACGCTACTATTGAGCAACTACTTGTCATAGCGAATATGGAAAGTCTGAACGCATATTTGATCGAGCAAAATATTCCGCAAGAAGAACGGTTGAAACAGCTAAATAATATGGCGCGTTCGCAGCTTAGGGTTTTGCAAGAAAGCAATTCATGGCTACTCGAAGAAGGTAAAGATAAGTAAGAGAAACAGTGGCGTATTCGCTATAATTATACATACAACAACAAAAGCCGAGAATTCGTATAAGAACTCTAGGCTTTTGTGTCGGTCGTTGATTTTTCACTCGGAGTACAAAAAAGTGTCCATAAAAAGATTCCTATGAGTAGAATTTTGAATTTCAAAAATAAGAGTGTGAATTTTGCGACTGTTTATAAACTCGCTCGCGGATTCGATATGTCTATTATTGAATTTCTTGACGATGAACTATTTGCAAACGAAAACATTGAAGTCGAATAAAGTTTTATTATATGTATTTTGATTCCAAAGAAATTTATCAGAGAGTAGACAAAATGCGACTTGATAAAGGGTGGAGTATTTATCATCTAGCGGAATTAGCTAATGTTTCTGAAAATACTATATATAGTTAGAGAGAAGGTGGAATGGTTTAACCGAAGATCAGAAAAATTCTTTAATGAGTATGTTGCGTTCGTTTAAGCGTGAAATGGATTAGACTATATCAAATAAAGTTGGGCTATAACAAACATAAAAAAAGGGAACGTTTGTGCGCTCCCTTTTATCGTAGTATGGAGTTATTCGGATTTTACACCGTGTATATAATTTTCAAATTGACGAAATCGTAAATATTGCATACAGTATGCCGGAGTTTTCCATACGCTCCATAGCTCTTGCCTCAATGTGTCTTGATGAGTTATAATTGCCGGAACGCCGGCAAACGATAATTGCAAGTAAGTCATATAAACGCACCGTATATCAATGTCGCTGCAAAGCACAAAACAGTCGTGCGCATAATTGAATCCGTAATCATTTTTCAAAACATCTAAACCCGCAAGTATTAAGCCGCCGCTACCGCAACAAGGGTCGTTTATAGTTATAATTTTTCCTTGTTTTGAACATTCGTCAGTAATGTTGATTTTTGCTATACATTTGGATAAATGATAAGGCGTAAAAAATTGTCCGCAGTTTTTATTGCCTTGGTTGCATTGCATAAACAGTTCGCCGAGATAGTCGTTAAAAACACCGTTGTCGTATACTACGGACGAAAGAAGCGCGCCGATTTTTCCAAATAGTTCTGCAATTTGTTTTTGCTCGCGCGGCTCGTAGCTTTTTATTATCTGTAAATACTGTTGCTCGCGTTTTTCATAGTTCGGTAAATCAATTTTATTGGATATAGCGATTGCTCCGCACGCGAACGTATCGGAGATTAACTTGCTTTTGTTTATACGGTAGCTTTCGCGTTCTATCAGTTTTATAATTTCCGCAACGGTAGGGATAGGGTAAGGGCAAACATTTTCGTAAGCATTAGGTTTAGGCGGTTTTTCCGTTTGATAAATTTGTATGACTTGCTCGGTTTTCTTATTGTCTATAACAATATCGAATATGGATAATTGTTCGTTCATAAAAGCTCCTTTTTATTCGGCACATATATCTTATCAGCGACTTTAACGGCTTTGTAAGTTACGCCGTCAACTTGTTGCGTAGTGTATTCGGGTTTGCCGTGAGCTATGGCTCTTAATGACAGTTGGTCGGTGTTTGGCGGTATACGTGAGATATTGCAGTCCGAGAATTTTTCGGCGTTTCCCACTTCCAAGACTTTAAGTCCTTTGGTAATAAGGAACGAGCTAAACTGCCAAAGTTTTTCAAACATACCGTAACAGTCCATAATAAAGCAAAAGTTATCTTGCTCGCAGTAACCCGTAATTCTGAAATAGTTTGTATTCATATTATTTTCTCCTTTGCGGACTATGCCGCTAACTGTATTTTCTTTAATTTTCTGTTCGCATACGGCAGCCATTTTTTGTTGACGAATTCCAAAACGTTATCGCTCGGCTTGTGGTCGTGCTCTCCGTAGCATTGCAATATCTTTTTGTTTTTGAGTGAGTATTCCACTGTAACAAACGGAACGTCGGGCGTTTCGGCGTTTCTAACAAAAAATATAAGGCTTTCTTCCCGTATAAACCTTTGGTCGTAATTCATTCGTCCCACGCAGTGATCGAGCGCGTCTCCTTCGCGGATTAGGTCTTGCGGCGAACGGGCTATCATTACGACGAAAGTATCGTCGCCATTCTTTTGCAGAGAAACATACTTTTCGGCTATACTTGCAAACTTTGCGTATAACTCTTTGCGATCTTCGGTGTCTTTCAATGCCTTAGCGGTGTTGTATTCGTCAATGCGAATATCGTGCCAACGTTTGAAATCGTGCGGATAACGGTTTTTAGGCAATGACATATCCAAACCTAAAAACTCGCACGCTTTTATGTAGTCCGCATACGAGTTTATGTTTGTTTCTTGCTTTTTCAAATACTCCAAAAATTCGGGTATTTCGCTTTTGGAAATTACTTTGCTTATGGTGTTAATATAATTGTACTCCCGTTGCATTTCGTTTATCTGTCTGTCGAGCCGCTGTCCGTCGAGTACAGACATATTCGCTTTGTACGCGGACAGCATAATCTTTGCCGAAAAGTACGGATAATTGCCGTATTCGTTGCGAAGTTGCTTTGCGTTGCGAATAAGCCACTTGCGAAACGCTTTGTCTTTCGCGGCTTTCTTCAATAGCGTTTTGTTCGTCGCAAGGTGCGCAAGTCCTATCTTTATAAAATATTCGGCTTGCGGATACTGTTCGTAAATCTTCAAATATTTCATAACGTCGCCGTACGGATATTTCTCTATTGCGCTGTATTTGTACGCATCGAATTTCAATGCGTATTTTTTATTCACGATTACTGCCGTAGGATTGTAGTATTTGTCTTTTGCGGGATACCACTTTCCGTCTTCGTAACGCTTGCGGCAGTTTGAAAGTCCCGTATCGTACCAGCCGATAGAAAAGCCCATAACGGTATATTCCATATCTCGTACAAGGCAAGTGTCCGAGTGAACTCCGTGAACGGCGACTTGCTTGCAAAACCACTGTTTTTCGTAGTTCTTGCATGCAACCGTAATTTTGACGAGCTCGCCTTTCATTTTCGCAAAGTACGCGTAGAATCTTACGTTGCCGTAACATACGCCGTTTTGGTCTTTGTCGCGTATTCTTTTGGCAATGTAGTTGGGAATGGGTTTAATAAATTTTTCGTCTAACATAATTTTTCTCCTATGCGATATAGATTTTGCCTTCGAGCAAGTTAAACAGTCGGTCAATATTTTTGTGTTCGTCGTGTTTTTGGGCGAAACTGTCGCTTAAAACTACGCCCGTTTCGACGTCTATAACCTTGCCGTCGGTTTGTATTGTTTTAAGTTGTTGGGGGGTTATTCCGTTTTTCTCGTCTAAGGCTTGCTGTAACTTGTCCGCAATTTCGTCAACGCTCGGGTCGAATTCCGTAATGTTTTCTTCGTTGTTCGTTTCAACTTCAATCAGCTCTGGGGCTGAGAGTGGGTCTGCTTTTCTTGCTTCCGCTTCGAGCATATCCCATAAAGACGTTTGCGTATTTGTTTCTTTCGGTTTTGCCGTTGCAGGCGTTGTAACGGGTTTCGGAGCAGTTTTTACTACGGGTTTGTATTCCGTGCCGTCGGGATTGTACAGCACGCCTTCGATACTGTCTTCTTCGAAATAGTGAACAGCCCAGCCGAACACTACGGAATCTTCCACGCACGCCGAATGCGCGCTTTTTTCGGCAAGTTTCTTCGCCTCGCTTTCTGCGAACTGCATAAACGTATTAAGCGTCTTTTTGTTTATAAGCTGCTTGTCGTCCTTTTCAATAGGCGTTCCGTTGTTTATTTTTTCCGCCAAAACGTCGCTCGCGTTCTCTTGCAAGTATGCGAGTATAAGCTCTTGCGGCTTGCCGCTTGCGGTTAAGTTTAAGTTTGTCATTGTATGTCGCACTCCTTTTTTAATATTTCCAAAATGTCCCGTTCGTCCCAGCCGTCCGAACAGATCCAAAGGATAGTCGCCAAAGTTTCGAGTGGCGCGCCTTGTTTGTTGCGCTCGAAAAACCTACGGTACTGTCCGCAGTCGCCGTTAGTAAACCATTGGTATTTGTTGCAAAGATAGTAAAGTTTGTCTGTTGTAATTTTCATTGTGTTTTCTCCTTATATATTTTCGTCGTAATAAATTAAAAGTCCCTATCTTGTTCAGAAAGGGACTTCGCGCCATATACCGGCTTTTATTTCTTTTTTGCTTACGGGAATTATTTTCCATTTGGGTCGGTTGAGTTGTCTGTCGGTTTCTCGCTCTTTCGGCGGATCGCGTATGTATTCTCTCAAAGCGTTTACGGCTTGTTTATAAGTGTAGGTTAGAAAATACCGTATGTACTGTTTTGAGTTTTTCTCACGATAGCAAATCTTGTATCCGTAATTGTTCATAGGGACCTTCCTTCGGCGCATTTTTCGAGTGTTGTTTTCGGCAAAGATTGCGCCATTTAAGAGTTTCTTCGTTGTTTGTTGGTGATAGTAAATTGAGAATACCGATAGGGCAATCGTAATAGTACGGGTGCATATCTTCGCTCATATCTTTATAGCCGAATTCTTCTTTGTCTGTTTGGGTCAAAACTATCAATGCCCATATTTCGCCTGTTTCGGTTTGCTTTATAGCGGCGTAATAGGTAGTGCCGACAAGAGAGTCTTTAACGATTGTAGCCTGATTCGGATTCTTTCCGAACTCGGCTCTGCATTCAGCCAACCTGTCTATTTTTCCGTTTTTGTAGTGCGTCGCTCTATAATAAGTCCAGCCCATTACTGTATCTCCTTTATAAGCAGGTCTATGCGCGAATGATGGTAGTAGTCATCTTTATCCGTTATGTGCCACCAAACTTCGGATTCGTCGTAGTTATTGTCTTCAAAGTCGAATTCGTATTGCTCGTCGATAGGGTATCCGTCGTCGTCGAATTCTATGTTTCCAACCCACGAATTGTCGAGGTTTCGCTCGGCGCATATAAGCTCTTTGAATTTGTAGTAGGCTTTGTCGTAGCTGCCGTAAACATAAAGTTCTATATCGTCCGCGTCGGGCGTAGACCAGTCAAATTGAATAATATATACGCACATTATTTTTCTCTCCTATAAACGTCGTCGGCAAAGTAGGCGCATACAAAGCAATTAAAAAGAGCGTGGCATTTCACGCCCTTGTAGTCCGCTATGTAATCGTTGTTTCCTACTTTTTCGAGTATCGTTATTTCGTCTTTAATTTCGGGTTGCATTTTCCCGATATTCAAAGACTGTATGTAAGCCATAGTTTTCATTCCGTCCATTATGCTATTCTCCTTGTTTTTGTTAAATGTAATACTGTATTTGTTCGAATTTGTATCCTATAATCCTAAGCGTTTCTTCGAAACCGAACCACGCCATAAGATTTTGATTGTGCGTGTCTATAATAAGCGGGTCTTCGTCGTCAAAGTTTTTGCCGAAAACGTCCTTAAAAGAAAAACAGCCCATCGAGCGCATAGTTTCGCTCAATAAGCCGTTTATCTCGTCGCGGTATTTGCGGTAGAATTTCAATGTGTCGGAGTAATAGATAAGCTCGCTGACGATACCCGATACGCAGCCCATATACAGTACGTCTTTGAATATGTTGATTTTATCGTCATAGTCGTGCCACTTGTCTATAACGTAGTTACAAACGTGTTTTGTTAGTTTGCTGTCGCTTTCGGACTTAATTTTCCTAACGTTTGTAAGAGTAAGTTTCATTTCGTTTTCTCCTTATGCGAAGTCGTTAAGTAAGATTTTGTTTTCGTAAAACTTGCCGTACTCGAAATACAGATGTCCGTTATTGTCCCGAACAAGCGGAAACGTGTCTTGCGTAATCTTTCCACAACAGGATATTACAACCGTAATCGTCTGATGATAAAAGTCTACGTCGTAAATATTAAACTTAACGTCGTATTCTCCGTCGTTGTACGAGAACTCGGAAAGATAATACTTTCTTTCTTCTTCTCTTGTCTTTTCCGTTTCTTTCATTTTTTCTTTCTCCTAAATTTTTTATTTGCCTTTCGGCAGGGGCAAGGTAGCACGGGAAAAAGATAAACGTTTGGTAAGTTTTAAGTTTGACTATCCGGGAGTCAACGAAAAAGGAAAAAACAGTGCGTGAAAATGTATACAAAAAAAACCCTACGTTGCCGTAGAGCTGAAAAGGTAAAATACAAATTTTTAGTGCTGCTTTTTCCCGTTGACTGCCGATTTTTTCTGTGCTACGATAGCAACCACGAAAGGCAAAAAATTTAGGAAATTTTATTTAATCAATTTCAACGATTTTTAATCTGTTTTCTAAAAGCAACTTATGTATGAGATTTTTCCCTTGTTTTTGATTTGGCAGAGTATCCCCATAAGTATTTATTAGCTTATATATTTCGTCGGTTTGTTCATAACCTTTCGAATAGTAGAAAATCAGGCTAACATTGCTATTTGCGTACAGGTTGTAGAAGTCGAAAATACTTTGAAAATACGAATAATCCGCAGAACTTAATGAATGACCGTAGAATTTTATTTCTAACGGTGCGTTATTTGTTTTCGGCAATGCCGTTGTATGTAGATTAGTGCTGAACATTTTTCTATAAGTTTTACTGAACATTCGTAATTCGGAACTTGCGCTTTGTAGTTGGATTACGGAATCGTCAATGCCGAAAATAATATTTGACTCGTTGCAATTTTCTTTGCAAACGGAATTACACAATTTGCCGTGAACATTATTGTATGCGCAAGGATTTTTTACACCTAAGATATCGAATAGGGCAGTATAGTTAAAACTTAGAATATGTGTGTCGGAAAGATTAGAAAATTCATTAGATAGATAAATCTTCTTTTTGTTGACTGACAAAAGTATGCTATCTCCTTTTGGCTCGTACTCGGTAACCATAGTGGATTCTATGAGATCATCAATATCTACAAAATCGGGGATAGAAAAATTTGTTAATTCGGCTAAAAGATTAACGGCATTAACAACGTAGGATGTATTTATTTCTTGCTCATTTTTAGAAGTAACAATACTGTTTTTGATATATTTACAAAAACGTTTTTCAAAATTATGTAGTTCGTTGAATAAATGCTCTAATAGTAATTGTAGTTTGATTTTTTCGGGTAATGTTTTTTGTAT
>WSNJ01000003.1:0-42350 GCA_013316045.1 Clostridia bacterium
CTCATTCACATCAAATCTAACTATATTATTTATCCAACTTTTGGGGTTCACATCAGTATCGGCAGCCCTTTTGTTTTACTTTTTGACTATTTTGTAGCCCGTTTTGTGAAGCGCGTAGACTATTGCGTTTTTCCACAGATAGTCGTAAGACTGTACGTCTTCGCCCAAGTATTCTCCGACCTGTTTCAGCTCGTCCCAACCCACGAGTGAGAGAGAGCGCTTTTTTTCTTCCGACTTGCGGACTTTTTTTTCGGGGGCGCTCAGAGCTTTCGATTCTTCTATGCTCATTTTCGTCCAACCGTTTACGGTGTGAAAAGCGCACCAACGCTTGTGTTCTTCCTTGGCGACGCGTAAGTCGTCTTCGGGCGAGAGCGAGTTCAAGTCGAATTCTTCGCGCGCGTCGCTCAGCTCGGCGATACTCAGCCCCAAAGAATACATTTTCGCGTTCACCGCAAGACCTACGGCGCGGTTCGACGATTTCGTAAATTCCGAAAGTTCTTCCCACGACTTGGCGTATTCGGGGTTTGCCTTGTTGTAGTTTTCGTTTATCGCTTTCGAGAAAACGTCCATAAATTCGGCTACGACTATATCGTAAGAAAACACCTGACTCTCGTGCCCGAACGCGCGAATCGAAATTCCGTCTTTTTCCGCGCTCTGCAAAAGCGTCTTGTTCTGCTCGCGCCGCACGTGCGCGTAAATTTCGGCTTTCTTATCGGTGCGCGAAAGTACGGCGTCGTAAAGCAGGTTTGCGACTTCTATGTTGCGCTTGTCGTCGCCGAGCGAAACCACGATATAGTTGTTCGGTTTAAGGTATCCGCGCAGTTCCGTAAAGAAATTTTCCGAGTAAATGTTCGCTTGCCTGAACTCTACGTTTTTGTCTTCGTACACGCAAGGGTAGCGCAGGCGGTAGAATCCGTTTTTGTCCTGAGAGTCGAATACGGTAATTTTAAGCGTTATATTTTCGTATTGGTTTGCCGTGTACAGATTTTTGAAAATCTCGTTGCCCGACCTTCCGCGTCCGAGAATTATAACGTTGATTGCGCGCTTGCCGTTTTCTTCGTACTCTGTTTTATAGCACGGGTGAGAAGTCGCAAGCATTCTCGCCGTTAAGTCGTGCTGTTTTATAACGTGGACGTTGTTTTTGCTCAGATATACCGAGCCGCCGAATTCTTCTTCGGTCAGCGCGTAAATTTCTATATTGTCCGACGCATAGTTTTTGCAGAAGGTAATATTTTTTTCACTGTTGTCGTCAAGGCAGAAAACCGAAATTTTCTTATATTTTTTAAGCAGGGGAAATCTCTGAAAATATGAGTTCTGCCCGACTTCCTTGCCGCCTACGTAAAGGCAAAACCGCTCGTCTTTCAGTTTTCGGAGCAGTTTCTTGTTGTCGTCGGTTTGCGTGAAGTGATTAAGCGTAAAAGCGATAACGGCTTTTTTGCGTTCTCGGCGTATGGATTCCGCGAGCATAACGGATTTTTCGTTAAGGCAACAGAATGCAAACGCTTCTTCCTTGCGCCCGAAGAATATCTTTATCTTGGATACGAGTTTGTAGGAAATAAGCGATATGAGCGTTAAGCTGTACAGAAAGTACGCTATGCCGAGTACGGCATAGTACAGCGCTTTGAACCACGCGTATTGAGTAAGTACGCCGAGCGACGAAAATTTGTCGTCGAACACAAGCAGACTCATTGTGTTCTGAACGCCGCGCACGAGCGTTATACAGTAGTCGAAAGCGTTTTTCGAGCCTGCAATCGCCGCGTCGTAGATAAGCGCGCCTACGTTGAGCGAAAACGCTATTACGGCAACCGTTCCGAGCGCTACGACCTGTCTTTTCGCACGCTTGTCGAGATAGTTCGTTACAAGAAAAACAAGAATTGCGAAAACAATTATTATGCCGAGTACTTCCGCAAAAATCAGCATAGAAAGCTCCTAATCGTCCGAAGTATTTTCGAGAATACTCGGACACAAAAAGTTATTCGAAAATTCGTCTTTGAGCCTGAAAACGCCGTCCCAATTCGAGTCGGGCAGACTTATGTAAATGCGCTGAGCGTTTCCGCTTTCGGAAATCGACGGCGCAAGGTTTGCGTCTTCGAGCAGAGCGAACAGTTTATCGCACTGCTTGCTGTCGGCTATGTCGGCGAAAATCTTGAACGTAGTTCCGTATATTTTATGAAGCGGCAGTATAAACGTAAGCTCGTTGCCGCGCACTATCGCGTTGCCGACCACTTTGTTTATGGCTACGCATTCGGGAAACTTGTCTATATCTGGCGCGTGTGTAAGCGCACAACCGCAGCAGCTTACGGGGCAGTTATCGGATTCGTCGAGCGACTGAAAGCAAAGCCCCGTTTCGCCGTAGTTTGCGTTGTAATCGCCGAAATTCGTAACGAGCGCGGTAAAGCGGTATTCTTCGAGCGCAAGGTCCGCAAAGCCCGACAGAGAAAGAGTAAGGCGCACGGGAACTACGTTCTCGCTTGCGCGCTCCTCGAATTTTTTCTTTGTAAGATTTGCCGTTTCGTGAACGAACAAATCGGAAAAATAACCCGTCGACTTAACCTTTTCTACAAGCTCGTCCAAAGTTCTTACCACGGGGAATTTGTCGAGATGGTGTTTGCTTCTCATTTCGCCGAGCAGATTTTTCGGGTCGAAAAGTAAAATGCGTTTGTTCTCGCCCGACAGGACGCCTATTTCGAAGTTAACCCAGCTCGACGCAAGCGCACCCGCCGTAATTACCACTACGGCAAGCCTGCTCGTGTCTATAAGCCGCTTGATTTCGTCGGCAAAGTTCATAGAGCCGATTTCGATTTGCTTGTCCACAAGGTGGGGTACGCCCGCTTTTTCAAACGCTTCGCAAACGCGCAGAAACGTATCGTCGTCGTTCGAGTGCGACACGAATATTCCGAATTCCTTGTTTTCTTCCGCCGTGAGCGGGCGAGCCGAAATTCCGTATTTCATAATATTCTCCTTTGCTGTTTCGCTTTACATCGGGAACAGGTAATTGACCTTATTTCCCACGTTCAACCCTTCGCCGCTTGCCGTGGCAAGTTCGAGCAGAAAGTAAGCGCGCTGCAACTTTTCGTCCGTTAACGTAAACACGTCGCGCACGCTCAAATCGTCTGTGTTGAAGTTCATTTTAAGCAATTCGGTAATATGCTCCCGTTTGAATTTGGAACGTTTTTTAATGGCTATAAACGGCTTGAAGTCAACGCCCAATATCGTGTGAATGGGCAGTATAAGGTCGGATTTTACGGTTGCGAAAATATCCTTAGCCGTAGAGTATTCGAGAAGTTGCGGCTTTGTGTACTTGAAGTTTACGGGGTAGTCTTTCGGAATCATATCCGACTCCGCCATATACGGTGTGTGCGACTTATCGAGATTATCCTTGCGGTTGAATCTGAAAACGGTACAGCCGCAGGCAAGTTCTTGCAGAAATTCCGCAAGGACTTCCTTATCGCTCTTTTCTTCGGGTTCGAAACGGCTGAGATGCGCGCGCATAGTTTCTATGTTTTTGCGGAACACGTTGAAAACGGTTGTCAGCTTAACGTAGAAAATTCTCGGCGACGCGTATCTGTTTATTTCGGTATCCGAGTAAAAAAGGTTTTCCATTATATTGCACTTGTCTACAAGCGTAAAGAGTTCTTCCGTTGTGCGGCAACCCTGAATCTGTCTTACGGGCGTGCGGTGTATGTATTCGTCTACTTTTTCCCGCGGAATGTCGAGAAAATACAGAACCGTCTTTTTCCCGAGCCCTATAACGCGACCTATTTCGTACCAGGTAACGTTGCGCATTTTAAGGTTGCGCTCTTCAAAAAACGTTTTCGACAGCACAACGACCGTGATTTTGCAGGCGTCGATTTCGCGCTCCGCTTCGCTCACGTAATCGTTTTTCGCGCAAAGCTCGTCGCTTTTCGGAACGGCACGGAAATAAATTCCGCGGCTGCGCAGGGTTTCGGTAATCTCTCCGACTTTTTCACTGTCTTCGTCGAGATACGTTATAAGCATTTTGCTGCCGATTATTTCGGTATCTTTCAGGACTTCCTGCGAATAAACGTACATTTTACGCTTTACCTCCGTTGTAACTTCGGTTTATATTCAGATTATACCATATTGCCGCAGTTTTATCAAGCGCGGGGCGCATTTTTCGAGCCGAAAAACTCTTTTTAACAGCAAATAGCGCGTTAATATTTACATTTGCGAGAAAATTTTACAAGAGCGTTTCGACAAATCCGAGCAAAAACCGCATAAACAGACAAAAGTGTTACAAATGTACCGTATCTTCGACAAAGAAAGACACGCCCGAATCGACGCTTTGTGCCGATATATATGCTATAATTGCATAGTAACTAAAAAATAAGGAAGAAATTGTAATGAAAACGAGAATTATGTTGGTGGACGATAACAAAGACTTTATCAAGGAAGTAAAGGAGTTCTTCGCGGGGCAGGAGCGTTACGAAGTGGTCGGCGAGGCTTACGAGGGCGTAAGCGCGCTTAACAAGTTCGCCGAGTTGAAGCCCGACGTGTTACTGCTCGACCTTGTTATGCC
Organism: Clostridia bacterium; assembly: GCA_013316045.1. Taxonomy (GTDB): domain Bacteria; phylum Bacillota; class Clostridia; order Christensenellales; family Pumilibacteraceae; genus RACS-047. The sequence continues at coordinate 4,541 of WSNJ01000003.1, forward strand.
GCAAATGGACGGCTTTTCCGTTCTTGAACGCATTGTAAAGGACAACGCCAAAATAATAGTCGTTTCGGCGCTGAGTCAGGACGCGTTCGTGTCTAAGGCGACTGCGCTCGGCGCGGACTACTATATGATGAAGCCCGTTTCGCTCAGCAACTTAAAGGAGCGCATAGACGAAGTCGTCGCGCCTAAAAGCGTTAAGCCCGCGCACAATACTACCAAACTCGTCCGCAATACGACTATGGACGAGAAAATAACGAATATTTTCATTACGGTGGGAATTCCCGCGCATATCAAAGGTTATCAGTTTTTGCGCGAAGCCATTAAAATGGCGATAGACAATCCCGAAATAATAAACAGCATTACAAAGCGGCTTTATCCCGAAGTCGCCGAAAAATTCGATACGAGTCCGTCCAAGGTCGAACGCGCTATTCGCCACGCGATTGAAGTGGCGTGGAACAGGGGAAAGATAGAAAATATAAATTCGCTGTTCGGCGTCCGCGTGTACAATCACAACGAAAAGCCGACGAACGGCGAGTTTATCGCGCTTGTGGCTGATAAAATGCTTTTGGAAAGTATGTAGTTTGACGGTGCATTCACCACACTCTGCGGGCTACGTGCGCCCGTGTCGGCTCAGTCGTTTATGCGAAATAAACTCCTTTCGCCGCCTTGCCGCCTGTTGCCCGCATAGCGCGCGACTGCACCGTCAAAGTTTTTGCATTCACCACGCTCTGCGGGCTACGTGCGCCCGTGTCGGCTCGGTCGTTTATGCGCTACTCCGAGTACGTAACGGCTATGCGTATATGGCTGTTGTAATCGCCGAAGCCTGCGCCGAACAGCATAAGTCCGCTTTCCGTCGCAAGCGTTATGCGCTCGGGCTTTCCGATAAGCGACAGCGTTTGTCCCGACAGTTTTTCGCCGTCGAGAAACGAGCCTTTACGGGTTATTCTCAGCGTATGGAGCGAGCCGAATTGCGGCAGTTTGGAATCGTACCATTCGGGATTGAGAAAGCCGCGCCTGTCGGCTTGCGGGGCGAATATTTCGCACGAGCCCAAACCGGTGTCGTTCAGAACGAACGAAATCCGAGAGCCGTCTATTTTGCCGCCGCCTATAAAGTCGGGCGACATTTCGGCGGTGAATGAAATTTCTTCGATTGCTTTTTTGCGTCGGAACTCGGGCAAAAGATACGTAAGCGACCCTTTTTCGAGCCATAGCGCGGCGGCTTGCGCGCGGGACGGAGAAAGGAACGCTTCTCTTTCGTCGCGCAGTCCGATATATCCCGAAACGGAAGTTAAGCCCGAATGCCCCGAAACGGAAAAGTCCGAATAAAGTCCTATCGGCAATTCGGCGGCGTCGCCACCTATGCCGACTACTTCGTTCGATACGTCTATTAAAATCGCGTCCTGATTTATCGAGCATTGCTTCTGATAGCCGCGCTTGCCTTTCGTAGTCGTAACTTTGATAAGTCCGACGTCTTCGAGCTTTTTTATATGCTTTGTAAGCGCGCCGTTCGTTAATCGCAGACTTTTTGCAAGCGTGTCGAGATTCGTCGCCTTGTCGCTTTGAATATGCTCTAAGATTTCAAGCCTCACGGGGCTTCCTATCGCGTCGCAAAGCTCGAACGCGTCGCGCAGATTTTCGTAGTGTTTCATATCCTTATTATACAATAACTTTTAGCAAATTACAAGTTTTTACCGCTTTCTTTAATTGACGGAAGCGGTTATTTGATTGTATAATTATTTATATAAAAGCAAGGAAAGTAAGTTTTATGAAATTCGATATAGACCTGGTCGGCAAAATAGGTTCTATGGCGCTTATAGACAAAGAGCACAGCGACATAGATTACAACAAATTCGCGCGTTTGGGGCGGCAGCTCCGTCCCGGTATGATTTGGGTGTCGTCGGGCGCGACCGAAATAGGGCGGCTCGATTACATTCGTCGCACGGGCGAAGAACTTACGGGCAACATCGACGACGTTAAGACCGACTACGCCGCGCAGGGGCAGGCGATACTTATGCAGACGTACCGCAATTTCATAAGCGAGAAGTACGGCGTAAAGCAGGTGCTTGTGGAGCATTACCACTTTAACGACAAGTCTAAGCGCGAACATATAAAGGAAATGCTGCTCCGCTGTCCCGCGCAGAATACGATTCCGATAATAAACTACAACGACGCCGTGTCCTACGAAGAAAACCGCAAAATGGAAATAAGAGAACTTCTCAAAACAAAAGGATATGCGGTCGAACTCGTAGATAACGACGAAACGGCGAGCCAAATTGCTTGCCTTGTTAAGTCGCGGCTTCTCGTTATTTTAACGGGGCTTGACGGAATTTACAAAAATCTTTCCGACCCGTCGTCGCTTATAAAAGAAATATCGGGCGCAAACGCCGACGAAGTTATTCGGAATATAGAGTACACGAAAACGCTGTGCAACGGCGCGAGCCGCAAGGGCGCAAACGGCGCGTTCGCCAAACTCGAATATATCAAACCGTGCGTTATGCAGGGCACGAAAGTTATTATCGCGTCGTCGAAGTACGACCTGCAAGACATTATCGACGGTTCGGCTCCGAGTACGACCGTTGCGGTAAGATAGGCGGGCGCGTTATAATTTCATAGGCTGTTCTTCATAAATATATAATAAAAGAAGTCCCAAGTTTTTCTTGGGACTGTATTTTTTCATAAAGCACTGTCATTTCGAGCGGAGTGCCGTAGGCACGCAGTCGAGAAATCGCTTTGGATTTATATATTTAAGAGATTTCTCCACTCGCTTCGCTCGGTCGAAATGACAGAGTCGGGGGTAACGCTTACTACGGTCGAAATGACAGAGCCGGGGCTATCGCTTACTACGGTCGAAATGACAGAGCCGGGGGTATCGCTTGCGTCGTAAAGCGGTAGCGACCGACACGACGGATGAGATTGTTTTATTCGCCCTTTTCTTTCTTTCCCGCGAACGGAGTTATTTTGAATACGTAGATTAAAACGGTCAATGCGGCGGCGACGAGAAACAGAATTATCGCCTGAAATTGCGACGGCGACAAGCCGGGGATAAAACTTCCGCGGTCGTCTCCGCGGTAGAACTCTATTATAAATCGGAAAACGGAGTACGCAAAGCCGTACAGGATAAGCGGAAAGTCCGTTCTTCCAAACCGTAGCAGAATAAACATAATTACGGCGAAAAGCACGGTGAGAAACAGCGCTTCGTAAAGGTTGGTGGGTATTGCCTTGTAGTTTAAGCCGTAGAAAACAAAGCCGAAGCCGTCGGTCGGTTTGCCGTAGCAACAGCCCGCGCAGAAACAGCCGTAGCGTCCGAACATATGACCTAAAACTATGCAGGGAGCGGCTAAGTTCGCCACGTGCCAGAATTCTTTTTTCACTTCGGGTTTTGCGGCGAATACTGTTATAAGCACAAACGTAAGCACGCCGCCTATAAGTCCGCCGAAGAAAGTTATTCCGCCCCAGGTGAATTTTTCGCCCGTCTTTATGCTGTCGATAAGATTATAAAGCTGTTGGAACAGAAACGCGCATATAAGACCTACCGCAATCGAAATTACGGCGTTCAGCGAATAGAAGTTGTACGGTTTGTCGGCAATTCCGAACTTTCCGCAAAGATAGCGGAACAGAATTACGGCGGCAAAAATGCCCGCGATTATGAGTATCGTGAACATATCGAGAAATTCAACTCCGAACAAAGACGGGTACATAATGCAATTATATCATATATTTTGCGTAGATGTCAATAGCAACTTTTGCTCCAAGCGATTGACTTAAAGCGATAAATAAGATATAATTTTTTTATGATTGCAATAGTGGATTACGGCGCAGGGAACATCCGTTCCGTCGTCAACGTATTAAAGAGCTTTAACGTAGATTGCGTTCTCGTCAAAAACCCCAAAACATTGTTCAAAGCCGACGGGATAATTCTTCCCGGAGTGGGCGCGTTTGGCGAAGCGTCCGAAAATCTCGAAAAGTCGGGACTTAAAAGCGCGCTTATTTCGGCGACCGAAAAGGGTATTCCGCTTTTGGGCATCTGCCTCGGGCTTCAACTTCTTTTCGACGAAAGCGAAGAAAGCGCGTGCGCAAAGGGTCTGGGGCTTATTAAAGGCAAGGTAACTCTTATTAACTCGGGCGGGCGCAAAATTCCGCATATAGGCTGGACAAGCCTGAATAACGTAAAAGGCAAACTGCTCGACGGCATAAAAAACGACGAATATTTCTATTTCGTTCACAGCTACGGCGCGCACGCGGACGACCGCTCTTGCGTTGCGGCAACGGCAGACTACGGCGAGAGCTTTGACGCTTGCATCGAAAAGGGCAATATTTTCGGTTGTCAGTTCCACCCCGAAAAAAGCTCCGTTATGGGGCGCAGGATTATAAGCAATTTTTTGAGTTTATGCGGAGAAGAAGTGCAGTAGATGAACGCGAAACGTATTATACCTTGTCTTGACGTAAAAGACGGCAGAGTGGTAAAGGGCATAAATTTTATGCAGCTTATCGACGCGGGCGACCCCGTGGTTAACGCAATGCAGTACGAAAAAGAAGGCGCGGACGAGATAACCTTTCTTGATATTACCGCTACGGTGAACAACAACAACACGGTCGCGGATATGGTGCGGCGCGTTGCCGAAAAGGTGTTTATTCCGCTTACCGTGGGCGGCGGTATCCGCTCGGTGGACGACGCGAAGAATATTCTGCGTTCGGGTGCGGACAAGATTTCGGTAAACTCGGCGGCGGTGCTCCGTCCCGAACTTATTTCCGAATGCGCGGACGCTTTGGGTTCTCAGTGCGTTGTGGTCGCGATTGACGCAAAGCGCACGGGCGGAAGCTGGAACGTTTACTACGGCGGCGGCAGAACCGATTCGGGACTCGACGCGGTGGAGTGGGCTGTAAAGGCGTGCAAAATGGGCGCGGGCGAGATACTGCTTACGAGTATCGACTGCGACGGAACGAAAAACGGCTACGATTTGGAACTTACGCGCAAGATATCCGACGCGGTAAAGGTTCCCGTAATAGCTTCGGGCGGCGCGGGTAAAAAAGAACACTTTTACGACGCGTTCACTTCGGGCGGCGCAGACGCGGCTTTGGCGGCTTCGCTGTTCCACTATAAACAACTGAATATCGGCGAGCTTAAAAAGTATCTGAAAAATAAAGGCGTGCCGATGAGAGTGTGAAAAAGGAGTTTTTCAAATGGAAACCAAAAAGATAACAAAACAGGAAGTCGAACGCATAGCTACGCTTTCGCGTCTTAACTTCGACGAAAAAGAAAAGGACGAGATGCGCGATTATTTGCAGAATATCTTAAAGCATTTCGAAATGCTCGACAGCGTTGACGCGTCGAAGATAGAAGCGACCGCGCATATTCTCGATACCGTTAACGTTTTGCGCGAAGACAAAGCCGCCCCCTCGATGGACAGAGATAAGTTGCTTTCGAACGCGCCCGAGAAAGAAGACGGGTGTTATATCGTGCCGCGCGTAGTCGAATAGGTCGGCGGCGCGGGCACGCACATATAAGGCTACGCCTTGGCGTTCGCGCTACGCGCTCGGCTAAGAGCGGCTACGTGCGGCAAGTCCGCTCGGTCGAGTATTTCAAAATACACTCCCGTCGCGGACTTGCCGCCTGTTACCGCTCTCTGCACGCACCCGCACCGCCTTGGCGGAGAATGTACCGCTCTCCGCCGCCTTTTGGTTGTTAGTCGGCACCCGCGCCGCCTTGGCGGCATTAGACCTCATCAGTCGGCTACGCCGACAGCTTCCCCTAGCAGGGGAAGCCTTGATTAAAGATTAAACTTCTAAACAGGCTTCCCCTTTTAGGGCGCGACGCGGCGGCTTGCCGCAAAAAAGCAATAGTATTGCTTTTTTAGCCTAAGCGCGGCGCAAGCTATGCTTGCGACAGGCAAGGCTGTGCGGTCGCAAAGCGTAACGACCGACTGCACTGATGAGGTTAATTTCCCACACTACAAAAAACAAATTCCAAATATCGGAGAGAATATGAACGATTTACTTAATATGTCTTTGACCGAGTGCGTAAAGGCGCTCAAAGAAAAAAAAGTTTCGAGCGTCGAGCTGACGAAGGCGTGCTTGAAGCGCATAGAAGAAAACAAGAAACTGAACGACTTTATAACGGTTTGCGCCGATTCTGCGCTTGCCGCGGCGAAAGAGAGCGACCGCAGGCTCGCGGACGGGCGCGGCGGAATGCTCGAAGGCGTGCCCATTGCCGTTAAAGACAATATTTCGACCGAGGGCATAAGAACGACTTGCGCGTCGAAATTTTTGGATAATTATATTCCGCCGTTCGACGCGTCGGTAGTCGAAGCGCTCAGACGCGAAGGCGCGGTTATAATCGGAAAAACGAATATGGACGAATTCGCAATGGGGTCGGGCAACGAAAACTCGGCTTACGGCGCGGTTAAGAATTTCCGCGACAACTCGCGCGTTCCGGGCGGCAGCAGCGGCGGTTCCGCCAACTGCGTTGCGGCGGGCGAAGCGTTTGCGGCTCTGGGGTCGGATACGGGCGGAAGTATACGTCAGCCCGCGGCGTATTGCGGAGTCGTCGGCTTAAAACCTACTTATTCGCTCGTGTCGCGTTACGGGCTTGTTGCGTTTGCGTCGTCGCTCGACCAGATAGGACCGCTTACGCGCACGGTAAAGGACGCGGCGTATATGCTCGACGTTCTCGCGTTTAAGGACGGAAAAGATTCGACTTCGTCCGAGCGAACCGAAAAATGCTACTCGGACTATCCGACGGACGTTAAGGGCAAGAAGATAGGAATTGCGCGCGAATATTTCGGCGACGCTTTGGACAAGGGCGTAAAAGACGAGATTATGAAAGCCGTAAAGTTGTTGGAGAGCAAGGGCGCGGAAATAGTCGACGTGGAAATCAAGAGCTTTCCCGCGGCTTTGGCAACCTACTACGTGCTGTCGAGCGCGGAAGCGGCAAGCAATCTCGCGCGTTTCGACGGCGTAAAATACGGAATAAGAGCCGAAAACGACGACCTTTATTCGCTGTACTACAACAGCCGCACGCAGGGCTTCGGTGCGGAAGTCAAGCGCCGCATAATGACGGGCAACTACGTGCTGTCGAGCGGATATTACGACGCGTACTACTTAAAGGCGTCCAAAATACGAACGCTTATAAAGAAAGATTTCGAAAAGGCGTTTGAAAAGTGCGACGCGATAGTCGGACCTACCGCGCCTACGGTTGCGTTCAAAGCGGGCGACAAGACGAAAGATTATACGAAAGTTTATCTCGAAGATATTTATACCGTACCCGTGAACATTGCGGGGCTTCCCGCGATTTCCGTGCCGTGCGGAGTCGCCGACGGCGGTATGCCCGTGGGAGTGCAGTTTATAGGCAAGGCTTTTGACGAAAAAACTTTATTCACTTTGGCGGAAGGCATATGCAACTCGAAATAGTGTGTTAAGCTGTGCTTTTCTCGGGTCGTTTATGCGAAATAAACTCCCCGTCGAAAATGCTCGCTTGCCTTCTCTTTCGAGTGCCTATGCCTTTCGCCGACGGTGCAACGGCATAGGTGTTTCAAATACGACAAATAGGAGAAACTATATAAAATGAACGGTTACGAAACTACGATAGGACTCGAAATACATTGCGAACTCAAAACGGAGTCGAAAATATTCTGCTCGTGCGCGAACGTTTTCGGCGGAGAGCCGAATACTCATTGCTGTCCCGTTTGCTCGGGACTTCCCGGCGTAATGCCCGTTATAAACAAGAAAGCCGTAGAATACACGGTAAAAGCGGGGCTTGCGATGAACTGCGAAATTTCCGAATACTCGAAGTGGGACAGAAAAAATTATTTTTATCCCGATTTGCCCAAGGCGTGGCAGACGAGTCAATACGATTTGCCGCTCTGCGGAAAGGGGCTTGTGGAATACGAGCTTAACGGCGAGAAAAAGAGCGTTCGCATAAACCGCATTCACTTGGAAGAAGACGCGGGCAAACTCATTCACGAAGGCGGCATAACGCGCGTTGACTACAACCGTTGCGGCGTTCCGCTTATGGAGATAGTTACCGAACCCGATTTGCATTCGGCGGACGAAGTGCTTGCTTTTCTCGACGAGCTGAAAAGCATATTGAAGTATACGGGCGTATCGGACGTTAAAATGCAGGAAGGGTCTTTGCGGTGCGACGTGAATCTGTCGGTCGCAAAAGCGGGCGGCGGAAAATTGGGCACGAGAACGGAAACGAAGAACCTTAACTCGTTTTCGTCGGCTCGCCGTTCTATAATATTCGAAACGAACCGTCAGATAGAAGTTTTGGAAAGCGGCGGCGAGATTAGGCAGGAAACGCGCCGCTGGGACGACAACAAGGGCGAAGGGTATTCTATGCGCGGAAAGGAAGACGCGCACGATTACCGCTATTTCCCCGAACCCGACCTTATGCCCGTCGTGTTGCCTAAGTCGGAAGTCGAAAAAATCCGTGCGTCTATTCCCGAACTTAAAGGAGAAAGAATAGCGCGCTATACCGACGAACTTTCGTTGCCGCCGTACGACGCTAAAATTTTAACGCAGGATAAGGAAATCGCGGACCTGTTTGACGAAACGGTTAAGGCGGGCGCGAACCCGAAAAAGGCGTCCAACTATATAATGAGCGAGATTCTGCGCAAGGGCAAAACCGAAGGCGCGGAGGACGTTGTAGTCGGAATAAACGCAAAGCAATTAAACGATATTCTGAGCCTTGTCGGCGACGGGACTATTTCGCTAGTGGCTTCCAAACAGGTGCTCGACGATATTTGGCTGTCGGATAAGAGCGCGAAAGAGTCCGTAGAAAAGCTCGGACTCAAACAGAATAACGACAGCGGCGAGATAGAATCTATTTTGCGCGGAATCATAGACGCGAACCCGAAAGTCGTAGCCGACTACCGCGCGGGCAACGAAAAAGTAACCGCGTTCTTCGTAGGTCAGGTTATGAAAGCGACGAAAGGAAAGAGCAATCCTAAGGTGGTTAATGAGTTACTTGTAAAACTCTTAAAATAAACGTCGGCGTATACGGGCACGTCTTTCCGCTACGTTTGCCGCGCAAGCTCAATCGAGTACGTCTATGTACTCATTCGCTTGCGCGGCAACTGTTGCGAAAATCCGCACCCGTCTCCGCCGCCTTTTGGGCGGGTTGAGAAACACCCGTCTCCGCCGCCTTTTGGGCGGGTTGAGATAATTATAAATCAGAAAGAAAAAAGTATGTTTGCTTGTTCTTGACCTTAAAAAGGTTTTGCCTACTTTTTCTAAAAGTAGGGCATTGGGGGTCCGGGGACAGTTGCAAGCCCCCGGCGGCTTTTTTGCTCCACTTTTTTTGCCGCGGTAAAAAAGTGGAATTTAATTATGTACGAGAAAGTCATATCGCTCGACTTCGAGCTTTACAATACTAAACACTATTGGTCCGTGTGCTGGGCGGGAGTTTGTCTGGCGGACGAGAGTTTTGCGTTGAGTAATTCGTTCGACGTTATAATTAACCCAGATATCGAAGAAAAGTTTGCGGGTCCCGATATGAAGTTTCCGTTTAAGCTGAAAGACCTTAAAAAGCGCGACAAGTTCGGCGCGTATTCGGACGCGATACTCGGAATAATTTCGCGCGGAACGCTCGTGATAGGGCACGCTTTCGAGAACGATTTGCGAATGATAACCGACCTTTGCAAGAAGTTTGCTATAACGCCGCCGTCGTTCGATTTTCTCGACACCAATGTTTTGTACAATGCGGTGAGCGGAGAGACGGGCGAGCATTCGTTGAAGTCGCTCGGCGAAAAGTACGGCGTGGAGTTTTCGGCGCACGACCCGAAAGAAGACGCCCGCGCTACGCTTGCCGTTGCGAAAGGCTGTTTGCAAGGAAAGAGCCTTGACGCATTTTTAAGCGAGTACGGCGTTCACGTAGGCAAGTTCGAAAACGGAATAGTCCGCAAATGCTATTGCGGTTCGTTTACCGCCGCGCGCAAGGCGAAGATAGAAAATCACAACGCGGTGTTCGACCTGGTTGAAAGACTCGGGCAGGGCGACGGGCAGTCGTACTTTATCGACAATGCGATAACTTCGGAATGCAACGCGTCGGGGCTTGCGGAAAAGATTCTTTTAAGCGGCGGAGCCGTTGCCGCAAGCTCGTATTCGGCGGACGTCGTTATAACGAACAATTTGTCGCTCAAAGCCGACCCTAAGTACATAAGTCTTAAAACCGCGCTCGACAGGTTTTCGGTTCCTTACGACGGCTACGACTTTACGCCCAACAAGATACGCGACGAGTTCGGCAAGCCGATAAGCCTTACGGAATATTATTCCCGCGCTTATAAAAAGTTCGCCCGCGACGGCGCGCTGAACGGCAAGAGCGTTGCTTTTTCAAAAGGCGCTGAACGCAGGCGGGATTTCGACGACCTTGTTTTAGGCGTTATAAAAAACGGCGGCAGTATTTGCCCGCGCGTGGATAACGCCGATTATTTCGTAGTCGAAAACAAGTCGGACGTAAAAAAGAATTTTTCCGACGGACGGATAAAAGCGTATTTGCACGGACGGCAAGCTACGCTTATGGATATAAAAGAGCTTAAAAGTCTTTTATCTTGAAAACAGTTTTTCGGTCAGTTTTACGCCGCTTTCCACGGTTATTCCCGTCGAAGCGGCTGTTTTTTCGTTGAAAACCTTTCCGCTCTTTACTTTTTCCGCACTGTCGTACAAAACGTAAGGCACGGGGTCGGATACGTGCGTTCTTACCGAAAGCGGCGTGGGGTGGTCGGGCAGTATCATAATGCGGAAAGGCTCTCCGCCGTTTTTAAGCGCGGCAAAAACGGGCGCGACAATTTTTTCGTCGATAAGCTCTATCGCGCGTATTTTGCCCGCCTTGTCGCCTTGGTGTCCGCACTCGTCGGGCGCTTCCAAGTGAACGTATACGTAATCGTTTTCTTTCAGCGCGTTTATTGCGGCGGCGGCTTTTCCGTCGAAATTCGTTTCGACCGTTCCCGTCGCGCCGTCTACGTTAATTACCTGCATACCCGTAAGCAGACCTATGCCCTTTATCAGGTCTACCGCCGAAATTACCGCGCCTTTCTTGCCGAATTTTTTCCCGAAATTGTCGAGCGCGGGTTTCTTGCCTTCACCCCAAAGCCATACGGCGTTGGCTTTCGTATCGTTCTCGGGCGAGTTTGTAAGAAGTTTGTTCGCTTTAATAAAGAAATCGAGAAACAGCTCCGCGTTTTCGCCCTTGGGCAGATAATCGCTTATAACTTTACCCGAAATATCGTGCGGGGGAACAAGCTCCGCGCCGCTCTTGCCGTTGCGGTATACAAGGCAGTGCCTGTAAGAAACGCCCGCAAACAGCTCGAAACCCTTCGGGACTGTCGGCTGAATCAGTTTAATCAGCTTTTCGGCTTTTTCCGTCTTTATTTCGCCCGCCGAGTAGTCGAGCATTTTTTTGGCTCCGAAAGGTTCGTCTTCCGACAAGGTAACGAGATTTAACCTGTACGTAACGTCGGCACCGTTCAATTTTATGCCTATGCTTGCGGCTTCGAGCGGCGAGCGTCCCGTGTAGTAGATTTTCGGGTCGTAGCCCATAACCGAAAGGTTTGCTGTGTCCGAACCGGGCTTCATACCGTCGGGAACCGTTTTCACAAGCCCGAGTTCTCCGCGTTCGCAAAGTAAGTCCGTATTCGGTTTTTTCGCGGCTTTCATAGGCGTCAAGCCGTTTTCGTCGTCGTAGTCTGCCATACCATCACATAATATAACGGCAAATTTCATTTGTTTTCATCTTCCTTTTTATTGTTCGGTTCTTCTTCTTTTTTCGGTTTATGCAGTATGATTTTTACGATAAGAGCGATTACAACGATTATGGCTATTATACCGATTATAAGAGTTATAAGGTCTACGTAGTCTTTGAACAGCACGCACAGAAGCGTTATTATTCCGCTTGCGATAAAGTTTCCGCCTATTACTGCGGCAACGGCTTTCGGGAAAGGCAGTTTCGTTATAGCCGCAATCGCGCTTCCCGTCCATACTCCCGTAAGCGGAGCAGGGACGGCGACGAACAGCAGAACGCCTATCAGCTTTTTGCGCTCGTTCTTCTTTTTTTCTTCCGCGTTTCCGTTCTCGCCGTTTTTGACCGATTCGGACTTCTTTTCGAATTTTTCGTACAGCACGTCGCCGATTCGTCTGAACAGCTTCGTTCTTCTCAGGAAATTCACGAACGGTATAAGCACAAGCAGTAAAAGCGGTACGATTAAGGACGACCCCAAAAACGCGTAAAGCCAACTCAGAGCGGGGTTGAGTCCGTAGCCTATGCCTATCGGTATAGCGCCGCGCGCTTCCACTATCGGCAATATCGAGATAAGTACGGTTACCAATTCTTCAAACTTGAAAACGGACAGCATTCCGTTTCGTATCATTTCTATAAATTCGCTCAATTTTTATGCAAATCCTTAAATTTTTACGTTTTAATACGTTATTATATATTTTATTGTAACTTATCGCGGGTTATTCTGTCAACGGTTGAAAAGACAAGCGTAAAGATAAATTCTTTTTTTAATTGTTTTGCTTGCAAAAAGCCGCTTAAATTGCTATAATTGTAACAGGATTATTATAAATAAAACGAAAATACGTATTAAAGGGTTTGTTGATGACGGTTTTAGACTTAAACAAAGAATGGAAGGCAATTAAAAACCGCGCGGACGGATTCGATTACGAAATCCCCGCCGACGCGGACACCGTAAATCTTCCTTACGATATGTTACCCGAGCTTAATAAAACTTACGACTCGGCTTTCGGAGAGTACAACGGCTTTTACGACTCGGCGGCTCTCACGCTTTATAAGCGTTTGCCTAAGACGGACAAAAAGCACAAAGCGGTTTTGGATATTTCGGGCGTTTGCGGCGTTTGCGAGATTTTCGTGAACGGGCAGAGCGTAAAGGGAGTGTTTTCTCCGACGCGCTGTCTTGTCGATATAACGCCGTATCTTTCGGATACGGAAAATTTGTTGAAGCTGAAATTCTGTTCGTATGCCGACTCGGGAAAATACACGGGCATAGGAATTTCGGGCGGAGTAAAGCTGCTTACCGCTTCGGGCGATTTGTTTATCACGCCTATGGGCGTTTTTGCCGAAACGGTAAAGGCGGACGGAAAGGCGCAGATAAATATTTCGGTCGGCGTTAAAAACGTTTCTGCGGAAACGAAACAGTTTGCCGTGCTTGCCGAGATTTTCAACGCAAAGAAAAAGCGCGCGGCAAAAAAACTCAGAAAAGTAAAACTCGCGGCGGGCGCGGAAAAGATTTTTGAATTGCCCGTAAAAATAAGCCGCTATTATCCTTGGAGCATTTACGACCCGTATACTTACTCGTGCAAGGTATCTCTGTCGGAAGCCGACGGCGGAAAAATTTTCGACGCGGCCGATATTAAATTCGGAATAATAACGAGCGGAATAGCGGGTAAGAGCCTGAAAATAAACGGCTCGCCCGTAAAACTGAAAGGTGCGGTAGTTATGCCCGACAACGGGCTTCTCGGCAGCGCGTCGGAGTATGCCGCGGAGTACAGAAAACTCAAAGCGCTTAAAGATACGGGCTTTAACGCCGTGCGTTATATCGGCTGTCCGTCCGACGCCGCTTTGGACGCGCTCGACGATTTGGGGCTGTATCTCGTGGCGGATATATTTAACAACTTCGGCACGGGCGGATTTACGAACGACGGGCATCTGTTCTTTAAGCAGACGTATAAGGAAGTAACCGAATTCGCGGTAAAAACTTTGCGCAATCACCCTTGCTGTATTATGTACGGACTTTGCAACGACGCGCAGGAAAGCTACGGGCGCGGCGACGGCATTAAAACCGCGAAAGATATTATAAGTATAATTAAGCGGTTTGACTCTAAAAAACTCATAACGGTAAACGCATACGAGCGCGCGCCGATAAAAGCCGAAACCGACAAGTACGAAATCAAGGTCGGTAAAAATTTATCCGCCGACGAAAACGCCGAGAAAAAACTTATTTCTCTCGCGCGTGAAAAAGATTTATTCGCAAAATGCACCGAAGAATTTTTCTCGCTCGCGGACGTGGCGGGGTATGCTTATCTTTATCCGCGGTACGGAACGGATAAGACGGTTAACGGCAGAATAATTATGGGGACCGCATCGTACCGCGACAAGGCTTTCGACGCGTTGGAAGAAACCGATAAGCACTTGGGCGTTATAGGCGATTTTACGTTCTGCGCTTACGACTTTATAGGCAAGCAGGACGAAAAGCTTGTAAAGGAAAACGCGCTTGTAAAGCCTTATATAAATACGAGCGGACTGTTCGATATAACGGGCGGGAAGAAAGACGAAGCGTATTACGAAGAAATTCTGCTGGGTAACAAGAACGCGTCTTATATAGTTGCGGAAGACCCCGAAACGGTGGGCGAGAACGGCGAAATCGGAGAGCTGTCGCATCTTTGGAACTGGCCTAAGCACGTGGGCAAGCCTATCCGCATTTTCGTTTATACGAGTGGCGATATAGTGGCTCTTAATCTCGACGGCAAATCTGTCGGCAGAAAACTCGCGGGCAAGTTCAACAAGCATATCGCCGAATTCAAGACTAATTTTTACCCCGGCAAGTTGGAAGCGGTAAGCTACCGCAAGGGCGCCGAAATTTCGCGGTGTTCGGTCGAGTCGGTAACCGCGCCGAAAATGCTTAAAACGGAATGTTCCGAAAAGGTTATAGGCGAAGGCGGGTTGTGCTACGTTAATATATCGGTGGCCGACAAGGAAGGCAGACTCGTGCCGTATGCGGTGCGCGAAGTCGAAGTAACCGTAAGCGGCGACGGCGAACTCGTCGCGCTCGGAAACGCCGACCCCGAATCGCTCGTCAATCCCAAATCGTCGGTGTGTCCCGTCTATAACGGCGTATGCACGGCGGTGGTCCGCGGCTTTACGGAAGGGCGTATTACGGTAAAAGCCGTTTCCGAAGGGCTTTTGTCGAACAAAGCCACCGTAAAAGTGCGCGCTAAGTCGCATAAATAATTGACTATAAGTCGATAATTGGTGTATAATTGTGCCGTTAACGATTTATTAAATCTACAATCTCAACTGAAAATCGGAGTAGTATATTAAATGAAGAAAAAGATTTTAGCCGTTTTTACTTCGCTTATAGTGTCCGCAATGTTATTTGCGGGTTGCTCTGCGAATTTTTCGAAAGTTAAAATAAAGAGCGGTTTCGAGCAGGATTATAACTACGTTGTAAAGAGCAACGGCGGGAATGCCGTTCAGTACGGCGATTATATTTACTTTATCAACGGCACGCGCGGTTACGAAGATACGGACGGCAAAAACAACGTGTTCGGCAAAGTGGTAAAGGGCGCGCTGTATAAAGCCAAACTCGTGGGAAAAAGGGACGGCAGAGATTTCGAAGCCGATTTCGACCCTGCGACGGGACTTAATTTCGTTTCGTACAAGGGCAAGGTTCACTCGTATCTCGAAGAAGATGACGAAGACGAAGAAGTCGTCGATATTGTGGACGTTCAGGTTATAGCTCCCAAGGTTATAGGAACGAGCGGATACAAGAACGGCGGAATTTTCATTTACGACGATTACGTATACTATGCTTCGCCGAACAACACGAAGAACAAGCAGGGTACGGTTCAGGTAAGCAAGACGGACTTTTTCCGCACTAAGCTCGACGGAAGCAAAACTCAGCTTATTTTCACGACCGAAGAAGACGCGGCGGACAAGCCTTACGCGTTCTATAAGCAGGGAGACAGCGTTTATCTTGTATGCTACTACGGCACGAAGATAGTTTCGGTTAAGATGACGGGCGACAAGAAGCCCGAAAGCGCGATGGTGCTTGCCGACAACGCTACGGGCGCTTTGTTCCCTACGCGTGATTTCTACGATAGCGAAAACAATATAACCAACGACCCCGAAGATTTTATTTACTACACGCGCGACGTTGACGAAAACGATTTGCAACGCGCGGGCAACACGGTCGTTGCTATGCGTCCCGACGGAAGCGAGAGACTCAACGTTATTATGAACGGCACGACGGTTACGCTCGAAGCCGTTTCGGGCGGCGCGCTGTTTTACAGAACTACCGTAAACACGAACACCGTTATAAAGATGGACAACCTGCACGACGTTCTTATGGATAACAGTCCCTCGTACAAGGCTTACGAAGAATCGCTCGAAGCCGACGCGCGTCGCGTTCAGATTCCCGTAGAGTATACGACCGTGCTTTCGGCAAGCGATATGTCGACGTACACGAGCCTTTACTGTTTCAGAGATAATATCTACGCAAACGTAGGTCATATTCTCGGCTTTACGAGTTCCGCGGTATATCTTATTTCGAACGGTTCGCAGAATATGCGCGTTCTGAATTCCGCGGCTACTATGCAGTTTATTAACGGCAACTATATGTACTATACGAATTCGGACGGAAATACGCTTTACCGCACCGATTTCACGCTTCCCGATTCCGCTAAGGGCGACGCCGAAACCGTTGCCGACGGTCTTGTAAGCGGCGGACTCAACGCGGACTATGCGGCGGGATTCGTTATGTATTTCGGCAAAGTCGACGAGTGGGCAAACGGTTACGCGTTCTTTAAGAATATGGGCGTGGAAGGCGCTGACGCGGTAGCTGTTTACGACAGAGCCGAAGCTGACAGAAAACCCGAGCCGAGCGAAGAAGAAACTACCGAAAACACGGACGAAGCGGCTTAAAGCAAGCGATTTTTGCTTGACAAGCCGCACATATGTGTAGTAAAATAATTAGGCATTTTGTGTAAAAAGGCGTATTTTTGCTATGCCCGCGAAATTAGCCCTTCGCGCGCGTAAAGAAAAAACGTATTTTTGCAAAGGGGCGTTCGGCGCTTGACCGCATAGCGTGAAATGTGCGGGCTTGCAAGAGTTTTTACTCGCGTCGGAGTTCCGTACGATGCTTGAAAAACGTTATAAAAGAAAAAAGGAAAAATCAGAATGAAGACTTATATGGCAAACAGCCAGAACGTAACCCGCAAGTGGTACGTAGTGGATGCCGACGGAATGCCTCTCGGTCGTCTTGCAAGTCAGGTCGCTGCCGTTTTGCGCGGCAAGAACAAGCCCGAGTTCACTCCGAACGTTGACACCGGCGATTTCGTTATCGTTATAAATACGGACAAGGTTATCCTTACCGGCAGAAAGCTCGAACAGAAAATGAAAAGGCACCATACGCTTTATATGGGCGGAATGAAAGAAATAACCTACAAAAAGTTTATGTCCGAAAAATCCGACCAAGCCGTTTACGACGCCGTAAAGGGTATGCTTCCGAAAAACAGTTTGGGCAGAAAAATGATTAAAAAGCTCAGAGTCTACAAAGACGAAAAGCACAACCACGAGGCTCAACAGCCCGAGGTTCTGAATCTTGTAAAGAGGTATAACTGATATGGCAGTAAAACAAAACGCAAAGAAAAAGTTGCAATTTTGGGGTACCGGACGCCGCAAAAAGGCGATTGCAAGAGTAAGACTTATGCCCGGAACGGGAGTTATTTCGATAAATAAGCGCACGCTCGACGAGTATTTCGGGCTCGATACGCTTAAATATATCGTTAATCAGCCGCTCGCGGAAACCAATTCCGCGGACAAGTTCGACATTTACGTAAACGTTAAGGGCGGCGGATTTACGGGACAGGCAGGCGCTATCCGCCACGGTATAGCGAGAGCTTTGTGCGAAGCCGACGGCACGTATAAAGCGGCTTTGAAAAAAGCAGGTTTCCTGACCCGCGACCCGAGAATGAAAGAAAGAAAGAAGTACGGATTGAAGAAGGCAAGAAAGTCGCCGCAGTTCAGCAAGCGTTAGTCGGCGTCGTATACGGGCGCATATAGAACTCGCGTTGCTCGTGGCGTTCGCGCTACGCGCTCGGCTAGTGGCTACGCTCGGTTGCCGCCTTGCTTTCTCGGTACTGTCATTTCGACCGAAGCGAGCGGTAGCGAACGAAGCGGAGAAATCGCTTAAAACAATCTATAAACTCAAAAAAATCAAAGCCGCAGGGAATTTATCTTTGCGGCTTTTATTTCGGAAGGAAAACTATAAGTGGATATAAAGCAGGTTCTTCAAAGTAGTGGATTTACGTTTTCAAAGCGTTACGGACAGAACTTTATTACCGATACGAATTTATTGCGGGCAGTGGCGCTCGACGCGGGGCTTACCGAAAGCGACGTTTGCGTCGAAGTCGGCGCGGGCGCGGGAAGTCTTACGCGCGAGTTGTGCGCCGCGGCGAAAGAAGTGATTACGTTTGAAGTCGACGAACGGCTTAAAAGCGTTTTGGAAATAACGCTCGGCGATTGCGGAAATTGCCGCGTTGTTTTTGCGGACGTGCTGAAAGCGGGCAAAGAAGTTTTACGCGCGCAGGTCGGAGGAAAATACAAGGTTGCGGCTAATCTGCCGTACTACATAACCACGCCGCTTATATTCTTTTTTCTCGACGACGAGAATTGCGAGAGCATTACGGTAATGGTGCAGAAAGAAGTTGCCGAGCGGCTCGTATCGCCCGCGGGCTGTGCCGAATACGGCGCGGTTTCGGCGCAAGTCGCGCTTATGGGCAGCGTTAAAATCACGCGGGTCGTGCCGCGCAATATGTTTTATCCCGTTCCGAACGTGGACAGCGCGGTTATCCGCATAGATATTGCTCCGAAAATTCGGGATAAAGCAACGCGCGACAGAGTTTCGCGCGTTATAGCCGCCGCGTTTTCGATGCGCAGAAAGACGCTTGCGAACAATCTTTCGTCGGCGCTGAATATTCCGCGCGCCGAAGCGGTAAAAGCTATAACTTCGTGCGGTTTTAAGGAAGATATTCGCGGCGAACGCCTTGGAGTGGAAGATTTTATCGCTCTCACCGAAAAATTGGGTTAGTCAAATAGTTCGCGCCGACCCGTATACTTGTTGACATTAAAGCGTAAAAAATGTATAATTAAATAAGATATAAACAAAGGCGGTGCGCTTATGGCGAACTTGGGAAACGTAGCTGTTGTAATGGGAAGCAAATCGGACTTTGACGTGGTTAAACCCGCGCTTAAAGTTTTGAAGAAATTCGGAGTGAATGCGACCGTTCGCGTTATTTCGGCTCACAGAACGCCCGACGCGGCGCACGAGTTTGCGGCAGGCGCGAAAGATAACGGAATAGAAGTAATAATAGGCGTTGCGGGTAAAGCCGCGCATCTTGCGGGCGTACTGGCGGCGTTTACTACGTTGCCCGTTATCGCGTTGCCCGTAAAAACTTCGATGATGGGCGGATTGGACAGCTTGCTGAGTATGGTTCAGATGCCGTCGGGCATTCCCGTGGCAACCGTCGGGGTCGACGGCGGCGAGAACGCGGGTCTTCTGGCTGTTCAGATGCTCGCGCTCAAATATCCCGCGCTCGGCGAAAAACTCTCGGCTTATAAAAAGGAAATGGCGGAGAAGATAGAAAAGGACGATAAAGCCGTTCAAGACGAAGCGAAAGAGATTTAACTTTAAGGAGATATATATGAAAAAGACTACGCTTTTATACGAGGGCAAGGCGAAAAAGGTTTGGGACACCGACGAAAAAGACGTTGTTCTCGTCGACTATAAGGACGACGCTACCGCGTTTAACGGACTTAAAAAGGGAACGATTATCGGCAAGGGCGTCGTGAACAACAAGATGAGTAACTTTATGTTCGAGTTGCTCGAAAAGGAAGGAATTCCCACGCACTACATAAAGCAGATTTCCGACCGCGAAACGTTCGTTAAAAAGGTTAAGATTGTTCCGCTCGAAGTAATTATCCGTAACCTTGCGGCAGGCTCTATGAGCAAAAGGCTCGGAATTCCCGAAGGGACGAAACTTCTTTGTCCCGTTCTGGAATATTCGTACAAAAACGACGATTTGGGCGACCCTATGATAAACGATTCGCACGCGCTCGCTATGGGGCTTTGCACCGAAGAAGAATTGAATACGATTGCTTCTTACGCTAAAAAAGTCAACGCGATAATGGTCGAATACTTCAAGAAACTCAACGTTGACCTTGTCGACTTCAAAATAGAGTTCGGTAAGACTTCGGACGGCAAGATAATACTCGCGGACGAAATAAGTCCCGACACCTGCCGCTTCTGGGACAGTACGACGAAAGAAAAACTCGACAAAGACCGCTTCCGCCGCGATATGGGCGGCGTGGAAGAAGCGTATGCGGAGATGATGCGCCGCTTGGGACTGAACTGAACGGCGGCGTATACGGGCTATTGAGAAAGTTACAACATAAACAACAAGGAATATAAAATGGCAATATCTTATAAAGATGCGGGAGTCGACGTTACCGCGGGCTACAAAGCCGTCGAGCTTATGAAAAAGCACACTGCGTCTACGTTCAACGAGAACGTTTTGGGCGATTTGGGCAGTTTCGGCGGATTCTATTCGATTGCCGGCGAGAAAATGAGCGAGCCCGTGCTCGTTGCGGGAACGGACGGCGTAGGCACGAAACTCAAATACGCGTTCATTGCGGACAAGCACGACACGATAGGCATAGACTGCGTTGCTATGTGCGTTAACGACGTTGTTTGTCAGGGCGCAAAGCCGCTTTTGTTTCTGGACTATTTCGCGGTCGGAAAGCTGTTTCCGACGGTTGCGGAGCGCGTGGTTTCGGGCGTGGCGGAAGGTTGCCGTCAGTCGGGTTGCGCGCTTATCGGCGGCGAAACCGCAGAGATGCCCGGATTCTACTCGGAAGGCGAATACGACCTTGCGGGCTTCTGCGTAGGCATAGCCGACAAGAAAAAGATTATAAACGGTAACTCGATTAAAGCGGGCGATACGCTTATAGGGCTTGGCAGCAGCGGTATTCATTCAAACGGGTTTTCGCTTGTGAGAAAGCTGTTCGGAGAGAACAAAAAGGAACTCGAAAAGGTTCATCCCAAGCTCGGGCATTCGCTTTTGCAGGAAGCTCTCACTCCTACGCGCATTTACGTTAAAACCGTTCTGTCGCTTATAGAAAAATTCGAGATTAAGGGTATAGCGCACATAACGGGCGGCGGCTTTATCGAGAACATTCCGAGAATTTTCCCGAAAGGTATAGGCGCGGAAATCAATATAAATTCTTACGAGCTGCCCGCAGTGTTCGGACTTTTGAAAGAGCTGTCGGGGCTCGATAACGGCAAGATTTACAACACGTTCAATATGGGCATAGGAATGGTTCTCTGCGTAGATTCCGCTATTGCCGCGGACGTAGTTAAAGCCGCCGAAGCGCTCGGCGAAAAGGCTTGCGTTATAGGTAAAACTGTTAGCGGCGAGGGCGTTACTCTTGTCGAATAATACGGGTAAAAAAAGGCTCGCCGTGCTTGTTTCGGGCGGCGGGACGAATATGCAATCAATTATCGATGCGACGGAGCGTGGAGAAATCGACGGCTCCGTTGTAGTCGTTATTTCGTCTAACGAAGAAGCGTTTGCGTTGAAGCGCGCCGAAAAGCACAATATACCCGCGTTCGTCTGTTCGCTTAAAAACGGCGTAAGTCGGGAAGAGCGCGATAATAAAATACTTGCGCTGCTTGACGAGTACCGCGCCGATTACGTAATCCTGGCGGGGTACTTGGGTATTCTTACGGATTCGCTTATAGCCGCTTACGACAACAGAATATTGAATATTCACCCCGCGCTGTTGCCCGCTTACGGCGGCAAGTCGTTCTTCGGGCTCAACGTTCACAAAGCCGTTATCGCGGACAAGTGCAAGTACAGCGGCGCGACGGTGCATTTCGTCGGGCGCGGCGGAATAGATACGGGGCTTATAATTGCTCAGGAAAAACTCGAAGTTTTGCCCGCCGACACGCCCGAGAGCTTGCAACGGCGCATTCTCGACAATATAGAGCATAAGCTGTTCGTTCGCGTTATACGCGACCTTTGCGCGGGAAAAATCAGGGTAGAGAAAGATAAAGTAATTTACGACAAGTAAGATAATTTTCATAGGAGATAAAAAATGGAAATGAAGAAGCGCGCGCTTATTTCGGTAAGCGACAAGACGGGCGTTGTGGAATTTGCGAAAGATTTGGTCGGTTTGGGCTATGAAATCATTTCGACGGGCGGCACGGCGAAAGTTCTGTCCGACAACGGCGTAAAGAATATAGGCATAAGCGATATTACGGGTTTTCCCGAGTGTTTGGACGGCAGAGTCAAGACGCTCGACCCGCACGTTCACGCGGGACTTCTGGCAATGCGCTCGAATCCCGAGCATATGGCTCAACTCGAAAAGCTCGAAATAAATACGATAGACATCGTATGCGTAAACCTTTACCCGTTTAAGCAGACGATTATGAAAGACGGCGTTAAGTTCCCCGAAGCGGTGGAGAACATCGACATAGGCGGACCTACGATGCTCAGAAGCGCGGCGAAGAACTATCAGGACGTTCTCGTTCTGATTGACCCTGCGGACTATAAGACGGTCGTTGAAAAGCTCGGAGCCGGCAAAGTCGATATAGAGTTCAGAAAACTGCTTATGTACAAGGTTTTCCAGCATACGGCCGTGTACGACGCTATGATTGCCGATTATCTGCGCGGCGATTTGGGAATAGAATTCCCCGATAAAATTACGTTCGCTTACGAGAAAAAGCAGGGCTTGCGTTACGGCGAAAACCCGCATCAGAACGCGGCTTTCTATCAGGACGCAATACCCAAGGCTTGCTCGCTTTCGGCGGCTGTTCAGCTTAACGGAAAAGAATTGTCCTACAACAACATCAACGACGCGGGCGGCGCGCTCGATTTGCTCAAAGAATTCGAAACGACCGCGTGCGTTGCCGTAAAGCACTCGAACCCGTGCGGCGTGGCTTTGGGCAAAGACGCGTTCGAAGCGTATAAGAAAGCCTACGAGTGCGACCCCGTTTCGATTTTCGGCGGAATAGTCGCGTTCAACCGCAAAGTAGACGCCAAAACCGCGGAAGAACTCGTTAAAATCTTTTTGGAAATCGTTATCGCGCCCGACTTCGACGACGACGCGGTAGAGATTTTGAAGAAAAAGCCGAATTTGCGCGTGTTGAAGCTCGCGGGGCTCGATAAAAAACAGGATATGCACGGCGTTCTCGATATGAAGAAAGTTTACGGCGGAATGCTCGTTCAGGATAAGGACGCCGAACTTTTCGACGAGAAAGAAATTAAAGTCGTTACAAAGAAAAAGCCCACGAAAGAACAGCTCGAACAGCTTAAATTCGCGTACAGAGTTGTAAAGCACACTAAGTCCAACGGCATAGCTTTGGCGAAAGACTTTTCGGCAATCGGCGTGGGCGGCGGTCAGACGAACAGAATCTGGGCGACCAATCAGGCGATAGAGCACGCGGGCGACAGGGTTAAAGGCGCGGTTCTTGCGTCCGACGCGTTTTTCCCGTTCTCGGATTGCGCCGAAGCCGCGGCAAAAGCAGGCATAACGGCAATTATTCAGCCCGGCGGCAGCATAAGAGACCAAGACAGTATTGACCTTTGCGACGAAATGGGAGTGGCGATGGTATTCGTCGGTATGCGCCACTTCAAACACTAAGGCGGCTACGGCGGCGTATAGCGGCACGTCTTTCCGCTACGCTTGCCGCGCAAACTCGGTCGAGTACGCCAAAGTACACTCGCTCGTTTGCGCGGCAACTGTTGCGAAAATCCGCACCACTCTCCGCCGCCTTGTGGGGGGGGATAAACGGCAAACCGACTGTTGCCCGTCTCTACACACATTTTAACCGCCTTGGGCGAGAGAGATACACCGTTTTCCGCCGCCTTGGGGGGGGGATACACCGCCTTGGCAATATAAAACCGTCTCCGCTCTCCGCCGCCTTGCTCACGGTACTGTACTCAGCCGACATCGTAGACGCGAACGCCCTTAGCCAAGCGAAGCGCACGCCACGAGCAATGCGAGTACAGCCGTAGGCTGTCATTTCGACCAAGCGACGAAGTCGCGCGTGGAGAAATCTTTCGAAATTATCCATAAAAATAAACTATTTAATAAGTGAGTAATAAATTGAAAAAACACAACATTTTGGTAATAGGCGGCGGCGGACGCGAACACGCGATTGTGTGGAAGTTGTCGCTTTCGCCCAAGGTAGGAAAGATTTATTGCATTCCCGGCAATGCGGGAATAGCCGAAATTGCGGAGTGCCGCGGAGATATTGCGGCGACCGATATAGATAAGATTTTGGAGTTTGTGCGCGCGCATAAGGATATTTATCTTACAATGGTTGCGCCCGACGACCCGCTTGCTTTGGGGCTTGTGGACAGGCTCGAAGAAAACGGTTTCCGTGCTTTCGGACCGCGTGCGAATGCCGCCGAGATAGAAGCGAGCAAGGTATTCTCGAAAAACCTTATGCAGAAGTACGGCATTCCGACGGCGGCGTACAGGACTTTTTCGGATTATTCGGAAGCGGCGCGGTACGTAAAAGAATGTCCGCTCCCGACCGTTATCAAGGCGGACGGGCTTGCGCTCGGCAAGGGAGTGCTTATATGCAACACGCGCGAAGAAGCCGAAAAGGGGCTTAAAAACATTATGCTCGACGGCGCGTTCGGCAAGGCGGGCAACGAAGTCGTTATCGAAGAATTTCTTAGCGGGTTCGAAGTGTCGGTGCTTGCGTTTACCGACGGCAAGACCGTGCTTCCTATGGCGTCGAGTCAGGACCACAAGCGCGCGCTCGACGGCGACAAGGGGCTTAATACGGGCGGAATGGGGACGTACAGCCCGTCGCTTAAATATACGCGTGAAATGCAGGATAAGGCATATAAGGAAATTTTTATTCCGACTATCCGCGCTATGGAGCGCGAAGGTCGCACGTTCAAGGGCGTTATTTACTTCGGACTTATGATAAGCGGAAACGATATAAAAGTACTCGAATACAATGCGCGCTTCGGCGACCCCGAAACTCAGGTTATTCTGCCGCGAATGGAAAACGACCTTTTCGACGTGTTCGAAGCCGTAATAGACGGAACTCTCGACAAAGTGGATTTGCGCTACCGCAGCGACGCTTGCGTGTGCGTTATAGCGGCGAGCGGCGGTTATCCCGAGAAGTACGAAAAAGGTAAGGAAATCTCGGTAGGCGCGCTCGACGACGGCGTTGTGCTGTTCCACGCGGGGACTGCCGTAAAGGACGGCAAGCTCGTTACAAACGGCGGCAGAGTTATAGGCGTTACGGCGCTCGGCAAAGATTTGGCGGCGGCGCGCGAAAAGGCTTATAAGAATATAGAAAAAGTAAAATTCGAAAAAATGCACTATCGCACCGATATTTGCAAGTTATGACGACTTTATCCGATAAAAAAACAAATGCAGGATTGTTATGATTAAAAGATTATTCGTAGAAAAGAAAGAGAACTACCGCAGTCAGGCGGCGAGCCTTAAAAGCGACGTTAAGAACGTACTCGGAATTGCTTTGCAAGACCTGAGATATATTTTGCGCTACGACGTGGACGGAATCGAAGACAAGCATTGGAAGAAAGCCGTTAACGGCGTATTTTCCGAACCGCCCGTAGACGACGTAACCGAAAGCGAGAGCCTGCTTGTAGGCGACGGTTACAGGGTATTCGGAACGGAATATTTGCCGGGGCAGTACGACCAGCGCGCCGACAGCGCGGCGCAATGCGTTCAGCTTCTTACAAAGGCGGCGCGTCCGCTGATAAGATGCGCTACCGTTTATGCGGTAAAGGGCGCGGACGAAGAAGAATTCGAAAAGATTAAGCGTTACTTTATAAATCCCGTGGAATCGCGCGAGTGCTCGATGGATATGCCTACGACGCTTTCTATGCCCGTAAGCGACCCCGAACCCGTGCGAATGGTGGAAAATTTTACGGATATGAGCGAAGACGAGCTAAGGGAATATCACGCGGGCTTCGGCTTTGCTATGACGCTTCAAGACCTTATGTTCGTGCAGGCGCACTTTAAGGCGGAATACCGCAACCCCACGGTTACGGAGCTTAAAGTTATCGACACTTATTGGTCGGACCATTGCCGTCATACTACGTTTATGACGACGCTCGAAAAGGTCGATATCAAATCGGATATTCCGCAGATAAAGGAAACTTACGAAAACTATCTGCGCCTTTTCAACAAGCACCACAAGGGCAGGGCGGACAAGTATCCTAACCTTATGGACATTGCGACTATGGGCGCGCGCGAGCTTAAAAGCCGCGGACTTCTCGACAACTTGGACGAATCGGACGAAATCAACGCCTGTTCGGTTAAGGTTACCGCGGTTGTCGACGGCGCGGAAGAAGAATGGCTCGTTATGTTCAAGAACGAAACTCACAACCACCCGACCGAAATAGAACCGTTCGGCGGCGCGGCTACGTGCTTGGGCGGGGCTATCCGCGACCCGCTTTCGGGCAGAGTTTACGTTTATCAGGCAATGCGCATTACGGGCGCGGCGGATATAAACGCGCCTTTCAACAAGACGCTTAAAGGCAAACTCCCGCAACGCGTAATTTCCAAAACGGCGGCGTCGGGCTTCTCGTCCTACGGCAATCAGATAGGGCTTGCCACGGGCATAGTTAACGAAATGTATCACGAGGGCTTCGTTGCAAAACGGCTCGAAACGGGCTTTGTGGTCGGCGCGGCTCCCGCTTCGAACGTAGTCAGAAGCAAGCCGCTCGCGGGCGACGTCGTTATGCTTATAGGCGGAGCTACGGGGCGAGACGGTTGCGGCGGAGCTACGGGTTCGTCGAAAGCGCATACGGTGGATTCGGTATCGGAGTGCGGCGCGGAAGTTCAGAAAGGCAACCCGCTCACGGAGCGCAAAATTCAGCGTCTTTTCCGCAACCCCGAAGTTACGCGTCTTATTAAAAAATGCAACGATTTCGGCGCGGGCGGCGTTTGCGTGGCGATAGGCGAGCTGTCGGACGGACTCGATATAAATCTCGACGCGGTGCCTAAAAAATATCAAGGGCTTTCGGCTACCGAACTTGCCATTTCCGAATCTCAGGAGCGAATGGCGGTAGTTATCGCAAAGAGCGACGCGGAGAAAATGAAAGCGCTTTGCGACGAAGAAAATCTCGACGCGACGGAAGTGGCGACGGTTACCGACCGCG
The DNA here is from genome assembly GCA_013316045.1 of Clostridia bacterium. Taxonomy (GTDB): domain Bacteria; phylum Bacillota; class Clostridia; order Christensenellales; family Pumilibacteraceae; genus RACS-047. The sequence continues at coordinate 31,484 of WSNJ01000003.1, forward strand.
GACGGATGAGAATGTATCTGGGCGGCAACCTTATAGTCGATTTGTCGCGTAAATTTTTGGACAGCAACGGCGTGCGCCAATCGGCGGAAGCGCTTATAAAAGAAAAAGCCGTTAAATTTTTCTCGGCTCCCGCGCCCGCGGCGAAAGGCGCAAAGACGAATGCGGAAAAGCTCGGTCGTTTGCTCGGCGATTACAATACCGCAAGTCAGAAAGGACTTTCCGAGATATTCGATTCCACGATAGGCGCGAATACGGTTCTTATGCCGTTCGGCGGAAAATATCAGCTTACGCCCGCTATCTCTATGGCGGCTAAATTGCCCGTCCAAAAAGGCGTTACAGATACCTGCACCGTAAGCTCGTGGGGTTGCGACCCTCAGCTTATGAGCGAATCTCCGTTTACGGGCGCCGTTTATTCCGTTTTGCTTTCGGTTATCAAAACGTGTCTTACGGGCGCGCCGCTCAGCACGGTCCGCCTTACGTTTCAGGAATTTTTCGAGCGGCTCAGGGACGAAAAAGAGCGTTGGGGCAAGCCGTTGAGCGCATTGCTCGGCGCGCTTCACGCACAGCTTAATCTGGCGCTCGGCGCAATCGGCGGCAAAGATTCTATGAGCGGTTCTTTTGAAAAGTACGACGTTCCGCCTACGCTCATTTCGTTTGCGCTCGGTATTGCCAACGCGTGCGATATTACGGACAACGTGCTTAAAACGGCGGGACAGAAGATTTACCGTTACCGCTTGAAGCGCGACGCGGCGGGTCTGCCCGATTTCAAGGAACTTATCGACTTCCTTAACCTTTACACGGGCGAATTGAAACGCAGGAGAATAAGTTTTTCAACCGTCGTGGAAAAGGGCGGCGCGGCGGCGGCTGTCGCAAAATCCGCGCTCGGCAACGGACTCGGCTTTAAGTTTGAGAAAAATGCGAAAGACCTTTTCTTGCCGCTTTTGGGCGATATTCTGATTTCGACCGACAACGCCGACGACTTTATCGGCTACGGCTTGGAGCTTTTGGGCGAAGTTACCGACGACGGGCAGTTCGACTTCGGGAACGGCGATATTCTGAAAACCGACGCGGCAACGGCGGCGTTTACGGGTACGTTTGAAAGCGTATATCCGACCACTGCGGGCGCTACGGGCGGCGCCGAAAATATTTCGTATTCGGCGAAAAATATTATAGTTACTAAAAATAAGGTTGCAAAACCGCGCGTGTTTATTCCCGCTTTCCCGGGTACCAACTGCGAATACGACACAGCGAAACGCTTTATTCTCGCCGGCGCGGAACCCGAAATTTTCGTGGTCAAAAACCGTAGCGCGAAAGATATTGCCGAAACGGTCGACGCTATGAGCAAAATCATAAAAACCTGCAATATTATAGCGTTCCCCGGCGGCTTTTCGGGCGGCGACGAACCCGACGGCTCGGGTAAGTTTATCGCCACTACGTTCAGAAACAAAAAGCTCGCCGACGCGGTTAACGATTTGCTTTACGCGCGCGACGGATTGGGGTTGGGTATCTGCAACGGATTTCAGGCTCTTATCAAGCTCGGACTGTTGCCCGGCGGAAAGATAGGCGAGCTTAAAAGCACTTCGCCTACGCTTACGTTCAACAACATTTCGCGCCACGTTTCCACCGTCAGCTACGTGCGCGTAGCAAGCAATCTTTCGCCGTGGCTTTCGGGCGTTAAAGTCGGCGACGTTTACGCCGTGGCGGTTTCGCACGGCGAGGGTAAGTTCGTGGCAAGCGACGACGACGTGAAAAAACTTATCGCAAACGGGCAGGTCGCTACTCAGTACGTTGACCTGAGCGGAAACGCTACTATGCAAAGCCCTTACAATCCTAACGGTTCGGTTATGGCGATAGAGGGCATAACGAGCGCGGACGGCAGAATTTATGGCAAAATGGGGCATTCCGAGCGTATCGGCGAAAATATTATGAAAAATATAGATATGCCGAGCGATATGAAAGTGTTTGAAAGCGGCGTGAATTATTTTAAGTAAGGTAATTATGCCGAACATATTCGGTTATATAAAAAGGTTCTCGCGCTTGCGGGGGCTTTTTTATTCGCTCTTATTTACAACAAATATGCCGTCAGCACATAAAAACGCTTGCGGAATTTGTATTTTTGTACTATAATTGTATTGGTGGAGATTGGGTGTTTGCTTTTTTTCGTGAAAAACCGAAAACGGCGTCCGCCGATTGAAACCGAAACAAAAAACCGAAAGAAACAGAAATTTTTTAAGGAGTAAGAATACATAATGAACACTTACGGAATCGAAAAGTACGACATCGTTAAGCCCAAGAACGTTTACCGCAATCTTTCCCCTGCGGTTCTCACGGAAATGGCGCTTAAAACCGAAGATTGCCGCCTTATGGATAAGGGCGCGTTGCTTGTTAACACGGGCGCGTACACGGGCAGAAGCCCCAACGACAAATTTACGGTATACGAAAGTTCTTCTTGCAACGACATCAACTGGGGCAAAGAGAACAAAAAGCTGACGGAAGAACAATTCGCGTCTGTTTACAAGAAGATAACGAAGTACCTTTCGGGTAAAGACGTATACGTGTTCGACGGATTTGCGGGCGCGGACGAGAAGTACAGACTCAATATAAGAGTTATCAACGAATACGCTTCGCAGAACCTTTTTATGCACGATATGCTTATCCGTCCCACGAAAGACGAGCTTGCAAAATTCTCGGAAGACTTTACTATCATTTGCGCGCCCGGACTTAAACTCGACGCCGCAAAAGAAGGCATAAATTCCGAAGCCGCAATTTTGGTAAACTTCGGTAAGAAAATGGTTCTTATCGCAGGCTCCAAGTACAGCGGCGAAATGAAGAAGTCCGTATTCTCGGTTATGAACTACGTTTTGCCGAAGAAAGGCGTTCTCGGAATGCACTGCTCGGCTAATATGGCTCTCGACGGAAGCGGCGACACCGCGCTCTTCTTCGGACTTTCCGGAACGGGTAAAACCACGCTTTCGGCAGACCCGAACCGCGGTCTTATCGGCGACGACGAGCACGGTTGGTCCGACGACGGTATTTTCAATATCGAAGGCGGATGCTACGCTAAGTGTATAGACCTTACCGAAGAAAAAGAACCCGACATTTACAGAGCTATCCGCCACGGCGCGGTAGTCGAGAACGTTGTGGTAGACACCGAAACGGGCGCGCCCGACTATTCCGACAACTCGCTTACCGAAAATACGCGCGTAGCTTATCCCGTTCATTTTATCGACAACGCGGTTATTCCCGGAGTAGGCGGACATCCCAAGACCGTTATTTTCCTTACCGCCGACGCAAACGGCGTTTTACCGCCCGTTGCCAAGCTCACGAAAGAACAGGCAATGTACTATTTCGTTTCGGGTTATACCTCGAAAGTTGCGGGTACGGAACGCGGAATTACCGACCCGGTATCGACTTTCTCGACTTGCTTCGGTTCACCGTTCCTTCCGCTTAAATCGAGCATCTACGCGGAAATGCTCGGAGAAAAGATTGAAAAGTTCGGTTCGGACGTTTACCTTATCAACACGGGTTGGTCGGGCGGACAGTACGGAGTCGGCAAGCGTATGAGCCTTAAAGCTACGCGCGCTATCGTTACGGCTGCTCTCAACGGAGAACTTGCTAAGGCTAAGTACGAAAAGGACGCTTATTTCGGGCTCGATATTCCCAAAACCTGCCCCGACGTAGACAGCGAAATTCTTAACCCCATCAACACCTGGGCGGATAAGAAAGAGTACGACAGACTTGCAAACCGCCTTATCGCGGCATTCGAGGAGAACTTCAAAAAATACGACCATATGCCCGCGGAAATCGTAAACGCAGGTCCCAAAAGCAAGAAATAATTCCGCTCATATAAGGTAAAGAAAATCCTTTGATTATACAGCGGATTCATAGGAAAAACCGTCGCCCGAGCCGTTTGGGCGGCGGTTTTCCGTTTTTACGAAAATTTTAACGTATTTTTTGAAAAATTGCATTAAAACAGTTTACAAAACGCGCATAAATGAATATAATATTTCCGAAATTAAAGTATAAACCAACGGAGAACGGAAAACGTGAAAAAAGAAGAAAAACAACCCGTATATATTCTTTGTCCCAGATGCGAGCTTAACTATATAAACAAGAAAGATAAACTCTGTACGGTTTGTAAAGCCGAAATGGGACTTATCGACAAAGATATACTGCTTCCCGACGAAGAAGAAATAGGAGTTGAAAAGCTCTGTCCCATTTGCCACGTAAATTATATAGGCGAAGACGAAGAGATTTGTTTTTTGTGCCAGAAAGAGCGCGACGAAAAATCCGAGCATAAGAACGACGATTGGGACTACGATTCCGAAACCGACGACGATATTGACGACGACGTTGACGACCTTGACGGAATGGTTCTTTCCGACGAAGATGATATGAGCGAGGAAGAAGAAGAAAACGAGTTTGCGGATTCTTATAAAGAACCCGACGACTACAACTACGAAGTAGACGAAGAAGACTTTTTGGGCGGCGACGAAGAAGACGACGATGACGACGAAGAGAACGTTGACGACGAAGAATAATTTATAAAAAGCACGCAAGTATCGAAACGGCTCCTTAGGGTTATAATTAAATCCTAAGGAGTATTTTTTATGAGAAAAAGTTCGATGAGCATAGACGAAGTAAAAAGTTATATAGGGTCGCTGAAAGGGCGTGCGCTTAAAATAAGCGTGAATAAGGGCAGAAAGCGTATTGTCCGCTACGACGGCAGTATAGAAGAAGTTTACCCGTCCGTGTTCACGCTTAAAATTCACGGGGATAAAAACGTGAATAAGCTGTCGTGTTCGTATTCGGACGTGGTGTGCGGGGATATTAAGCTCGACTGCGTATAGCGGCTCGACTGCGTATAACGGCACGGATGCGAGCTACGAGCGGCAAGGTCGGCTCGGTCATTTATCGGGAAATAAACTCCCGTCGCCGACCTGCCGCCTGTTGCCCGCCTGCGCACCGCTCTCCGCAGTCGAGCTATAAGCTTTTATGTCATTTCGAGCGGAGTGCCGCAAGGCACGCAGTCGAGAAATCTATAAGAAAGAAAAGATTTCTCCGTGCGCGACTTTGTCGCTTAGTCGAAATACTCGCCGTTGGCTCGTGGCTCGGCTAAGGACAAGAGAACGCAAAGCCCTGTGGTGTCATTTCGACCGAAGTGAGCGGTAGCGAACGGAGTGGAGAAATCTATAAGAAAGGAGAGTTTTATTTGAAAAGATTTCTCGGCTACGCTCGAAATGACAAACAAGGGAAGTCGCTTAGTCGAAATACTCGCCGTCGTCTCGGTCCTTAGTCGAGCAAAGCGAATGCTGCGGAGCGAAACGAAGTATTTATCGGAAAATAAATCTTATAAAAAAATCCTGAAAAATAATTGTCATATTCGGGGCACGTCCGCTATACAATATAGTGTTGCGGGCAGACAACCCGTGCAGGGAAGGGACAAATTATTTTTTAGGAGGCTCTTATGGCTTTTGAACCTGTATTTGAAATGACCAAGCCTGAAAGTTTAAGACGACTTTGCTCGTCGCAGGCGGTGGTCGAGGCAAAACTTTTGCCGTCGTCGGGGGCGACGATTGCGCGGGTGCTGTCGATTGCGACGGATTGCACCGTGTCGCCGAGCGAAGTGTTTGCGGGCGAAGCGCGCTACAACGGCAGAGTGTGTTTTAAGGTGGTGTTTGCCGATTCCGAAGGCGGCAATCACAGTATGGACTACAACGCCGATTTTACGGATAAACTGAGTTGCGAGCAAATCGTTGCGGGAATACGTCCCGTTATAAGCGCGAGCATACTCGACACCGACGTAGTGGGCGTGGACGAGCGCGAAATCAAGCTCGCTTGCGTTGTGGAAGTAAATCTCGACGCTGTTATGGGTAACGGCGTTAATCTGCTTACGGGCGGCGGAGAGAACATTTACACGCACGACGACAAAATCGAATACACGCGGCTTGTGTGCGACGGTACCGACAGCTTTGCGGTTTCGGACAGTATGACCGACGTAAAGTGCAAAGACATTCTGCTCGCAGAGCCGAGAATAATTCTTTCTTCCGTCCGCGCCGGACTTGACAGCGTTGTGGTGGACGGAAAAATAATATGCGACCTGTGTTGCGAAGGCGACGACGGACTTATTATGAGTTACCGTCAGACGACGGGCTTTATGCAGGAAATTTCCTGTTCGGGAGTCCGCGACGACAATTTCGCTATCGGCAGAGCTTCGCTTACGACGTATAAAGCCGTTCTCGAAACGAGCGGCGAGCAATCCGCGATAACGTTCGATTACGGCGTTTCGGTAAGCGTTCAGGCGTTTGCCGACGAATCCGTAAACGCAATCGTAGACGCGTTCAGCGTTCAGAACGAACTGCTTACCGCGGGCGAGTCGTTTGCCGTTTACCGCAACAGACTTTTCCAGACTTTTTCCGACAGGGTGGACGGCTCGGTAACTCTCGACATAAATATGCCGATAGCCGACAATGTTCTCGCCGTTACGGGGTCGAAACTCAACGTAGCCAACGCCACTGCGTCGGACGGAAAAATCACGTTCGAGGGCGTTGCGTCGTGCAACGTTATATATTACAGCGCGGAAGCCGATACGAACAGCTCGGTTGCGGTAGAACTTCCGTTCTCGTTCTCCACGACGGCAAAGGTCGGAGAAGGCGACGAGATTACGGCGAACGGCACGATAACCTCGGTAGTGGCTAAAATCCGCCGCGGCAACGAAATCGACATAAAAGCCGAGATAGAAATAGAAACGCTCGCAACTTCCGTCGACACCGAATACGTTATTACCGAACTCAAACTCGGCGAAGAAAGAGCGCTGCCCACGAGCGCGTTCAGTATTCATATAGCGCGCGGCGGCGAAACTCTCTGGGACGTCGCAAAATCGCTCGGAACTACGCCCGAACTCGTTCTCACGCAAAATCCGTCGCTCTCTTTACCGCTGTGCGGCGGCGAAAGAGTAATCGCTTACAGGAATTTGAAGTAATTGCTTTACTTAAACTGCTTGCTGTGATATAATTAACCAATGGATAGACAGAAGATAAGTGTAAAGATTGCCGCAAAGGTCAATTTGTCCCTTAACGTCTTAGGTTTGTACGAGAAGATGCACTCCTTGGATTCGGTGGTGGCGTCTACTGACATTGCAGACGTTATCACCGTAGCCAAGCGACGGGACGACGATATAAATATAAAGTTCTCTTGCGGGAACGTGTTCGGCGCGGATAATTCGGTTACCCGTGCCGTTAACGTTATGCGCGGCGCTTTCGGCGAAGTCGGCGGACTCGATATATTCGTGGAAAAAAACATACCCGTGGCGTCGGGTTTGGGCGGTTCTTCCGCAGACGCGGCGGGCGTTATACGCGCAATCGACTATCTTTACGGTTTGGGCAGGTGTAATTACAACGAGTACCGCACGGCGCTGAAAGTAGGGTCGGACGTTCCGTTTATGCTGTACGGCGGTTTTGCGCGTTTATTCGATTTGGGCGCGAAAGTAATGTCGTTTGAATCTACTACCGAGCTTAATTTCGTTGTGGCGAAAGGGCAGAGCGGAGTTCTTACGGCGAGCGCTTACAAGGAGTTCGACGCGCTTCATCCCGACGGAATGAGCGTTTGCTCGGATAATGCTATGCTTGTCGAAGCCCTTAAATGCGGCGACGTCGAAACCGTTATCGCGCTTACGGACAACGCTTTGACGGAAGCGTCCTGCAAACTGAATCCCGAAATTCTGACTACTCTATCCGCTCTCGACGCGCTCGGAGCAAAACGGAGCATAATGTCGGGGAGCGGCTCGGCGTGCATAGGCTTTTTCGACGATTACGACGGGGCTTTCCGCGCGGCAGGCAAAATGAGAGCGCAGGGCTTTACCGCCGCTCCGCACGTAACTCTTAAAGAAGGCATTCGATTTTTTTAATTAAGAGTATATATTTTATATAATCGTCCATAATCTCCGTACCTGAACTTATCGGTACGGAGATTTTTTATGAAAAAGAAAAAAATTATTGCTTTAATAACGATTATTTTTACGTTTGCGTCTATATTTTGCGGTTGCGTAGGCAATACTACAAAGGACGAGCCTAAGCTGATTCGTATTCATATACGCGCCGACAGCAACGAAGAAAAGGCGCAGGCGGTAAAACTTAAAGTGCGCGACAAGGTATCGGAGTATCTTGAAAGCGAGCTTGACGGCGTAAACGATTTTGAAACGGCTTATAAACTGCTCGAAACGAAACTTAAAAAACTCAAAGAGATTTCGGACGGAGTTTTAGAAGAAAACGGTTTTTCTTACAAAAGCAACGTTCGGCTCAATAACGAGTTTTTTCCGACGCGAAGCTACGAAAACGTAGTCGTGGAAAGCGGTTACTACGACGCGCTTATAATAGAACTCGGGTCGGGCAAAGGCGATAATTGGTGGTGTGTAATCTATCCGCCGCTGTGCTATCTTGAAGCAAAGGGAAGCGGGCGGGTGGAATACAAATCGTATATCGCCGAACTGTTTGAAAAGTATTTTAAGTAAAAGGGGAAAGAAAACAAATGAAGAAGAAAAAAATTATTTTGATTGTAACCGCGTTTATTCTTTGCGTCGGCGTTATGCTTACGGCGGGCATTACCGTAGCGAGCGCCAAGAATATCGTAAAAGGCGATACCGCGGAGAACAACCGCATAGTTCAGCAACGGCTTCTTGACCTTGGCTACTACAAGGGCAAGGTCGACGGTATTTGGGGACCCAAGACGCTTGCCGCCGTAAAGAGTTTTCAGAGAGCGAAGGGTCTTGTTCAGGACGGCATTGTCGGAGCAAAGACCGAAAAAGCGCTCGGAATAACGCTGAGCTCGGGCGGCAGTACGTCAAACTCGAACAGTACGGACGTCAATCTTTTGGCTAAGTGCGTTTACGCCGAAGCGCGCGGAGAACCGTACACGGGACAGGTTGCGGTAGCCGCAGTCGTTCTCAACCGCGTGCGTTCGCCGAAGTTCCCGAACACGATTTCGGGCGTTATATATCAACCGTGGGCATTTACCGCCGTAAACGACGGGCAAATCAACTTAACTCCGAACGACCAAGCGTATAAAGCCGCCCGCGACGCCTTAAACGGCTGGGACCCTACGAACGGCTGTTTATACTACTACAATCCCGCAACCGCCACAAGCAAATGGATTTGGTCGTTAAAAGTGGAATTGACTATCGGTCGCCACAGTTTTGCACGCGCTTAGCGGCGGCGTATACTGGCGCGCCTTTCCGCTACGTTTGCCACGCAAGCTCAATCGAGTATGTTAAAATACACTCATTCGCTCGCGTGTCAACTGTTGCGAAAATCCGCAACCCGTCTCCGCCGCCGCAGTACCGGCATTTAAGAGCACCGCTCATAAAAACAATAATTATACAATGGGGAAAAAGATATGAAAGATACCGTTAAAACCGAAAACATAGAAGAAATAAAGCGTCGCAGCAGGCGCAAGACGATTGCGCTTTGCGTAATTGCGGCAATATTCGTAGCGGCTCTTATCGGGTGGATAGTGTCGCTCGAAATCGAAAACAAGAAGCAGAGAACGCGCCTTGAAAATATGTACGAGAGAACGTTCTACGAGCTTACGGACGCTACGAACAATCTCGAACTCAATCTGTCGAAGTTGCTCGTCGCGTACTCACGCGAGCAGAGCAGCGCGCTCACGCTCGAAACGTACAAGCATTCGCAAGCGGCTCTCGACGCCGTAACGCGCTTGCCGCTTTACAGGGTGAATTCGTCTGACGCGGAAAAGTTCTTTAATCAGGTAGCCGATTTTTGTTTAAGCTATAACCGCGCGCTTGCGTATAACAAGGACGATTCGGCTTACCGCGAAAGATTGGAAGATATGTATATTACGGCGCGGACGATAAACAATCAGGTAACTTCGGAAACGGCGGATATGCAGAACGGCGGGCTGAGCGTTTCGGACTCTCTGGAAAAGTGGGACAAAGCAAACCGCAACAGAGCGGAAAGCGGCGGTACGGACGGCGACGAAAAAGATTACAGCTCGGTCGAGTACCCCGAACTTATTTACGACGGTCCGTTCTCCGACGGCGTATCAAACAGATGCTATAAGGCGCTTGAAAATCTCGAAGAAATCGGCGTTGAGCAGGCTTGCGCAAAGGTGCGCGAACTGCCGTTTGAAATTACGGAAGTTACGAAAATAGGCGAAAAAAGCGGCGAAGGCGCGGCGTTCGAACTTATGGCGACTTCTTCCGTCGGCGATATTTATTGCTCGGTTACAAAGCGCGGCGGAAAGTTCCTTAACATATCTTTGAGCCGCGACGTTACCGACGTTGTTCTTACGGAAGACGGCGCAAAGGCGGCGGCGGAAGAATTTACTCGCTCGCTCGGGTTTGACGTTTCACCCGTGTGGTATAACGTTATCGGCGGCGTTGCAGTCGTTAATATGGCTCCCGTCAAGGACGGCATTACGTACTATACCGACCTTGTGAAAGTAAAAATCGCGCTCGACGACGGTTCGCCGTGCGGTTTGGAAACAACGGGCTACTGTATGAATAATTGCGCCCGCGACTTAAAACCCACTATGAACGAAAAAGCCGCAAAATCGGTTCTTCCCGATTATCTTACCGTCAGCGGAGTGCGCCTTGCGCTCATTCCCGACGGTCAAAGCGAGCTTCTGTGCTACGAATTAGCCGCCGAGTATAAAGGGCTCGATTACTTTATCTACGTAGACGCTCACGACGGACGGCAAATCAATATTATGAGGGTTATTGATGAGGACCAGGGGAAAATGGTCATTTAACGCTCGCGCCGCTCGCTTTTCGCCCAAACGCAAGTCGGGTCTGCGCGACTGCGCTTACGCTTGCGCTTGCCTGTCCCGACTTGGGCGAACTCTGAGTCGGGAA
>WSNJ01000003.1:42449-61279 GCA_013316045.1 Clostridia bacterium
AAAACCCCGAAGTAAATTCGGGGTTTTTCAATTTTGAATAAATATTTTATCCGCACCGCTCTCTGCACGCACCCGTACCGCCTTAGTTTTTGGGTATGCGAAAATCCGTACCACTCTCCGCCGCCTTAGGTATGGGAAGTACAAAACCCCGAAGTAAATTCGGGGTTTTTCAATTTTGAATAAATATTTTATCCGCACTGCTCGCTATTCGAGTTCGAGATTGTCTTTATCGAAAAGGGGCGATGAAAAGAAGTCTTCTATTGTAACTCCGAGAGCGTCGGTAATCTTAAAGATTACGGCGACTGTCGGACTTTTCGTGTGTCCGCGGTACAGATTCTGCAAAGTCGAAAGCGGCAAGCCCGCGTCTTTTGCCAACTTGTACAAACTTATCCCGTTTTTGCAGAGATAATAATCTATTCTTTTCGCAACAGCTTCGCCCGTCGTCATAATTCTATTATATCAACCGACGGTTGAAAAATTACAACTCTATTGACACTTAATGCTCAAAAGAGTTGCATTTTTGCGTAATTTGTGATAGAATTCTATTGAAAACGCGCGATTTTTTGCAAATTCAACTAAACGTAAAGCAATTTCAACCAACCGTTTAGTTTAATGTCTTTTCTTTTTTTGTCAAAGCGTGATATAATTTTCGTAAAGAAAAGGAAAGGAGAATTTTACAATATATGGAATACGGTGAGAAAATCGCGGCTCTGAGAAAAGCTCGCGGAATGACGCAAGCGGAGCTCGGAAACGCACTTAACGTTACGTATCAAGCCGTTTCGAAATGGGAGCGGGACGAGTCGCAACCCGACTTTGCGACGATGTCGAAAATGGCTAAGCTGTTCGGCGTTCCGCTCGGCTACTTCGAAGACGATTTCGACGAAAACGTTTACGGACAGGAAAGCGATTCGCCTGCGGGCGATATGCTCGGCGTTTGCACTAAGTGCGGCAAGGTGGTAAACAGCGGCGACGAAGCGACGACATCGCCCGCTATTATATGTAAGGACTGCGCGGAGCGTATACGGCAAACGGAAATCCGCAAGCGCAAGGAAATCGAAAAGAGCAAAGAAGAAGAGCGCAGGAAGAAAGAAGCCGAGCAGACTTTTCACAGAGCAAGTTTTCGTAAAAAGCGCAACGTGGGTTTTATAGTCGGCGGCGTTGTGGCGGCGGTGTTCCTTGTTTTGCTTATAATAGCTCTCAGCACGCCGTCTGATTCGCAAACGAACGGCACAACGGGCGATACGGTGTTGGGCGGAATCGTTATGATTGTTTTCGGCTTTACGTTTGCGTCTCAGCTCGTCTGGGGCGGCGCGGTGCGAAGCGTGTGCTTAACGGGCGGTAAAATAGTCGGTATGCCGGGCGTTATTTTCACTCTCGATATAGACGGCTGCATTTTCCTTATAGGAATGAAAATTCTGTTCGCGTTACTGAAATTTCTGATATTTATTATCAGCGCACTGTTTTTCATAGTCGTTGCGTTTTTAATGTCGCCGTTTACGTTTGTGCCGTGTCTTATAAGAGTGTGCAGGGGCATAGATGCGGACGATTGACCGCTTGATTGATATGTGGAAATTCAAAGTAAGGAGATATAAAACGTTATGAAAAAATCAAGTAAACTTTTGCGCGTCGTTTTGTGCGCGTTGCTCGCGCTGTGCGTAGGTTTTTGCTTATTTGCCTGTACGCCGGAAGAAAACGCAGACCCCGCGCCGCCGCCGTCTTCGGGCGACGGAAACGAAACCCCGACTCCTACGCCTCCGCTTAAAGAATTTACGGGAATCGCGTTTGAGAGCAAAACGGTCGACTACGACGGAAGCGAGCATAGCATTGTCGTTTCGGGAACGCTTCCAGACGGAGCGAAAGTCGATTACGAAAACAATGCGGCTACGAATGCGGGCGAGTATTCGGCAAAAGCCGTGCTTAGCTGTGATAACTATGTAAACAAGACTCTCTCCGCCACGCTTAAAATCAATAAAATAGATATAAATGCGAATATTACGTTCGCGGACTCTGCCGTCGAATACGATACGAGAGTTCATTCGATTTACATAGTCGGCAACGTTCCGAGCGGCGTAACCGCAACTTACTATTATAACGATACCGAGTGCGACGGTGTTTCGGAGCCCGGTGAATATACAGTTAGGTGCGAGCTTAGCGGCGTAAATTACAACACGAAAACGTTGACGGCGACGCTTAAAATTACGGCGACCGAAAAGTTGCTTTATTCGGCGTTTGTAAACGGCAAGGCATTTTTTCAGAACGACCTTGACGGCGAAAAGTTGTATTACTATGCGGGTAGCGGCAACGTAGTAAAAGTAAACAACGATATTCCGAACTATATGATAGCGAGCGGGAACAAACTTTACTACTATTCTACGAGTTTGCTGTCCAAGTCGATTAAAGAGTACGACGGTTCTGCCGCGTCTGTGCTGTTCAACTTAAAAGGCGAATATCTCGCGACCGACGGAACGAATATTTATTATGCGGTGAACAATCTGATTAGCCACACAGCCGACAACGGTATTTATAAGATAGCCTTGTCGGATTCCGGCAACGGAGACGCCGTGCCTACGCGGCTTACCGCTTGCAAAGCCGAATATCTTACTTATTGCAACGGGTATATTTATTATTCTAACAAGAGCGACAATTCGTATCTGTACAGAGTTTCCGTTTCGGCAAATGACGGCGCGGGCGAAAAACTTAACGAAGAAAAAGCCGAGTATATAATTTCCGACGGAACAAGCGTTTATTTCAATTCGACCAAGACGGTTTCGGTCGTAGGCGTTGCAAGCGCGGTGAGTAAGTATTCGCCGTCGCAGAACAAGGTTATAAAACTTACGACCGATTCGGGTAAATATCTGACGAAAATCGGCAATTTTATTTACTACGTTAATAACGATAAGCTGACTTCCGCGGTATTCGGCGACGGTATTTACCGCGTGAGCGCAGCGCTTACGTCCGACAGCTCTGCGCCGGGAACCAAGATTGTTTCTGCGAACGGCGACGGCTATTCTTCGCTTACGAGCGACGGAACGTATCTTTACTACTACAAGTTTAACAATAAGCACTTTTACCGCTACAATATTAGCAATCAAACGGAAACCGACCTTATGGCTGATTTCGTTCCGCCTGCCGAAACCGTTACGCTTTCGGGTTACGCTAACGTAACCGAACACGGCGGCGAAATTTACTACACCGACCCGACGGATAATTCCGCGCTGTATAAGTACAATCCCGTAACGAAAAGCAAGTTTAAGGTGCTTTCGGAATGCGTTTCCAACGTGTACTTTGACGGCGACTATATGTATTACAGCACTTATATACTCACTAATTACGCGCTGTTCAGAATAAATCTTGCCGAACGGGAACCCGTGAGCGAGAAGATTATAGGGCGCAGATACGAAAACCTTATTTTCGAGAACGGAAAAATCTATTGCGTCAGAATAACGGGCGCTGGAAATCGGATTGTCGAGATAGACCCCGAAACCAAGACGGAAACCGTTATTTACGACGATAAAAGTCCGAGTGTAGTAGGTTTTGAAAAGGTAGGAAACGATTTCTACTTTATTATGAATCCCTCAGTCGGTTATCAATATATTTATAAGTACGACGCCGATTCCGCGCAAGCTGGCGCATTGAACAGTATTAAGGCAAAAAATCTCGTTGTGTCGGGCAACCGCATTTATTATTACGGCAGCGACGAGGGCTTGAAGTCCTGCGACCTGAGCGGCGGTGATATAAAAACAATTCAGAGCGGAAAGGATATTAACGATATATACGTTTCGGGGAGCAAAGTTTATTTCTCGCTCGATAATACGAATAAGGGTTTATACGTTTACGATACGGTTTTGGGCGGAAGCGCAAAGAAGATAAGCGATTTACCCGCGCACGGTATGGTCGAGCAAGACGGGAAACTTTATTTTTTGCAAGCGTCGGTATCGTATACTAACAACTATCCTTTGCACGATTCGTCGCTTGACGGAAAATTATATTGTTACGACGGCGCGAGCGTAAAAGCTGTGTAAACAAAGTCTTGATTGATTGAAAAACGGGGCTGTTTCGGTTTCGGACAGTTCCGTTTTTTTGTTGACGGAAAAGCGGAAAATGTAATATAATAACAGTATGGAAAAGTACGACATAGTAATTATAGGCGCGGGAATTGCGGGGCTTACGGCGGGACTGTACGCTTCGCGCGCGGGGAAGAAAGTCGCCGTTATCGAAAAGAACGTGGCGGGCGGGCAGATTCTGTCGGTCGAAAAAGTCGTGAATTATCCCGGCGTTCCCGACTCTACGGGTTGGGAGATTTCGGACAAAGTACGCGAGCAGGCGGAATCGTTCGGCGCGGAGATTATATACGATACGGTGCGCGAAGCGTCGCTTGCCGACGAAACGAAAATTTTAACGCTCGACGGCGGCACGTTGCAGGCGAGAGCGGTAATACTCGCTATGGGCGCGGGTCCGAAACCGCTCGGCATAGAACGCGAAAGCGCGCTTGCCGGCAGCGGAGTCAGTTACTGCGCAACGTGCGACGGCGCGTTTTTCAAGAACAAGGACGTTATGGTCGCGGGCGCTGGCAAGACGGCGGTCGAGGACGTTAACTATCTTGCGCCGATTGTCAGCAAGGTTTACGTAGTCGGCGAGAACAACCTGCCCGCATTTTCGCAAGATAACGTCGAGCGTATCGAAAAAGCGAAAATAACCGCGCTTTCGGGTATGCCGCTAAGCTCGGTAAAGCTGACGGCGGCGAGCGTCGAGCGCGAAATTCCCGTGTCGGCTCTGTTTGTGGCTCTCGGCACCGTGCCCGATACGGCGTGGCTCGGCGGCGCGGTCGAACTCGACGGCAAGGGTTACATTATAACCGACGAAAATATGGCTACTTCGCTCAAAGGCGTGTTCGCGGCGGGAGATATTCGCCGAAAGGAACTGCGTCAGCTCGTTACTGCGGCGGCGGACGGCGCAATCGCGGCGCAAGCGGCGGTAAAGTTTGTTAAAAAGTAGTTGCGAAAAGCGCTTGCCGTTTTTTGTAAAATGTGCTAAAATATTCAAAGCGGTAAAGGTTATAAAACAGCGTTGCCGCTCGGGAGATTTTTTTACTTATGGATTATCACAGTAGAAAGAAAAATTTATAACGTTCGGAACCGTTGCGCGGATATTCCGCCTTGCTTTTCCGAGCGTGATTTTAACGGACGCATCGGAAAGGAGAGTAGGAGTATGATTAACGTTTACGCTATGCGGAAAGGCGCGCGCGACGTGGAAGTTTCGGACGAGATTAAAGAGAACTGCTGGATAAATCTCGAAAACCCGTCGGATAAGGAAATAGAAGACGTCTGTACAAAGACGGGCATTCAGGAAGAAATGCTTAAAGCCGCGCTCGACGAAGAAGAACGCGCGCGCATAGAAACGGAAGACGGCACGACGCTTATAATCGTGGATATTCCGATAATCAACGACGAATCGGAGTGGTATGTTTATTCCACTCTGCCTATGGGTATTATTTACAACGAAAAGTATTTCGTTACCGTCTGCCTGCGCGAAACTACCGTTCTGGGCGGTTTTCTCAGCGGCAGAGTACGCAATTTCGATATAAACAAAAAGACGAGATTTCTGTATCAGATTTTGTATGGCAATGCTATAAAGTTTTTGCATTGCCTTAAACAGATAGACAAGACGAGCAACCGCATTCAACAGAGTTTGCACCGCTCTATGAAGAACAAGGAACTTATTCAGCTGCTCGACCTTGAAAAAGCGCTCGTTTACTTTTCGACTTCGCTGAATTCCAATCAGATTGTTATAGAACGCATAAAGCTGATTTCGGCTATAAAGCACTACGAAGACGATAACGACATTCTCGACGACGTTATTGTCGAGAATAAACAGGCTATCGAAATGGCGACGATTTACCGCGATATTATGAGCGGCACTATGGACGCGTTCGCTTCGATAATTTCCAACAATCAGAACATCGTTATGAAACTGCTCGCGGCAATGACGATTTGCCTTACTATTCCTACCGTCATTTTCTCGCTGTGGGGTATGAACGTTCCCGTTCCGTTCCAAAACAGCCCTTACGGCTTTTGGGTCGTTATAATTTCGACCGTGGCTATTTTGGTGCCGGTAATTATCATTATGATAAAGAAAAATATGTTCTGACGGCGGCGTAGACGGGCGCGTCTTTTCGCTACGCTTGCCGTGCGCACTCGGTCGAGTACGTCGATGTACACTCCGCTCGTGCGCTCGGCAACTGTTGCGAAAATCCACACCCGTCTACGCCGCCTGGGGGGGGTACGCCGCCTGTTGCCCGTCTCTGCACTCGTCTACGCCGCCTTTGGGAAGCTACGCCGCCGTTTGGGTTTGTGCCGCGCCTAAAATACAATTTATAGGACCCCGTTCGGATGTTTAGGAAAAAATCGAAAGAAAATAAATGGTATAATAGGGCTCGGAAGGCATACAGAAAAGAAAAATTGCCTGCTCCGTATGCTGCGCTTTATGATTACTGTTCGTTTATGGACGAAAAACGGTTTACGGGAGGCAGGGGTCATTTCGACTTTTTTTCGCTCGCCGAATTCGACAATCGGCTTGACGTCAGAGTAAAAGACCTGCGTTCCGTTCTTCCGGAAGGATTGCTTGAAAATTTTAATGCCGCATACGACAGATATGTTTCGCTTGGGGAAAACCCCGAAATCGAGACTATAATTGACTCTTTTCGCGAATCGGATGAGTATGTATTCGGTTGTTATGAGAAATTAAGAAATATTCTTAAAGAATATATCTTAGAAATGACGGAAAGACATTTTTTATAAATTTATCTTACTTAAACATTAAAAAAGCTCTCGGACGTTTTTATCCGGGAGCTTTTTGTCGTTACTTTATTTCTTTCCGTATCCGTCGGGGTTCATACTTTGCCATTTCCACATAGAATCGCACATTTCGTCGATGCCGTGGACTGCGGTAAAGCCGAGTTCCTTTTCGGCTTTGTCGGCTTTCGCGTAACAGGTTGCGATGTCGCCGGCTCTGCGGGGGCAGATTTTGTACGGAAGTTTTTTCCCGCAAGCCTTTTCAAACGCGTGTATCATATCGAGAACGCTGTAACCTTTGCCCGTTCCCAAGTTATAGATATGAACTCCCGCGTCGGTTACTTTTTCGAGTGCGAGCAAGTGTCCGTGCGCCAAGTCCAAAACGTGAATATAATCTCTTACGCCCGTGCCGTCGGGGGTGGGATAATCGTTACCGAAAACGTTTATACATTCGAGTTTCCCCGCCGCAACCTTTGCAATGTACGGCGTTAAGTTGTTGGGTATGCCCTTGGGGTCTTCGCCGATAAGTCCCGACGGGTGCGCTCCTACGGGGTTGAAGTAGCGAAGAAGCGTTATGTTCCAAGTGCTGTCCGACTTGTAAAGGTCTTTTAAGATATACTCGATAAACAGCTTAGTCGAGCCGTAGGGGTTCGTAGTCGAGAGCGAGCATTCTTCGTCGATAGGCAATCTCTCGGGGTCGCCGTACACGGTTGCCGACGACGAGAAGATAAGTTTTTTTACGTTTGCCGCGCGCATTACTTCGAGCAGAACGAGCGTGCCGCCTATATTGTTGTCGTAGTATTCGAGCGGCATCTGCACGCTTTCGCCTACGGCTTTTAAGCCCGCGAAGTGAATTACCGCGCCTATATCGTGCTTGCGGAAAATCTTTTCCAAAGCCGCTCTGTCGCGCAAGTCCGCTTTATAAAACGTAGGCTTTTTGCCCGTAATTTTTTCTACGCGTTTAAGGGATTCTTCGCTCGCGTTTACGAGATTGTCTACTATTATGGGCTCGTAACCGCTTTCAGTCATTTCAACGACGGTATGACTGCCTATGTAGCCCGCGCCGCCCGTAACCAATACGCATTTATTCATTGTTTTTTCTCCTATTATAAAAGTGCAATTTAATATTATCATATTCCGACCGAAAAATCAACTTTACGGATATGAAAAAAACAGCGAAAGATTGTGTTTTTTTCGTTAAAACCGTTGCGCTTTTCCGCTTTGCGTGTTACAATGTATCCAACTGAATATATATCTCGGTTCCGAAAGTTTTTTTGAAAGACTAAGCGGTTAACAGTGGGAATCTCGGTGAAAATCCGTCGCAACAGCCATTACCGTAATTTGCGTTTCCAAGCGGGGAGCGCATTAAGTCGGAAGACCTGCCCCGATATCTATGCGGTGCCGCGTTCTTGGGTGAATGAAGAACGTCAGCCTTTTTTTGTAAGCGTTTTTGCGCTTATGATTTTTGCGTTGACTTTTCCCCGAACTGCGGGAAAGGTCGTTTTTTTATTGCAAAAACATTTTTAAGGAGAAAAACTTATGAAAAACAAAATTGTTAAGCTGATTGCTTTTGCACTGTGCATAATATGCGCTTTTGCTTTTACCGCGTGCTACGATACGGGTTCCGACAAGCCCGACGAAGACGGTAATCCGCCGATAATCGACAACGTAGGCGGTGAAAACAACGGCGACGACGCAAACAAAGGCGATAACGGAAATAGCGGAGATAACGGCGAAAACAACGACGGAGATAATAACGGCGACGACGAAAACGGCGACGACGATAACAACGGCGACGACTTGCCCGAGCCGAAAGAGTATTTCCGTATTCTTACGCTCGAAGACGGCAAAAGCTATGCGGGCAGTTCGCTTTCGTTCGACGTAGCTGCATATGACGAGTCGGACGAGAGAGTTCCGGACAATAAGATTTCGTTTTCCGTCGATTTGAACGCAGATGACGGCGTCGAAGATTTCGTTCGGCTTTCGGGTGAGGATATTTCACTTGTGTGGAGCGACGACAGCAAAACGAGCTATAAAATTCTCTTTACGCAGGGTGTTTTCGCGGACTGCAAGAACGTGCCGATGCTGTTTTGCGTGTCGGCAACTGTCGACGACGGAAAAGACGTCGAAAAAACTTTTCGCATTACATATATAGGCGTGGGCGCTGACGGAGTTATAGGCAGCGTCGTGTTCTCGCTCGAAGGATTTACGGTAGGTTACGGATATTTCGCCGAGCCGCAATACGTTACCGTTTACGACGGCGTACCTTTTTCGCAGACGTTTGCGGACTTTTTAGCGGTGCAAGGCTTGACTTACGGCAATACGGGAAGCATTCAGAGCGGTTTTTATCTCGAATACATAAGCGGTTTGCCCGTTTCGGAAAGCCGCATTGCGTCGGATTTGGCGGAAATTCTTAATTCCAACGGGTTCGATATAGGCAGTTTGTGGAAAGTCGGAACGCTCGGCGAGCTCGATTTTACTAACGGTTCGGGCTGGATGTACAGCGTTAACGGCGTATTTCCGAACTTCGGTTTTTCGGACTATTTCCCGCAGGACGGCGACGTTGTGCGCGTTGTGTTTACTTTGGCTTACGGTAGCGACGTAGGCGGCGGCTGGGGAGATACTTTCGCGGACTTTGCCGACTATAAAGAAATTATGAATACTCTTGCGTTTATCCGCGCAAACGACTTTTTCGGAAAGGGCAAAGAAACGTTTGATTCGGCTGTTTCCGCCGTTGCCGTGTGGAACGCTTCGCAATCCGTCTTGGACGCGCAAACGCAGAGTCTGAAAGCGTTTTACAGATAATGAAAAAAACTTGCGGGACGGTTTTATTTTTGCTTGTGCTGTGCGTTGCCTTTTTGTCCGCGCCGTTTCGGCTCGGCGTTTCGGCGGCTGAGAATCGCGTAACGGAAGAAGAAGTTATGTCGGTTGCGCGCGGAATTATTTCCTGGAAGAAGCAGGACGTCGGCGCGACCGAAAACGGCTTTCTGATTAACGACACACTGCTTTCTTCGGCGGGTTCGACGGCGGGCGATTGGTATCCGATAGCTCTTGCGCGGCTCGGAATTGCCGACAATCAGAGCGGCTACCTGGCTGTTATAAACGATAACGTGCAAAAGCGTTACGATAAAAATCCGACTGAAAAACTCGACAGATACAAGTCGACCGAATGGCACAGAATTTCGCTCGCCGTACTCGCTTGCGGCGGCAATCCGCGGAAAGCGGGGGAGAACGGAACTATCGACCTTATAGCCGACGGCGTGTACAACAGGGTGGACGAAAACGGAAACGGCATATTGGGCAGGCAGGGCATTAACGGCTTTATTTGGGGGCTTATAGCGCTCGACAGCGGCGGTTACGAAGTCCCTGCCGACGCTTACTATTCGCGAGAGAGCATTATTACCGCTATTTTAGAACTGCAACTTGCCGACGGCGGCTGGGCGCTTTCGGGGAATATTTCCGACCCCGATATTACGGCTATGGCTGTTCAGGCGTTCGCTCCGTATTATAACGACGCTGCCGAATACGAATACGTAAACAGGAAAACTTCCGTGCCGGAAAAAAAGTCTGTGCGCGCGGCGGCGGACGAAGCACTCGGATTTCTTTCGGCGGCGCAGACGGCGGACGGCGACTATTTAAGTTGGGGAATTCAGAATTGCGAAAGCACGGCGCAGGTAACGGTTGCGCTTTGCTCGCTCGGAATCGACCCGTTTGCGGATGACCGCTTTATAAAGACGGGCGCGGACGGAATGCGAAAAACGCTTTGGGACGGGCTTATAAAGTACAGGACGGAAAGCGGCGGTTTTGCGCATTCGTTCGTAAACGACGCGGACAATCCGACGGCTGTTGCGGGCAAGCCGAACTCGATGGCAAGCGAGCAGACGCTGTATACGCTTGCGGCAATCGTTCGGTTTATGCACGGCGAAAACAGTCTTTACGATATGCGCGACGTTGTTTTGCAAGCGTGGGGCGAGTTCACGGACGAAGATATTGCGGCGGCTCTTGCGATACCCGAAAATCCTACTTCCGCGTATCGTGCCGTCGTTTTGCGGCTTCTGGAAAAGCTGAACGGCAGCACGAACGACTTCGGAAACAGTGGCGTAATCGCGGAGAAGTTGGAGAGTGCAAAGCGCGCGATAGACGCGGTTCTCGCCGAAGCGGAAAGCATAAAAGCCGAGATAAAACAAAAGCTGTACCCGTTTGATAAGGTTTCGCTTTCGGACAGGAAGACCGTGTACGATTTGTACAACCGTTATTCCGCGCTTTCGGACTACGACAAAACTTTGCTCGACCCGTCGGACGCAGAAGGACTGCTTGGCTGTAAAACGCGCGTGGATAACGCTCTTACCGCCGTTATCGTAAGCGCGTGCGTTGCGGCGGCGGCAGTCGGCGTAAGCGTAGCGACTGTAATCGGCATAAAAAGGCGTCGTCGGCAAAAGCGCGGAAGATTTATGACGGAGAGCGACGAATGAAAGGTTGGAAGAAAGATTTAATCGCGCTTGCCGTTGTGGCGTTTCTGATTGCGCTTTTGTGCGTCGGCACGAAGTTTCAGTCGGTCGACGACTACTACCTTACGCATATCGACGATATAACGCCCGAGAGCGAAACGGTGTTTCTGAGCATAGAGTGTAAAACCGTTCTGAACAATTACGACGATTTGGACGAAGCGTTGAAAGAAGAAAAATACGTGCCGAAAGACGGCGTAATTCTGCCGCGCACCGAGTACGTTCTGCGAAACGGCGACACCGTGTTCGATATTCTCGACCGCGCCGTGCGGTACAATAAAATTCAGATGGAGTACCGGGGAGCGAGCGAAAACGCCTACGGGAGCGCGTATATCCGCGGCATAAACTTTTTGTACGAGTTCTCCTGCGGACCGCTTTCGGGGTGGACTTACAGAGTAAACGGAGAATTTCCGAATTACGGGTGCAGTAAGTATAGACTTAGCGACGGAGATGTGGTAGAATGGTTGTATACCTGCGATTTGGGCAGAGATTTGGATATGGATATGTATGAAAGCGTTCGATAATTTTCACCCCGTAGCGCCGTTTCTGTACTTTGCGGCGGTCATATTCGTAACTATGTTTACTACGCACCCGATACTTCTCGGTGTTTCTTTTGCGTGCGCCGTTTTTACGTGCGGAATGATTACGGGCGCGAAAAAGACGCTCAAAAGTCTTTTGTACGCTTTGCCCGTTATGATTGTTATCGCGCTTACGAATCCGCTGTTTTCGCATAACGGAGTAACTATTCTTTTCTATCTGAACGGCAATCCCGTTACGAAAGAAGCGGTTTTATACGGCGTTGATATTTCCGTAATGATAACGTCGGTATTTTATTGGTTCAAGAGCTATCACGCAGTTATGTCGGGCGATAAATTCGTTTGTTTGTTCGGCTCGGTTGCGCCTAAACTCGCTCTGCTGCTTTCGATGACGCTCGGCTTTTTGCCTAAGTTGAAGCGCAAGTACCGCGAGATAGACGACGCTCAGAAGGCGCTCGGAATTTATTCGCGCAAGGGCTACTTAGATAAAATCCGCTCGAAAATACGCGTTCTCGGCATTCTGGTAACGTGCGGGCTCGAAAGCTCGGTCGAAACTGCGGACTCGATGCGCGCTCGCGGCTACGGCTTGAAGGGCAGGACTTCGTATTCCGTATTCCGCTTTACGTTTGCGGACGCGGCGTTTGTCTTTTTTACCGTTGCGCTTACGGCGGTTATTTGCTTTCTTGCATACAAAGGCGCGGCGGACTTCCGTTTTTATCCGACCGTAAAGGAAATAAATTTCGGTTTGGAATCGGCCGCGTTGTATTTGTCGGCGTTGTTGCTTTCGGCGGCGGGCATTTTTTGCGAGATAAAGGAGAACACCGTATGGCGGTTATTGAAATCGAAAATCTGAGTTTTACTTATACGGGCAAAACCGAAAAGGCGCTCGACAATATAAATCTCAAAATCGGAAACGGCGAGTTCGTCGTTTTATGCGGCGAGAGCGGTTGCGGAAAGACTACGCTTTTAAGGCTGTTAAAACGCAGTCTTGCCCCCGTCGGCGAAAAGAGCGGCAGAGTACTTTATAACGGCGTGGAAATTTCCGAGCTTGACGAGAGAAAGTCGGTAACCGATATAGGCTTCGTTGCGCAAAATCCCGAGAACGGAATAGTTACCGACAAGGTTTATCACGAGCTTGCTTTCGGGCTTGAAAATTTAGGCGTGGATTCGGACGAAATTCGGCGCAGGGTCGCGGAAGTGTGCGGCTTTTTCGGAATCGGCGAGTGGTACAGGCGCGACGCGTTTTCGCTGTCGGGCGGGCAAAAGCAGCTTCTTTCGCTCGCGTCCGTTATGGTTATGCGCCCCGAAGTTCTTATTCTGGACGAGCCTACGGCTCAGCTCGACCCGATTGCCGCCTCCGATTTTATCGCCACGCTCAAAAAGATAAACGAAGAACTCGGCACGACGGTTATTCTGTCGGAACACAGACTCGAAGAAGTTCTGCCTTTGGCGGATAAAGCGGTTATTATGAACCGCGCGGAAATTCTTACTTGTTGTACGCCGAGAGAAGCGGGAGCGAAGTTAAGAGAGCTTGCGCCAGAACACAAAATGAATTATTCGTTGCCGAGCGCGGTTAAGATATTTTCGGCTCTCGGCGGCGACGGCGAATGTCCGCTTACCGTAAGAGAAGGCAAAAACTTTTTGGAGAACAATTACGGCAACGTTTACGGCGGCTACGACGTGGAAAAAGAAGATTATTCCGCAAGAGAAAAAGCAATCGAGATTTCGGGCGGCTTTTTCCGTTACGAACGCGAAACTCCCGACGTTCTGAGCGGGCTAGATATAACCGTTTACGAAAAGGAAATTCTTTGCATTTTGGGCGGCAACGGCGCGGGCAAAACTACGCTTCTTAAAATTATGAGCGGAGTTAAACGGCTGTACAGGGGCAAGATGCGCGTTTGGGAAAAGAAGATTAAAGAGTACGGCGGAAATTCGCTGTACCTGAATAATATAGCCGCCGTGCCGCAGGACCCGCGCACGCTGTTCGTTAAGAACTCTTTGCGCGCCGACCTTTTGCAGACAGCTTGCCTTATGGGGTCGGACAAAGCGCAAGCCGAGAAAAAAGTCGGCGAGATAGCCGAAAAGCTGTCGGTTTCGCATTTGCTCGATATGCACCCGTTCGACCTTTCTGGCGGAGAAATTCAGAAAGCAGCGTTTGCGAAACTTTTGCTTACAAGCCCGCGAATTATTCTTCTCGACGAGCCTACCAAAGGCATAGACGGCTACTCGAAAAAAGTGTTCGCCGAAATGCTCTATGAGCTCAAAGCGCAGGGCGTAACGGTGGTAATCGTTACTCACGACGCCGAATTCGCCGCCGAGTATTCCGACAGATGCGCAATGTTCTTCGACGGGCAAATCGTGTCCGCGGACAATCCCGTTAACTTTTTCTCGACGAACAGCTACTACACGACGGCGGCAAGCCGCATTTCGCGCGGGCTGTATAGAAATGCTGTTACGGCGGATATGGTCGTAGAACTCGCGCGCAAAAACGGAACGCGCAAGGGGAGCGGAGCGAATGGATAAATCGTTGCTGAAAATTTCCGCGCCGACCGTCTGCGAAGCCGCGCCCGAAACGCAGAACGAGAAAGGGAAAAAAACGCCGCGGGTCAGGCGGCGCCTTGTAGTTTCTCTGTGCGTTTATCTTATTGCTATTCCGCTCGTTATTTTTGCGGGCGTAAAACTTTTCAACGACCGAAAGTATAATATTGTTTCGGTTATTATAGCCGTTCTTGCCTGCGTTCCGTTGTTTGCGGGGTTTGAAAAGGGCAGGTCGGGCGCGCGCGAACTCGTAGTGCTTGCCGTTATGACCGCGCTGTCCGTGCTCGGCAGACTTATTTTCGCGCCTGTTCCGGGGTTTAAGCCCGTTACCGCAATCGTTATAATCACGGCGATAGCTTACGGGGCGCAGGCAGGCTTTATAACGGGCGCGCTTTCGGCGGTCGTTTCCAATATATTTTTCGGGCAGGGTCCGTGGACGCCGTTTCAGATGTTCGCTTGGGGATTTCTGGGGCTTTTGTCGGGACTCGTTTTCCGCCGCGGCAAAAAACCTAACGTAATTCTGCTTGTCTTTGTCGGTGTTGTCGGCGGCGTAATTTTCTCGCTTATGATGGACGTGTGGTCGGTCCTGAATTTCGACGGCGGATGGAACCTGTCGCGCTATCTCGCTCTGCTTGTCTCGGGACTGCCGTTTACCGCCGTGTACGCCGCGTCCAACGCCGCGTTCCTGCTGATTCTTACAAATCCGTTTTTGCAAAAGCTGAACAGACTGCGCGATAAGTACGGCGTGTTCAATCCGCAGTGAATACGAATACCGTCATCTGCCGTGTATTCATAAATAACATTATACCAAGTATCTTTTTTCCCTTCTTGAATATGAGGCTCTAAACTCGTTACAGTTGCTGCCACCTTTTCTTGTTTTTCAATAGCTTCATTCTTTCCTAAGTCTTGATGATAACCAAAAATAAAAATCATTAGAATAAACCCTAATACGGCATATATAGCGATTATTATCAATGCTTTTTTGACTTTATCCATAATTTCATTATACTACATTTGCACTTAAATTTCAACTATATGACAGACAATGGCACTGTGGCGGGTGCTTGATAATAACAAGCGGCTCGCTACTCGGTAGGCTTTTTATTTGAAAAAACCGTCGCAATAATGCAACGGTCTGTTTTTTAAGCATTTCGTATCATATCTTCGTTAATATCCATACCCGCATATAAAATCTTTAATACGGATATTACCCGCTTATCTTCTTGAATTATGTAAAAGAGCTTGTAATTATCTACAATAACTTTTTTAATATCTTGTACGTCATCGGAAAAAGGCGGATATGATTGTGGAAACATACAGATATTTTCTAATTTCTCGCTTACAGTATCAATAAATTTCAGTGCGGCAGAATTGTTTTTAAGATTATCCGAAATATACAAAGCAATCTCACGTAAGCTGTTTTCGCCGTTTTTCGTGAATTCATAAGTATAATTACTCGGCATATTGTTGCTTTAACTCCTTAATAAGAGTTTTACCGTCTACGGTTTCGCCGTTTAACGCTTGCTGTTTTGCTTGCATAAGTTCAGCTAAAAGAATTTTTTGCTCATACGTTTCCATACTCATAATAACTAATTTTCCGTAGCCGTTTTTTGTAACAAACACGGGTTCTTTTGTTTTTTCGCATATTTCCGCAGTCTTGGTCGTGTCTTTCATATCTCGAATAGGCATTATATACATATCTCTAAACTCCTTTATGTATTTTATTCAAGTGTACCATAATTATGACACGCTGTCAATAATTTTATGCAAATTTAACTTTGTTTAAACTAAGCAAAAAGGCATAAAAAAGCCCCGAAAACCGCAATTTTCGGGGCAATGGCGGAGAGGGCGGGATTCGAACCCGCGGTACGTGTTAGCGTACGCACGCTTTCCAAGCCGAAACGCCGAAAAAGAACCGAAAAAGCGGGTCTGACCCCGTTTTTAATAGTTTTCGGCAGTTTGGCAACCACGACAGCCGAACCCGCCGCAATAATACGCCGAAGCGGCAGACTGTAAGACGCGCTACACCCGAAGACGCGCGGAGCGTCAACGGAAAGCAGGAAAGAAAGCGTCGGCAGGCTACCGCAACACCCGAAAAGAAAAATCGGCTCGGGGTATGATTGCGGCGACGAACGGCACTACGACAAAAAGGAAAAAAGAGAATGCAAGTAGCTTATATGAAATCTAAGCTATTTGCCGACGGCTCGGAAGAGATACGAATAAAAATAAGCAACGAAATAACGACTGAAACAATAAACAAAGCGCAAACAACGAAATTTTTCAATAAGCTCGACAAGACATACAAGCAAGAACGCATAATAAACAAAATCAACGCATTGAAATTCACCGACAAAGACTACGAACGCAAAAAACGGATACTCGAATACGAACTGCAACTGCGAAATATACAGAATGTGCGCCGCTCGGCAAATAGAGCAAGACAAAATCTATATGACGTGTGCAAATGTAACGATTTTGATTTTTTCGTTACGTTTACTTATTCGTCGGAATACGTTGACCGCTTGAACGATAAAGCCGTAAAGCGCAAGTTTACGCAGTGGGCGAACGATACCCGCAAGCGGTTTCCGAATATGTACTACGTTGCAACCCCCGAATACCACAAGAAAGGCGGGTTGCATTTCCATTTGCTTATAGGCGGCGTGTCGTTCGAAGAATTGAAATGCGTTCCCGCGCTCAAAAAGAACGGTAAACCGAAATTCAAGAACGGCAAGCAGATATTCAACGTTACCGCGTGGAAATACGGCTGGTCGACGCTCTCCGTAGTCGAGAACTCCGAAGCCGCAAAACACTATCTTTGCAAGTACATTACAAAGCAACATTATGACGACAGATTTTTCAACAAGCGCCGCTATTATATGAGCCACAACGTAAAACGCCCGATTATAGCGAGCTGGACGGAAACGCCCGAACTTTGCTTAAAGCATATAGATACGAAAGTAATGTTGATAGCATATTGCGACTTGAAGAAAAAATATGCGGTGCTCACTCACGACGGAAGCGGACTTGTTACCGAACCGAATACGCCGCAAAGCGTTGTCGCACTGCGACAGCTTGCGGCGCGTGGAAACCCGAAACCGCGCGTCCCGTACTTGACATCAGGGACGCTTAATAGGAAACCCGAGCTGATAGAGTACAACGAAGAACTCGACATATTCTAAAAGCAGGGGAATAACCGAAAAATGCAAGAATTCCGCAAGACTTACCGAAAAGCAAAACGCTACTCGGTAGGCTTTTTTATTGCCAAAAGATAGCCGCGCCGTCCCGAAAGGAGCGCCCGACAGTCGCGCGGAACGACTGCCGCCGCGCCCATCGGGAGCGACGGAGCGACTGCGAACGCCTCGCAAACCGTCAAGCGAGCGCATAGCGAAGCGCAGTGCGGTTGTGATGCGGAGCACAAAGCGACAAAGCGACCGTTTGGCGTGGCGGCACAAAGTGGAGCGAATATAAAAACATAAACATACATAATAAAGACCGTCGCAATAATGCAACGGTCTTTATTATGATTTGAATCTGAAATAATTATTGCCACGCAACCGACAATCTTTTATTGTTCTTTGCGCAATCGGCGAGATATAAGTTTATAAGTGTCTGATACGGTATTCCTGAACTTTCGGACATAGCCTTAAAATAAGCTATCGTTTCGCTGTCGATATTTATTGTAATTTGCTGTTTCAATTTTCCCGTATACGGGTTTTTTCTTGCATTTGTAAAATCATATTCCTGTTTCATAATCTTATACCCCCTTATTTATTGTATTGGTTTGTTTCGTTTTTAGTTGCTTTTCGTGCGGATATTATGCGAATGACTGTTTCATCGGAACGGTAGCAATGACATACTACAAGCATATTTGCGCGATTGCTGAAACCCAAAATAATAAATCGCTCTTCTTCTTGTGAGTGCTCGGGGTCGTCAATCAATAGCGCTTCCGAATCATAAAACACGGTTTGAGCCTCTTCGAAAGATATGCCGTGTTTTTTCTTGTTGATTTCGTTTTTCTTTTCGTCCCACTCGAAAATTATTTCGTCCATAATTATATTATAATTATATTATAATGATTTGTCAATGGTTTTATTAAAAATACTACGCCTTAAAATTTATCTTGCCCGAATTGTTGTTGTAGTTCAAAAATTTTTAATTGCAATTTTTCAATGTCATTCGAATTAAAATCTTCAATCGGTATTTCGATATATCCGTCTGCATTTATACATAGGTTTTGAAAATATTTTGGAGAAGATATTTTTAATCCGACAATCAATAAAATTAGTCCTACAACGCTTATAATGAGAAATAAGGCATTTTCAAAACCTATAAAAAGTGCAATGGCTGTAATTATTAAAATAATTCCAAAGATAATGCAACCGGGTGCGCTCTTTTGTTCTATCGTTTCTTTAACACTGACAGACTTTATTTCTTTTAATTTAACTATATGGGTATTTGTT
>WSNJ01000070.1 GCA_013316045.1 Clostridia bacterium
GAATTATATTTTTACATTTTTTCACAAAAAATTTATATTTACTTATTATTGTATTATCACAAATAAATTTATTTTTCCTTTCAGTTTGTCCGAATTTTTCCGCACAAAAAAATGCTCATTCTGAATGAGAAACGCGAATTATTCCAAGTATTTGTTTTCTTTTGCGCAAATTTCGGTGAGCTTCCGTAAAAATAAAAAAATCTCCGAAATATTCGCTTCCGAAGATTTTTCTTTTCGTAAATTTGATTTTTGCGCAATGGCAAATATTTATTTAGATTATTCTCTTTTTGCCAATTCGTCCGCCGTGAGCGTTTTCAGCGTTTCTATGTCTATCTTGTTCATTTTGGTAAGCGGCAACCGTTTTGTAAATACGATTTCTTTCGGTCTGCAATCGCGCGAGAGTTTTGTTTCGATAACGCTTTCGACTTCTTCGCGCATTTTTTCCGAGTCGGCGCGCGAAGTTTCTACGACGAGCCGAATTGCCGTTCCTTTTTTATCGTCGGGGACAGGGTGAGCGCAAACCTGACTTACGCCGTCGACCCGACTTACCGCCTGTTCGATTTCGGCGGGAAACACGCTCACGCCCGAAACTTTGATAATTCTTTTAAGCCGCTGCTTAAAGTGAACGTAGCCGTCCGCGTCGACAAAGCCGTAGTCGCCGCTTTTCAACCACCTAACGCCGTCCGCGTCGGTAAAGAAAGTTTTTTCGGTTGCCTCATAGTCTTTGTAGTAACCGTTCATAATAGTCAGACCGCGCAAGCACAATTCGCCGCAATTTTCGTTTTCGCCGCCGTTCACGGCAAAATCTCCGAGCGTATCGGTTTTAAGCGCTTTAATCTCGACGCCGCCGACGGCGCGCCCGACAGTTCCGCTCTTATTGTTCTCGTGAGTGTTCACGCAAGCGACCGTAACCGTTTCGGTAAGCCCGTAGCCCTCGAACAGCCGCGCGCGCGAGCCGAACTGCGCCATACGCGCGTCAAATTCTTCGAGCAACGTTTGCGGAATGAAATCTCCGCCGACAAACGCGATTTCGATATTTTTAAGACACTTGCCGCTAAACCCTTTATGCGTGAGCATTGCGCTGTAAAGCGCGGGAACGCCTATCATATAATTGATTTTTCCCTTGCGCACGTAAGAAACCGCGGCTTTGCGCCTGAATTTCGGCAACAAAACGTTGCAACCGCCGTGCCATAGCATAGCGTGCAACCCCATACACAATCCAAACCCGTGAAAATAGGGCAGAACCGACAGCATATATTTTCCTACAACGTTATCGGTATTCAGAAGTCCGTAACCATTCGCGCAAAGAGCGTTCAGCGCAAACGCCGACAGCTCAACCGTTTTCGGCTCGCCGCTCGTTCCGCCGCTGTTCAGCAAAACCGCCGTATCCTTGGGGTCGAGTTTTTCAAACTCCTTCACGTCGACCGCCGCACCCGAATTTCGGCGCACGAAATCGGCATAATTTTCGGCGTAAGACAGCTTGATTTTGTTTTGCAATTTATATCCCGCGCGAACCGCGAAGTTCAATCCGTCGGTAGGGTTGCAGGAGATAAGCCGCACTCCGTTCGCCGCACAGTACTTTTCGTACTTATCCGCGAAAGCGTCGAGCGCAAACAAAATTTTCGAGCCCGTTTTTTCGAGCATTTCCGCGATTTGTTCCGCGCTCGAAAGCGCGTGAACAAGATAAACGACCGCGCCGACGGCATTTCCGCCGTACAAACAGTAAACCGTTTGCGGAACGTTCGGCATAGCTACGGTTATCGTATCGCCGCGCCTGACTCCGATATTTTTCAACGCACGGGCGAGCTTGTCCGTTTCACGCTTTACCTTGCCGTAACGGTAATTCGCGTTCATAAACAGCAACGCGGCGGCTTTGTCCCCGCCGATTTCCGCGCCTTGGCAAAGCGCTTCGTAAAGCGAAATTTCGATATTATGCGAGAGCATTTCCATTTTTCCGTTCCTTATTTTATGTTTATCGCAGATAACTTAAAATCAAAACACCTTATAACCCATACACAAGCCTACCAAAAGCACAATGCCGAGAATTATCGGCTGATGAGCAAGATATACCCAAATAGTGTTCCGTCCGACAAATTCGACGGGGCGCGACCATTTGCCTTCGAGCGGCGGAAACAGAGTTTTTTTGTCCTTGTACAAAACTTCCCCGAAGAACGCTCCGACGAGAAAAACTCCGCTGTACGGAATAAGCCCGTAGCTGTCCGAGCCGAGGTCGCAAAGCCCGACGACAGATTGCATAAGCCGAGCAAAAGTAAACTCGTCGTAAAAATCGATATAAAAAAAGTTTATGCAAATACCTGCTATAATAAGCGCAAGTCCCGCGCCGAGATACAAAAATTTATTCGGAAAAATCTTTTTGAGAATCATATAAATGCCGAGCGACATCGCCAAATTCAGCAAAATTCCGAAATAAATCGAAATGCCCGCATCCATTATAAGGTCTGCGATAATGGTAACCGCGCTTAAAACAAGCCCCGCAACCGTCAGCTTTATAAGGCGTTTTCCATTTGAACGCGAAAACGAACAGCTTATGCCCGACAGTACCATAAACGTGAAAATAACGGCAAGCCGAAACCCTTCGCGCACGCTCCAAACCCAATAACGCTCCGCAAAATCGACGATTTTTTCCATAGTTGCGTTATTTACGGCGTGAAAATTCGATACGAAATACGGAAAATACCACAAGTCGAACATAAAGTGGTCGAAAACCATCATTATTATGCAAAATCCGCGCAGGAAATCTATCTCCCATACGCGTTTTCTGCCTGCTTGATTTTCCCTTTTCCGCATAAATATATTATAACATTCCTCGGCGGCACAGTCAAGGCGCCGCGGGCAATTTTACAATATCTCGGCGCAAAGGCGAGAGAGAAGCTGAACTTATTCCGTTCTGAGCGCGACTACGGGGTCTTTCTTCGCCGCCATAAACGCGGGGACAAGTCCGCTTATCAAAGTAAGAACTACGCTTATGCAGATAAGGACGAGCGCGTGAAGCGGGTTGAGCACGGCGATATTGCCTATCGAGAACGAGCCGCCCATATTTTTTGCGATTACCGCGTCTATAATAATGTTTATGGGGATAGTCAACAGATACGACACGGCAATTCCGAGAATACCCGCGATAAGTCCTATTATAATAGTTTCGGCGTTGAACACGCGCGTAATATCTTTTTTGCGCGCGCCGATAGACCGCAACACGCCGATTTCTTTCGTGCGCTCTATAACCGAAACGTAGGTGATTATAGCAATCATTATACTCGAAACGACGAGCGAAATTGCCGCAAACGCAATAAGCACGTAGGATATTATATTAACCATATTGTTAATCGACGAGCCCAAAAGCGCGAGATTATCGGAAAATCTTATTATTTTATACTGATTTTCTTCCGAAAGTGTGTCGTTATACGCGTTCAGGTACGCAACGAGCTTGTCTTTCGTTTCAAAGCTCTTGGGGTAAAAACTCAGCCCCACGGGAATATCGCTTCCCGCGCAAATATTTATTGCGTTCATCTGCTCGTGGTAAAGGTAAGTTTTGCAGATTCTTATAAAAGTATCCGCGTTCTCGCCGAGCATTGTTTTAAGAATCTGCTCGTAATTTTCCATTTGCAAAAGCATTGCAAGCTGAGCGGCAGTCGAGCCGTCTTCGTTCTGCGAGTTCTGCGAAAGCGGTTTGGAAACAATCTCGGCAAAAGTTTTACCCGATTTGTCTACCGCTTCGGGCGTTAAAAATATGCCCGAAAAACCTTTCTCGAATTCGGCGATTTGGTCGCGCACAAGCTCGGTATTCTCGTTCTGCTTTATTATCTTTTGCGTCAGACCCTGCGTGTACAGAAGTCCCGTGCTGTAAATAGACGCGGGAGCGTCGGGGGACACGCGCAGAATTCCGACGATTTTGAGCTTTATATCGTTTTC
The DNA here is from genome assembly GCA_013316045.1 of Clostridia bacterium. GTDB lineage: Bacteria > Bacillota > Clostridia > Christensenellales > Pumilibacteraceae > RACS-047. The sequence goes on from WSNJ01000070.1 coordinate 3,931, forward strand.
GGTCGGATTCGCGTATTTTTCCTTTAATTCTTCGTCGTCCCTTACGACGTAATTGCCGTTGTCTTTCTTATAGTAGTTGTCGTTCGATAGCAAAACGTACTCGATTGCGCCCGCGAAACCGTTGTTTTCGTCGCCGATAAAGTCCGAAAATTTATAACTGTCGCTCGAAAGAGTTATTCCGAGTTTTTCCAAAACGGCGTTGCTTATCCTGTTTTTGCTATCGACTACGAGCGCGATTTCTTCGTATTCCGCGCCGTCTTTATGCTCGGGATACTTTCCCGCCAAAACATCGTACTGCGTTTTTATAAACTCGGGGTTGTCAATCATTTCCTGCCAAGCCGCGGACTCGGAAAACATCGAGTTCATTCCGCCGCCGCTATTGCCGTCGAGCACGGAAGTTTCTACCTTTTTCAGCTCGCCCGACGAATCGACGCGCACGAGATTCGGCTCGACAGCGTAATTCTTTATAATATCTATAACTTCGCCGTCGTAGGCGTCGATATAATCTATATAGTCCCTGTCAACTATATTGAAATGATACGTTACAACCGATTTCGGAGTGTAAACCTTTATCTCGTCGCTGTCGGAAAATTCCACGTCGTCGGGCGAATTGTGCGCCGTTTCCATAAGAGCTTCGATATCCATATATCTTTGCTCGACTTGGAGCGGTATGCTCGACAGCGTTTCGGCTTGAAATCTGTTTATATACGAAGTAAATCCGTTTGAAATAGCCAAAACGAGCGCAATTCCTATTATTCCTATCGAACCGGCAAGCGAAATCATAAAGGTGCGACCCTTTTTCGTCGCAAGATTTCTGCCCGAAAGCGCAAGAGCGGTAAACAAACTCATTGCCGTCTTTCGCTTTTTTTGAGTATGGGAACGCTTTCTCTCGTTCTTTTGAGTTTTTTGAGTAGGGGAAAGCGTTCTTTCGGTATTTTCGGGTTGACTTTCCGAATTTTCATTTGAAACAGTTTGACTATCCGCTTTCCCGCACAAATCTGCCTTGACAGCGGAGATAGTTTGGTCGTTTTCTTCCCCATACAAATCTGCCTTGGCAGCGTCGGCGGGGGTATACGGCATATCGTCCGAAATAACTTCGCCGTCCAAAAGTTTAACCGTGCGGGTTGCGTACTTTGCCGCAATCTCGTCGTTATGAGTTACCATAACTATAAGGCGGTCGGCGGAAATTTCTTTCAGAATTTCCATAACCTGAATGCTCGTTTTACTGTCGAGAGCGCCCGTCGGCTCGTCCGCAAGTATTATGGTAGGGTCGTTGACTATTGCGCGCGCGATTGCAACGCGTTGCATCTGTCCGCCCGACAGCTGGTTGGGGCGTTTGTTTACGTGGTCTTTAAGTCCGACTTTTTCGAGAGCCGCCAACGCTTTTTTCTTGCGTTCGGCTTTTCCTATGCCCGAAAGCGTAAGCGCAAGCTCGACGTTCCCCAAAACGCTCTGATGCGGTATAAGATTATACGACTGAAAAACGAAACCGACGTTGTTGTTTCTGTACGCGTCCCAATCGTAAGGCTTGAAATCTTTCGTAGACCTGCCGTTGATTATAAGGTCGCCCGAAGTATACCTGTCAAGCCCGCCGAGAATATTCAGCATCGTTGTTTTTCCGCAACCCGACTGACCGAGCACCGCTACAAATTCGGAATTTCTGAAAGACAAAGTTACGCCTTTCAGCGCGTGGACTACGTTATCGCCCGTTTGATAATCTTTTTTAACGTCTTTGAGTTCGAGCATTTTTTTTGCAACCTTATTCTATATAATTATACAGTATAAAACCAAACTATGAAAAGTCAATGAAATTATTATTAAAATCAGTTAAAATTCGCGCCGACGCTTAAATTTCAGGAAAATATCTTTCCTATTATCTTAATGAACAGATTCGTCGGCAAAATGCGCTTGAAAAACCAAAACGCTTTATATTTTGCGCCTATAATATACATAGCTTTTTTCTTTTTCCGCGCTATGCGGTAAATCTTTTTCGCCGTTTTGTCCGCGCGCATACGTTTATCTTCGCGCGAGTCGATTTTTTCGGCGGCTTTGAGCGGACGGTCGCCGTAACGCTCGTTCGTTTCGTAATTTTTTATACGGTTTTTCGTAAAGCCCGTCTTAACGTCGCCGGGGCAGACGGAAACGACGCTTATTCCGCTGTTTTTAAGCTCCATACGCATCGAAAAAGACATCATATTAACGGCGGCTTTCGCCGAACAGTATACCGAACGGTACGGAAGCGGAAAAAGCGCGCACGCCGAACTTATATTTACTATCTTCGCGCCTTTTTTCATAAGCGGCAACAGACCCTGAGTTAAATACAGCGTGCCGAGATAATCGAGAGAAACCACGTTTTCCACTTTATCTGGCGGCAGAAGTTCGGTAGCTCCGCTAAGACCTACGCCCGAATTGTTAATCAAAATATCCACGTTTCCGTATTTTTCAAGTATAATATTGCATACGGAAGTTATATCTTCTTTGTCCGTCAAATCGCACTTTATAAAGTCGCCGAAATTTTCCGGATTCGTCCGCGAAAGACAAACCACCGTGTCGCCGTTCCCGATAAAAAGTTTCCTGAGTTCCTTTCCTATCCCGGACGACGCGCCCGAAATGACTACCGTTTTATTCATAGTCATTATTATAGCACAATACGTACTTGTAATCAACCTACTTGACAAACTTGACAAAAAATTATTTTTGCTGTAAGATAATTTTTAATATGGTAATAACTCCTTTACAATTATGGAATAATTACGACAGAACCATTTTGCCGCTGAACAAAAGTCTTATTTCGTCGAGCGAAGAAAACGGAATAAAAACAAGCTACTACTATTTCAACGGCGAAGCGGCTTCCGACGGCGTTACGCGTATTTACGCAAAACTCGTCGAACCGTCGGAAAAAACGGACTTTGCGATTCTCGTTATGGACGACGTAACCCGCGGAGTGGAGCTTTTCGAATGCGGAAAATACGTTTCCGCCGGGTTTGCCGTACTAACGGTCGACTATGCGGGCGAAAATCCCGATTCGGCAAGATACACCATTTACCCTAAATCGCTGTCTTTGGGCAACGCTTTTCTTCACCCCGAAGAAATCAACTCGATAGGCGAATCGGTAAAGGTTTCTGCCCGGTATCTGTGGGCTACCGACGCAATGCGCTCTCTTACGTTTCTCGAAGAACTCGGCTACGGGAAAATCGCTATGATAGGAGTAGGCGACGGCGGTCATCAGGTATATAAAACGGCGTTTTTTGAAAATAATCTCGTTTGCGCTGCGGTAAAATATTCGGGTACGCTGAGCGAAACGGGCGCGGAATTGAACGAAGACGAGCTTTCTTTCAAAACGGCTCTTTCCAATATAAGTTACGTTCCTTACGTAAAATGTCCGCTTTTGTTGCAGATAACTTCAAACGAGCAAAATTCGGGTTTCGACGAAATGAACGAGCTTTTCGAAGCGCTCGAAGAACGCGATACTCTTATGGCCGTATCGCCCCGATGCGATAAAATGATAGAACCGTCGCAAAAATACAATATTTCACGATTTTTCAAAGCCGTGAAAAACGGCGAAAAGCTGCCTAAAACGCCATCTCTGTCGTTTAAGGGCAGTGAAAAAAATCTGTACGCCGAGATTTCGGTCGACACGTCCGCCGAAATTACTTCCGTTCAACTGTTCGTGGCTTATTCTCAAAAGGTGAGCGCATATCGGAATTGGCACAGTCAGACTCTCGAAAAAATAGGCGAAAACGAATTTTTGGCTAAAATTCCCGTCTATTCGGTTACCGACCCCGTGTACGCTTTCGTAAACGTGAGTTACGAAAATTCTCTTACCGTTTCGAGCAAAACGGTTACGGTTATTCCTCAAACTCTCAGGGTAGAACCCGTTGCCGCGCCCGCTATCCGCAGACTTTACGATAACGAAATGGGCACGAGCGATTGGATAATACTTCAAACCGAACAGTCCCCGAACGACGACGCTACGCTTTCTATGGAAAACGGACCGTTCGACATTTCGGGCGTTACCTGTTCGACTAACAAAATGGCAACTCTCACGCTCGCGGATTCGCGCTTTAAGGGTAACTCCGACTCCGTTTTACAGCTTGTCATCTATTCGCCCGAAAGTCAGACGATAACGTTTTCGGCAACGTCCGCGCTCGATTTTACTACTTATTACTGCCAAAAGCAAATTTCTCCCGTGGACGATTGGACGAGATTTTCGCTGTCCCCGCAAGATTTCAGGTCGAAAGACGGAATGTTGCAGAATCTGAGTAATATAATAACTTTCGAGATAGACGGCGAAAGCAAATTTCTCGTTAACTCCGTTCTTTGGGTATAAAAATGATTTTCGGAATCGGTCAGATACTTAAACTGAAAAAAAAACATCCGTGCGGCGGTTCGGAATGGGAAGTTGTACGAACGGGCGCGGATATAAAGATTAAGTGTTTAACGTGCGGGCACGTTCTGATGCTCAGCCGCGATAAACTCGAAAAATCGGTAAAGGAAACAAAAAAAGATATTGAATAAACCCGTTCAACTCAATAATATGTTAGGCGACGAAGAAAAAGATACGTTTTCGACCGTCGTTCTTACCGTGTTAATAGTGTTGATGGTCGCTTTATTCGCGTTCATTTGCTTTTTTCAGCTTTGCAGTGTAAACGGTAAGAGTATGACCGACACGATTCAGGACGGCGACAACGTTATTATAACTCGCTACGACGCAAAATACCAAACCGGCGATATTATCGTTCTCGATGTAACTTCGAATAACTCAACTACGCGCCTTATAAAACGCGTAATTGCAACCGAAAATGACGTTTTCAAGTTTGAAAATCAAGGTTCTTACGTTTATTTTTATAAAAAAATCAACGGTCAATGGATTAAAATCGACGAACCTTATATAAAAGAGCCTATGCTTACGGCAAATTTCAGAACTACGAAATTTCATTTCGGCGAAGAATACACCGTTCCGAAAAATTCGTTTCTGTTTTTGGGAGATAACCGCAACGACTCGTCCGACTCGCGGATGTACGGCTTTGCCGACAAATCACAGATTCTCGGAAAAATGGTTATCAAACTTAAAAAAGGCAGTTTAGCGGAATTTCTCGTTAAAATAATTTTCAACGCAAACGAACTTCACGACGAAAAAGAGCATTCCTGAAATTTCTTTTTTATCCACTTTGTTTCCTTATAAAAGTTATCCACAATGTGGATAACTCGGTGGATAACTTTTTTACAACTTTATTTTTTGCGGTTTATTTTCCTTTA
>WSNJ01000071.1 GCA_013316045.1 Clostridia bacterium
CCGCTCGAAATGACAAGCAGGGGGTTTATTTGTCTGATTTATTACCGAATTCGTCTACAAAACCGACAAATATGTAGTTCGACCGAGCGGCAACACGCCGTCCACCTGTCATTTCGACCGAGCGTAGCGAGCGGAGAAATCTATTATAAAAAGATTTCTCGACTGCGCGCCTGCGGCACTCCGCTCGAAATGACTCTCAACCGCGCTCGAAATACTCGCCTTAGCTCCGTGGTGTTCGCACTGCGCACCCGACTGATGAGGTTATACGCTTATAATTTTCGCGGCGATTACGGTGGAGTCGTCGCGGGGCGAGCCGCTGTTGTTTGCGAGCGTATGTTCCAAAATTCCCTGCGCCATCAGTCGCGGATTGACCGTGCGCAGGTTATTGACCGCGGCGGCGAGCTTATCTCCCTCGAAGCTGTCGGCAACGCCGTCGGTCGCCATAACGAGCATATCGCCCGAACTCAAATCGACGGTAGTAACCGTCGGCGAAACGACTTCGGTTGCGCCGAGCGGAAGTCCGCCGCCTTCGATTTTCTGTATTACGTCCTTTTTCTTTATGTAAGTTGCGGGGGTCGAGAGCTTTATTATATCGGCTTTGGCTGTGTTAAGGTCGATAACCGCAATATCTATCGCGGAAAAACCCTCGCCGCAATCAAGGCTCAAAAATCTGTTAACGCTCCTTAAAACGAGCGAGCTGTCGAATCCCGCGCGGAAAAAGTTCTCGATAAGCCCTATCGCCTTATCGCTGATTCTCTCGGCGTTCTCGCCGCTGCCCATTCCGTCGCAAAGCGCAATCATAAGCCGCGAACCGCTCAGCTTTACGAACGAATGCGTATCGCCGCTCTTTTCGCCCGACTTTTTCGGGCAGCCCGCAACGCCGAAAACAACGTCGTACTTCGGGCTTTTTTCGAGCATTAGCGCGATAAACCCCGATAAAACGGTGTCGTCTATGCCCGAAATGCGGTAATTTCCGCGCATAAGTCGGCTTACGGTCTTTTCGATTAGCTTTTTTTCAAGGCATTCCGAGCGGATTATCAGCGTAACGCTCTCGCCGGCGACAAGACTCTGAACGCAACTTATGCCGCAATAATTAAGTTCTTCGACGAGCGTTTTTTCCTTTTGCCTGTCAAACGGCAGACTGCCGCCCGTTTTTTCCGCCATACTTTTCATAACGGCGGCTACGCCCGAAAGCTGACTCGACATAAGTTTCCGCGCGCCCGCTTCGCACTCGCTTTGCATAACAAGGCTTTTGCGCCTGTCTTCTATCTCGTTAGCCGCCGCAACGAGCTTGCCCAAATGCACGCACTTTTTGGAAACGACGTCGGGAATATCCGACACGGCTACGTGCCCCTTGCCGCCGATTGCGCCGACCATATCGCCGAACGCCGCAAAAACGCCCGCCGCCGAACATTCGTCTTTATTTTCGCAGAACTCACAGCATTTGACTTCGAGCGAGCCCGCGGGAATCGGCAGACCGTCTTTTCCGCCGCAGAGCACTTTCGACATAGTGTTGAAAATATGCGACGAACTCATTAAAGCCGCGCCCAGGTCCGCGCGCGACTTGTTTATCATAAAGCGCACCGCCGCGCGTTCGTGCGATTCGAATACGCGGTCTTTCGCGCTCGTGAGTATGCCCGCGGGAATAAGCGCGAATATAACTCCGCCCGCCGCAAGCGCGCAAATCTGCATAGTTACGCCCGAATAATCCGTCGAAAAGTAGAAAGTAAACATTACGTAAGCCACGCAGCCCGCAAGCGCGGTAAGTATTCTCGGCGCGGTAAGAAAAACGCCCGAAACGGCGGCTATAAAAGTAAACGTAGCTATTTGCGAAACGTCGTAGCCGTTCAGCGCCGACCCGAGCCCCAGACAGAGCGCGGTAACGAGCGACGCTCCTACTCCCGCAAGACGAGCCGAAAGATAGATAATAAGCGACGCTATGAGCGTTACCGTCGGGAACGAATAAATATCCGCGCGGCTCAGCCCCAACCCCGCCGCAATCACGAGCGCGGCAACGCAGACAAGCTCGGTTTCGAGCAGTTTATAACGCAGTTTTTCGACTATAACGGGTTTCAGCCCCGCATAAGCCGCATACATAAAAGTAAGCGTAAGCAGTGCGGAAACGGTTATCATAAGCACCGTGTAACCCTGCGTTGCGGACACGAGAAAAAGCCCCGCCTGCGACATCAGCGCGGCAATCGGCATTACGAACCTGCGCGATTTGGGAACTTTTGTAAAAAGAACCTTAGCCGCAACCGTTACGGCGGCGCATATAAGCGACGATATAAACGAATAAAGGTCGGCGCGCGCGATTGCTTCGGCGCAAAGGAACGTCGGCGCGGTTACGAACGCGGGCAGCCCCAAAAAAGTTACCGCCAGAAAAAAGCCCGCCCCGAAAGGACGGATACCGTAAATCTCGGCAAGCGAAAGCGTTATCTGCACCGCAAACGCAAAAAGATATTTCGCCGCAATAAGAGCGATTTTCCGCTTGATTGAAAAAGTTAAAACATGATCGGGCATAAAACGCAATCTCCCACAGAACAAACAATATTTTCCGCAAGCGCAACCGCGGACGAAATCGGTTCGCCGCGGCGGATACGCTTTTCGATTATAGCAAAAAAATCATACACAATTTTGTATGATTTTGCCGTATAAAGTAAAATATAAGCATAAAAAAAGCGCCTTTTACGACGCTTTTTCACAAACTAATTTTTGACGAGAATTTTTATATATTTATCGGGCATTTCGGTCTGCTCTTTTATATACTTGCCGACTTCGGCAAACGGAATCTCCTTGCTTACGAGCCGCTCTACCGAAACCGTTCTGTTGGCAAGCATATTTATCGCGCTCGGGATATTCTTCGCGCCGTTGTTAACGCCGTAAAGCGAAAGCTGCTTTGAAAGCACGGGCTTCATAGATACGTTGTTGTCGTCTTCCGCGTCGCCCCAATCGACTATTACCGTTTTTCCGCCGCGGCGCACGTATTCGAGCGAAAGCGAAAACGGCAACTGCGACGACGCTATATGCGCAACCGAGTCCGCCATTCTTCCGCCCGTGAGCGAAAATATCTTTTTCTGCACGTTGCTGTCTACGCTGTTTACTGTGTAATACACGCCGAGTTCTTCGGCAAGCGCGAGCTTATCTTCGCGCGTATCTACCAAAATGGGAACGGCTTGCTGATACATTGCAACCTGTGCGAGTATTATGCCCACGACGTTCGCGCCGACTATAACTATATGCTCGCCCTTTTCGGGAGTTATCTTATTAAGCGCCGCAAGCGAAATGGCGATATGGTCTATAAACGCCGCGTCCTCGTCGCGCACTCTGTCGGGCAATTTGTACACGTCGTCCGAGCCGACTACTACGAAGTCGCGCATAAAGCCGTCTTCGTCAACGCCGTAGGTCAGCATTTTTTCGCACTCGTTCTGCTTGCCCGCCTTGCAATTCGCACATTGCTTGCAAAAACCGTAAGGGTCCACGGCAACCCTGTCGCCGCGAACGACGTTAAGAACGTTTTCGCCGACTTCGGTAACCATTCCCACGCATTGCCTGCCGATAATAAGCGGCAATTTGTCCGCGCTCAGCTTGCCTTCGAACACCGATTTATCCGTGGGCGAAATGGTAGAACACGTTATTTTTACTTTAACGCAGTTCTCGCCGACCGACTGACTTTTCAGCTCGTCGCAACGGATATCGCCCGCTTCATAAACTCTCCACGCTTTCATAGTCTATATTATACCACAATTTTATAGCGATAGTCAATTCAAATTAAGACTGCAAATTTTTGATTAAAACGCTGTGCGCGAATCCGAGCGCCGACAGAAACAGCCCCTCGTCCACACTGCCGCTCGCCGCGACCGACGCGCGCGTAGCAAGCAGTTTTTCGGCGGACAAAGTCGCGTTGAGTCCGTCTGCCATAAGAGCGCAGAAAGTAGGATACGGACCGCCGATTATTACGTCGCGGAAATCGAATATTTTGCACACGTTCGTTAAAAATTCCGTTATGTTCTTCGCGCGGCGCGAATACTCCGCTTCGTCGCGCTCGGAATCTATCTTTTTAAGAACGTCTTTCGACAGTTCTTTTTCGTATTCTTCGCCGCCGTAAAAACTCAAAAGCCCCAGCTCTCCCGCAAACCCGTTTGCGCCCGTGTATATACGCCCGTTAAGCACGAAAGCGCAACTTATGCCGTTGCCGAAGTATATGTACGCCGCGTCGTCTATCTCGCGGCAGTTCATTTCGGCAATAAGCGCAAGATACGTGTCGTTCGTTATCTCCGCAGGCACGCCGAGCGTTTCTTCGAATATCTCTTTTAAGTTTATGCCTTCTTCAAACGCCTTTGAAAAAACTATTTCGCCGCTGTCGGAGCGCTGTTTGCCCACGAGCGCAACGGCGGAAACTACGAGTTTCAAATTCTCCGCGTCGCATTTATCTTTAAGCCGCGAAAGAAATTCGGTTAAAACTTCCTTTGTGTAAACGCCGTCGCTTGCGGGCAGTCTGTCTATAAACAGTTCCGTTCCCGCAACGTCGAGAACAGATACGTACCCGTCGGTAAAATTGAACGCCGCAACCGCGCCCGCCCGTCCGTTTATGCAGTAGCGAATGGGTCGCCTGCCCTTGACTTTGGGGTATTCTTCTTTCTTGACGACGAGCAGATTCTTTTCGACAAGCCCGTCTACTATCTTTTCGACGCCCGCGTTGGAAAGCCCCGTTTCTTTTGCGATTTCGGTGCAGGAAAGCGCCGCGGTTTTTCTGAGCAACTTGAATATAAGCTCGCGGTTTGCCTCGCGTATGTCCTGAGGGACCTTTCCTTTTTCCGCCATACAAAAAACCCGCCTTTACTATATAGTAATTATATAATATAACTACACGGCAAACAAAAACTTCGTTTTTGTTTTGCTTCCGCAAATCTATTTGCAAAATGCAAATAGAAGCCGTTCGTTGCATTATATCGTGAAAAGCCCTTGCAAGCAAGCTTTTCACTTCTATAATATAGTAAAAACGGGTATTTGTCAAGGCGCTTGCGCGTTTATAGATTGCCGCCGCGGCGATAATAGCATCAACGCGCTATAAAGCGGCGCCGTTATAAGTTCTTGGAAAGTTTCGCCTTTACGTCGTTTTTGAACCTGTCAATATACGAGCAGATAAAGTCCGTAATATCCACGTTCTTATCGAGAAGCGGAGTAAGTTCGAGAGCGAACGAGAGCTTTTCCGCGTTGTCTACCGCGTGGCTCGCGTAATACGTAGCGTTTGCGCGGCGGCGTCCGTCGGTAGCCAAATCGTATCTCTTTCCGCCGGCTATCTGACTGTCGAACACGCCCAAAAGCGCATTTGCAAGCGAATCGAAGCCCGTAACGTCGAAAGCCGTCTTGTCTTCGTCCAACAGCCAATCGAGTCCGCGCCATACTTCGCAACCGTAAATATGCTTAGGCTTGTAGCCTTTCATTTCGCGCAACGCTTTAATCGTTTTGATAACCGTTGCGATATGCGAGTCGTGCTTGTCCGCAAGGTTATGCGTATAAATAACGTCGGGGCGAGCCGCGTCGAGCACTTTCATAAGGTCTTTTTCGTAGTTTTTGTCGTCCTTGTTCTTCATTTCCGCGCTCGAATATTGAAGCATAACAAGCGCGCCGTAATCGCCGACCATAGCGGCTTTTTTCTGCTCTACTACGCGAACGGCTTTCATCTGCTCGTCGGTGTAGTCGCCGTATCTGCCTTCTCTTGCCGAACCTGCGCCGTCGGTAGCAACGACAGCCGTGAACGACGCGTCGGGCTTCATAAAAGTCTTAACTATTCCGTCGATAGCCATAATTTCGATGTCGTCTTCGTGCGCCGAAATAGCCATATGCGTCGTCTTTTTGAGCGCCGCCATAGCGTCGCCGCCGTCGGGCACGTAAATCTCGGCGTTCTTCTTGAAAAATTCCATTTTATATTTACCTCCGATATTTTGTGTTTAAGTTTTTTATAAGGTTAGATTTTAAGAGATTTCTCGACTGCGCTTCGCTCCGCTCGAAATGACAAATATGGGGGCACTTTCTCGCTGCGGTTGAAATAACAAATACGAGAGTGTTTTCTCATAGCGGTCTAAATACTTACCAAGGCGATGGAGACGGGTGCAAGCCATAAGGCGGCGGAGAACGGTGCGGATTTTCTTTGGCAGTTGCTGCGCAAGCGAGCGGAGTGTATTTTGACATACTCGACCGAGCGCGCGCGGCAAACGTAGCGGAAAGACGTGCCGTTATACGACGCCGTGATTAGCAGTTGGGCAGACTTGCCGCCGCAATACTCTGCCCCACTCTCTTGTTCTTCTCGTCGGGGAAAAGGAACTTAATGTCGGCGAGCTTTTTATATTCTTCTTTAAGAACTTTCTTTGCGTTGTCCACAATAAGGTCGCTTGCCTTGCCGCTCGTAACGCGACCCAAAATCATAAGATTGTCGATTGCGTAGAAATTCGAGTACCAGGCGATTGCGTAACCGAGATAGTAACCGATATTCTCGAAAATCTTGATTGCGCATTCGTCGTCTTTTGCGAGCAAGCCCTGAATGACTTTGAGCTTTTCGGCGGGCGAAAGACCGTCTTCGAACTTAAATCCGTTCATTTCGGCGAGCTTAATTACGCCGTCCTGCGAGAAGTACTTAACGCCGCAGCCCTTGTCGCCGCTCCACTCGTCTACCATAGCCGTATCGTTAAGGTCGACGGGAACGAAAGCAAGCTCGTTGAGCCAGCCGTTAATGCGACCCTTGGAATTTATATAACCCGCGGCTTCGCTCGTACCCATTGCTATGCCCAAAATATTGTTTACGCCGAATTCCATTGCGCCCGCAAGGGCCGTTACGTCGCCGTCGTTGGCTACGACGATAGGCACGTTTCCGAACTCTTTCGCGCAGTTGAGATAAATGTCCTTGCAATGCTTGTCGAAGTCTTCTTTACCCACTTTGATAAAAAGGCTCGCCGCCATTGCTCTGTTATTGATATACACGCCCGCGCTCGAAACGCCGATTGCGTCTACTCTCGGCATCTTCTCCGCCGCGCGCTTCATACTGTCCATAATTCCGTCGAAGTGATACTTCGGGTCGGAGTTGAGCTTGGGATTCCAAACGGTTTCGTCCGACCATATAACTTTGCCGTCGACTACCGCGCTGACTTTTCTGTCGCTTCCGCCCGCGTCGAATCCTATGCGGCAACCTTTGAGCTGTCCCCCGATTTTCTGCGCTTTTTCGTTAGCCTTGGGAACTTTCTTGTACTCGGTGGGAACAACTTCGAACTTCGCTTCGTAAATGCCCGCCATAAAATCAGCGTCGAATTCGCGCGCGCCGCCGTAGCGGTATTCGTCAACGAGCCTGTTTTCAACGTACTTGCCCGCGCTTACGTACAGCTTGTAGCCGCCCGCTATCCAAAGCATAGACTTGAAAATTCTTTCCGCAATACGGTAATTGCGCTCGTCGTCTACGCCGTCCGCGAAAATCTCGAAATCGAAACGCGTCTTCAATTCGTCGTTGCGCTCCAAGCAAAAAGCCGCTTTCTGCGACTTACCCGACGCCTTGACTTCCTGCTCGAACTTTATAAATTCCGAACTTAAAGGCTTAAACTCTTTGTCTATAAACATTTAACAAATCTCCCCGTTTTTATTTTGGCTTTTTCTTTTGTCAGCCTTATTATATAACGTATAAAAAAATTTGTCAATATTTTTTTAACTAAGTTAAAATAGCTGTTCCGTGCGTTCTTTTTCCAGAACTTCGGCGCGCTTTTTAAGAATTTTGCCGAACGAGAGCGCGAACGTTAAAGTCGTGATTATTCCCGCCGTTATGTCCGCAACGCCTTCCGCCCAAAAAACGCCGCTTACTCCCATAAACAGCGGAAAAACAAACGTGAGCGGAATAAGCAGAATGACTTTCCGCAAAACGGCGAGAGTAAGCGAGATTTTAGCTTGTCCGAGCGCGAGAAAAGCGTTTTGCAAGCCGAACTGCGAGCAGAAGAAAATCGTACCCATCATAAACACGGGCATAAACTTTTTGATAACTTCCGTTACGGCGTCGGTCGCGGAAAAAACTTTTGCGAATATCCACGGGCAGGTAAGGCAAAGTATCCACACGGAAAAGCAAATTCCGAGCGCGGTTAAAAAAACGTATTTCACCGTCTTTTTAACCCTGTCGAAATTGCCCGCGCCGTAGTTGAAACTGATAAGCGGTTGCGCGCCCGTTCCCATACCGCTGAGCGGCAAGCCTATAATCTGCATAACGCTGAGCATAATTGTAAGCGCCGCCGTGTAGTTAGCGTCGCCGCCCGTGTATTTTCTGAGCTGAACGTTAAAAACTATCTGCACCGCGCTTTCGGTCGCCTGCATAATAAACGGGGACACTCCGAGCGCGAGCATTGGCAGAATTATTTTCGCTTTCGGCGCAAGTAACGAAAATTTTACCCTTATATTCGTGCGCTTGCCGAAAAAGAACGCAAGCACGAACGCGCACGACACGCCCTGCGAAATCACGGTCGCAAGAGCCGCGCCCTTTACGCCCATTCCGAACACGAATATGAAAAGCGGGTCGAGCGCGATATTCATAACCGCGCCGATTGCCACGGTTATCATACTCGTAAACGCAAAGCCCTGCGTTGAAATGTACGTATTCAGTCCGAGCGCGAACATTACGAAAAGCGTGCCTATCGCGTAGATTTTAAGATAATCGTTACCGTAAGAAAGACTCGACTCGGGCGACCCGAATATTCTGAGTATGGGGCGCGAAAATACGAGCAATACGACCGTAAGCACGATTCCCATTCCCGCCAAAACCGTTACGCCGTTGTTGAGTATTTTTTCGGCTTCGTCCTTTCTGTTTTCGCCGAGCCGCATAGAAACGAGCGGCGAACCGCCCACGCCGACGAGCGCGGAAAACGCCGAAACTATCATAAGAACGGGGAAGCATACGCCTAAGCCCGCAAGCGCGTCCGTTCCTTCGTTCGGAATCGCGCCCACGAACATTCTGTCAACCATATTGTACAGCAGATTGATAACCTGCGCCAAAACGGCGGGCAAAGCAAGCCGAATAAACAACTTGCCGACCGAACCCGTCCCCAAATCGGTTTTAACTGAATTTTTCGCCATAACTGAAATTTTACCGAATTCGACAAGTTTTGTCAATAAATAGTCAATAAATATATGATTAGATTTCTCG
>WSNJ01000072.1 GCA_013316045.1 Clostridia bacterium
GCTCTCCTTTTACCAATCGGTAATATTATTATACTATTACCATTTGGTAAAAGTCAAGCGTTTTATTACCATTTGGTATAAAATATAACCGAGGTGAGGTTATGAATAAGTTTGCCGAAAGACTGACAGAATTGAGAAAAGAAAAAGATATTTCTCAGACCGAATTAGCAAAACAGTTAAATATAAGCGTTGCGTGCATAAACAGATGGGAAAAGAATCTGCGCGTTCCGAACATAGACAGTTTAATATTATTGTGCAAATATTTTTCTTGCAGTGCCGATTATATGTTGGGCTTGGAAGATTGAACGTTATGTTGCAAAAGCGGCGGAAATCTGTTATAATCGGAATATGGAAAACTTAGGAATACTTTATTTCAGTTCGACGGGCAACAGCCTTTACATTGCGAAAAAGATACAAGAAAAGCTCGGCGGAAAAATTTTATTTATCCCCGAGTACGACGGAAACGGCGGCGAGTTCGGCAAAATCATAATCGTAACGCCGATATATTCTTACGGAATGCCGTTGCCTGTATTCGATTTACTGCCGCGACTGAACGGCTCCATCGAAATAACCGTAATTCAGAATTACGGCGGAATGGTAGGCGGCGCGGATTATCCGCGGTCGGCGAGTTTTACGTAATCTTTTACTTCGGAGATTCCTTTGTAATTCGGGCGGATAATTTTGCCCTTGTTTGAAAGTTCTTCTATGCGGTGAGCCGACCAACCCGCCATTCGGGAAACGGCGAAAATCGGCGTAAACAGTTCCATCGGAATGCCGAGCATCGAATTGACGAATCCCGAGTAAAAGTCCACGTTTGCGGCGACGCCCTTGTAAACGGTGCGTTTTTCGCCTATGATTTCGGGCGCGAGTCGCTCTATCTTCGAGTAAAGCTCGTAATCTTCGTGCAGGTTTTTCGCGTCGGCAAGGCGTTCGACGAACGCTTTCATAATAGTTGCTCTCGGGTCGGACAGCGAGTAGACGGCGTGCCCCATTCCGTAGATAAGCCCCGACTTGTCGAACGCTTCTTTGTTCAGGAGTTTGCGCAGATAGTCCGCAACCGAGCCGTCGGAGCGGTCTTTAAGATTTTCTTTCATATTTTCAAACATTTTCACGACTTTTATATTCGCTCCGCCGTGGCGCGGTCCTTTAAGACTGCCGAGCGCCGCCGCAACGGTAGAATAAGTATCCGAGCCGCTCGACGAAACGACGTGCGTTGTAAAAGTCGAGTTGTTGCCGCCGCCGTGCTCCGCGTGCAGAACAAGCATAAGGTCGAGCACCTGCGCTTCGAGTTCGGTATATTTGCTGTCGGGGCGCAACAGGTGAAGCATATTCTGCGCAGTCGAAAGCGACGGGTCGCCGTTGTGAATAATAAGGCTTCCGCTGTCGTGGTAGTACTTGTACGCCTGATACGAATATACCGAAATAAGCGAGAGCTGAGCCGTAAGCTGTAAGCACTGCCTTAAAACGTTGGAAATCGTTATATCGTCGGGGTTGTCGTCGTAGGAATACAGCGCGAGAACCGAACGCGCAAGTCCGTTCATCATATCCTGCGACGGCGCTTTCATTATAATGTCGCGTACGAACGAAACCGGCAGAGTTCTGAACCCGGCGAGTATCTTGTTGAATTTGTTAAGTTCTTTTGCGGTAGGTAAATTTCCGAACAGTAATAAGTACGTAATTTCTTCGAACCCGAAACGCTTTTCTCCGATAAATCCTTTTACAAGGTCCTTTATATCGTGTCCGCGGTATCGCAATATTCCGTCGCACGGAATACGGTGTCCGTCCTTATCGCGCACGTATTCGCCGTGTTTGTCCGTTTCAAACGCGACTATATCCGATATGTCGGTAAGTCCCGCCAAAACTCCTTCGCCGTTAATATCCCTAAGTCCCCTTTTTACGTCGAACTTGTAATAAAAAGAGTTGTCTATAACGGTGCTGTCGTGCGCTATCTTCGACAATTTCTCGATTTTGGGCATAACTTCGTTCAAAAAAACTTCGTAATCTGTCATTCGGTATCCTCCGCCTAATATTATTTAATGTTAATGTACACAATTCTGCCAAAAACAGTGTTATTGACTATTATATCACAAATTCCGATTTTGCGCAACTGCCTGAAAACCTTTTTTATCTTGCCGCAAACCGTCGGAATAAAAGGTTTTCTTAACTTGACTATATGCAAGTTATTTGTTATAATTTTTGCGTAAGTATATATTAAGTTTATATAAAGAAGAACTGCGCAATGCCTGACAAAATCACATTGAACAAAAACGATATAGTCGAAGCGGATATAACCGATATGGGCATAAACGGCGAAGGCGTCGCGCACGCGGAAGGCGCGGTCGTTTTCGTTCGCGGCGCTATAACGGGCGAAAGAGTCCGCGCGAAAATAATCTATTCGGGCAAAAATTATTGCGTTGCCCTGCTCGATAAAATCTTAAAGCGCGCCGATTGCAGAACGGAAGCGCCTTGTCCGTATTTTCCGAAGTGCGGCGGCTGTTCCCTGCAACATATAGACTATTCCGCGCAAACCGTATTTAAGACCGAAAGTCTGAAAAACACGCTTAAAAAACAGGGCGTCGACGCGCAAAACGTTCTGAGCGCCGTAAAATCGGACAAAGAATATTATTACCGCAACAAGCTGACGTTGCCCGTCCGCTACCCGAGCAAAATAGGCTTTTTCCGCGCCGAATCTCATTCGGTAGTCGAAATAGCCGATTGTATGCTTCAAAACTTCGATTGCAAGAGCGTTATAAGCGCGCTTAAAAATTTTATGGCGGAAAGCGGGCTTTGCGGCTACGACGAAGAAAGCGGCTCGGGCGATATTCGCCATATATCCGTCCGCAGGTTGAGCGAAATTTACTTAATATGCTTAGTCGCAACGCACGACGTGTCCAAGCGGCTCGCGCCGTTTTGCGACGCTCTGAAAACGCTTTTCGGGGAAAACTTTTCGCTGTATCTGAATATAAATACTAAGAGAACCAACGTTATTTTTTCGGATAAATTCGTGTTCGCGGGCGGAAAGGAAAATCCCGAAACCGAAATAGACGGTCTTAAAGTAATACCGCACCCCGCGGCGTTCTTTCAGGTTAACGACTGCGTGCGCGAAATGCTGTACTCTGCGGCGGAAGAAGAAGTAAAAAATTTCAGCGCCGTTATCGACGCGTACTCGGGCGCGGGACTTTTGAGCGCACGGATAAGCCGAAAAGCCGAAAAAGTTATCGGAGTCGAAATAAACGAACAGGCGCACGCGGCTGCGCTTTCGCTTGTAAAGAAAAACGGCATAAAAAATCTTACGCCGATTTGCGGCGATTGCGCCGAAAAAATTCCGACCGTATTGGAGCGGACGGGCGGCGGAAAAGACGTAGCGTTGTTGCTCGACCCGCCGAGAAGCGGAGTTTCGGCAAACGTTATAGACGCGATAATAAAAGCAAAGCCGCGAAAAATCGTATATATTTCCTGTAATCCCGCAACGCTCGCGCGCGATTTGAAACTGTTGTCGGGCGAATACGAAATAAGGTATATTCGTCCTTACGATATGTTTCCGCAAACGCCGTCGCTCGAAATACTGACCGTATTGGAGAATAAAAGATTTCTCGACTGCGCGCCTGCGGCGCTACGCTCGAAATGACAAAAAAGCGCCTAACGCGCTACGCTCGAAATGACAAAAAAAGCGCCTAACGCGCTACGCTCGAAATGACAAAAAAAGCGCCTAAGGCGCCGGCTGTTTTGGAGATTTTATGAAAAATTATTATAAAATTATGGGGGTGGCGCCTAACGCGACGGATGCGGAAATCAAACGCGTCTACCGCCAAAAAGCCAAAGAATTGCACCCCGACCTTAACCGCGACAACCCGAACGCCGCAACTCAGCTTGCCGACGTAAACGAAGCGTACGAAATTTTGTCCGACACCGCCAAGCGCGCGGAATACGACAAAGAATATAACGCTGCCATCGCCCGTCGCGCGGCTCAGCAACAAGCGGCTCAGCAGGCGGCGCAACCGAATTTCGGAGCGCGCCCCGTTCCCCCGCAATTCAACAACCCTTACGCGCAGTACAAAGCGGGATTTTCCACTCGGTTCGAAGCCGCGGCGCAAGCAATGGCAAACGCTCAGGCAATGGCGAGCGCACAAGCCCGTCAACAGCAAATGCAAATCGAAAATTCGATTAAGCAAGCCTACAACGACGGATACTCGAAAGGTTATTCCGACGCCGGCGCAAAGATTTCGGAGCTTAACAACCGTTACGCCGCCGAAAGGTCCGCGTTCGATATGAAGATTAAAACGCTCGAAAGCGAACTGCGCGCCGCCGAAAAGGATATGGCGGCTCAAACCGAAAAGCTCGCCGAAATGATTGCCGCGGACGAAATCAATAAGCCCGAAAACGGCGAAAAGAAGCCGAAAAAGGACGATAAAAAGAAAGACGCGGACGCGGAACGCAAGATAGAATTTTACAAAAACGAGTACGAAGCCGAAAAGGCGCGCGGCGAAAAGACGAAAGAAAAACTGCGCGATTCGGAAGACCGAATTTCCGCGCTCGAAAACGATTTGCGCGAAACAACCGAAAAGCTCGACGGCTTGTCGGAAGAAAATCTTTCTCTCAAAGCTAAAATAGCGGAATACGAAGAATACGTTCAGCGACTCGAAGCCGACGACGGCATAGACAAAGTTATCGTCGAGCGCGAACTCAAACTCAAAGAAGACAAAAAGGAATTCAAGAACACTCACTACGGCGCGCTCGGCGTAATGTTCTGGGCAAACGCGGACGAAATCAAACTGAATTACGAGAAGCTCTTAAAGCGGTATTTCTCGAAAGCGGAAAACGGCGACGAAAAAGCGAAAGCCAAACTCAAAGCGTTGCAGGAAGCCTACGTCGTTCTTTCCGACGCGGATAAGCGCGAAGAATACGACAAGACGGTAGGCGTTACTCCCGATATGGTTGAACACGAGCGAGAACTCGAAAACAACTACAATTCCGTTATAGAAAACTACAAACGTTCGGTAGAAGAACAGGAGTTCAGAGCATATCTCGACGAGCTTATGATGCTTGCTCAGAGCGGCGACGACGAAGCTCAAAACACGCTCGGCGAGCTTTACTATTACGGCGAAGACTTAGAAGCCGACTACGGGCAGGCGGCGTATTGGTTTAAGGAAGCCGCAAAACAACAGAACCCCGCAGCGTTGTACAACCTGGGGCTTTGCTTTTTGGACGGATTGGGACTCGATAAAGACGAAATCAAGGGCGTGGGCTTTATAAAGCAAGCCGCAAAACTCGGCTACAAGGACGCCGAAAAATTTCTGAAATCACAGGGAAAATAATTTTTGATTTAACGAATATTTTTATTCTGTTTTTCTTTCGATTTTTTCTTTCAATAATTTATAAAGCGTTATTTCCGCGCCGAGAAATTCTACCGCTTTTTTGCAGTTTTTAACGGATTCTTCGCTTATTTTTTGAGAAAACGGCTGTTTTTCGGCAATTATGAGCATATTTTTAGGCGTGTTGTGCGCACCCACAAATTCGGTTATACGCGTTTTGTAGCTTAATGCCGACAGTATTTCCGCGCGCAGAGCGTCCGTAAAAAGCGCGGCGGAACGCTCCTTTATAAGTCCGTATTTTTCGAGCGTTTTTAACGGCGTTTTCATTTCGGCGCAAAGTTCTTGCTGACAGCAAGGCGCGGACAGTATAACGGAAACGTCGTTTTTTACGGCGCCGTAAAGCGCGTAGTCGGACGCAACGTCGCACGCGTGGAGCGAAATAAGAATATCCGTGTTTTCGAGATTTACTTCTTTAAGGTCGGCGCAGATAAATTCGGCGGTATCGTAACCGTACTTTTTTACTACTCCGTTCAGACCGTCTATTACTTCCTTTTTCAGGTCGATTCCGACAAGTCGGACGTTCTTTTTCAGAACGTATTTCAGGTAGTGGTAAACGGCGAGCGAAAGATACGCTTTGCCGCAACCCGCGTCCACTATTTTTATTATCTTGTTCTCTTTGTCCTTATACGCTTCTTTTTCTTCGAGCCTCAAAAAGGATTTTACCACAAACTCGGCAAACCTGTCGGCTTGTACGAATTTGTCGCGCATTCCGCTTATAAGTTTACCGTCTTTCGTCGTAACTCCCATATCGTAGAGCGGCGGAATATCGAGCGACAGAGTATGATTTTTTTCGCCGCCGTCCGTTTGTTCGGTGTTGTTGAAACTGTCGAAAAGCAGTTTTTTCTTTTTGGTTACGCGAAAACGGTACGTTTTTCCCGCAGTGATTACGGTTAAATTTCCGTACTGTTCTATCTTTTTTCCGAGAAATTCTCCGATATTCTTTATCGGCACGTTTTCGTGAAAAGCCTTTTTGTTTTCTATTCTTTCAAAGCAAACGCACGGTTCGCCCTTTACCGAAACGGGCTTTCCTTCTTCGCTTCCGTTGCCCGAAATTATTATTTTTTTAAGCGCGCCGAAATCTATCGCATTTATCTGATTAAGTACCATTATTTGTAATTCTTTATTTCTCTGTCTATATCGCGCTTTATGTCCTTTTCTTTTAAGGAATCGCGCTTGTCGTGCAGTTGTTTACCTTTCGCAAGAGCTATTTCGACTTTGACGAAACGTCCCGAAAAATAAATCTGCGTCGGGACGAGCGTATAACCTTTCGTCTTTATCTTACCTATCAGCTTGTTTATTTCGCGCTTGCTTAAAAGAAGTTTTCTGTTTCTCCGCGGTTCCGCGTTAAAAGCCGACCCTTTTTCATACGGCGTAATGTGGCAGTTTTTTAAGAAAACTTCGCCCTTGTCGATATGGCAAAAGCTGTCTTTTAAGTTCACGTTGCCCATTTTGACCGATTTTACTTCGTTACCTTCCAAAACGATACCCGCTTCAAAGGTTTCTTCCATAAAATAATCGAAATACGCCTTTTTGTTTTTGTCTATAATTTTTATATTCTTTTTGTTTTCCATATTTTTTTTAATTTTAACCCAATCCAAGGCAGTGCGGATGCGTGCCCGCGCCGCCGACTATTTTCCTACGCAGAAACGCGAAAAAATCTCGTTAACTACGTCGTCGCTCGCAAATGCGCCCGTAACCGCGCCGAGCGCACGGTAAGCGTCGTTCAAATCCGAAATTATACAGTCGAAAGCGTCGTTTTTCGCGCTGTTTTCGGCTCTTTCCAAAGCGTCGAAAGCGCTTTCGACCGCGCCGAGCTGTCTTGCGTTCGTAAGCGTCGCGCCGTTTGCCGAAATATCTTTGCACGTTTTCTCAAAAATCAAATCTTTGAGTTTTTCGACGTTTTCACCCGTTTTCGCACTCAACTTTATATCGTAATCTTCGTTTCCGCCTAAGTAAATATCCGACTTATTCAGCACCTTTATTATTTTCGACTTATCTCCGTCGTTTATAACCGAACTTTTGTTCGGCTCGAAAACGGACAGAATGACGTCGGCTTTTCCGATAGCTTTGTAGCTTCGCTCTATTCCGTATTTTTCTATCTCGTTTTCCGTTTCGCGCAGTCCCGCCGTGTCTATGAGCGTAAAAATTATTCCGCGGTACTCGAATTTTTCTTCGAGAGTGTCGCGCGTCGTGCCTTCTATATCGGTTACTATCGCCCTGTCGCAACCCAAAAGTCTGTTCAAAAGCATACTTTTTCCCGCATTCGGCTCGCCGACTATCGCAACCTTTACGCCGTCTTTCATTTTCTTGCCGCCGTCGTAAGATTTAATAAGTTTTTCGAGCTTTGCTTTTTGGGTATTTATACGCTTTAATAACTGCTGTGCCGTTACTTCTTCGATATTTTCTTCGGGATAATCGACCGCCGCGCCCGCTTCCGCGTTCATCGACAGAATTTCTTTCTGCACGGTTTCTATTTCTTTGAAAATATCGCCTTCGATTGCGCTGTACGCCGCGTTAATCGACGCTTTGCTTTCGGCGTTGATTATATCTATTATTCCTTCGGCTTGCGTCAAATCTATCTTATTATTCAGAAAAGCGCGCTTCGTGAATTCGCCGTTTTCCGCCGCCGACGCGCCGAGCCTTATACATTCGAGAACTATTTCTTCCGCAATTCCGTTGTTTCCGTGGCAATAAATTTCAACTACGTCTTCGCCTGTATAGCTTTTCGGTGCTTTGAAGAAAACAGCCGTTACGTCGTCTTTTACGGCGGAAGTTTTAAGCGCGTAACGGTTCATTTCCTTATATTTTATTTTATTGTTTTCGGCGCAGAGAATTTTTCTCGCTATCTGTTCCGATTTATCTCCCGAAAGCCGAACAATCGCTATGGCTCCCTTGCCCGCCGCCGTCGATACCGCGGCAATAGTCCTGTTATTTTTCATTCAATCGTTCTTCCTTTTATAAAGGCTTTAAGCGCGGTTTGTTTCCGCCGCGCGGATACTTTTCTGGCGTTTCCTTTACTTTTCTTATTATAATCAGCGCGCGTTCGGATTCTTCACCGAAAACGCCGAGCTTGTAATAAACCTTTCTTTCGACTTTTCCGCCGAGCAATTCTATTGCTTTTTCGGCTTGCTCCGTTTCTTCGTCGGCTTTTTTTCCTTTATACGCAAGCATTATACCGCCGACTTCCGCAAAAGGCAGACAATATTCGCAAAGAATATTAAGCGGCGCTACGGCGCGCGCCGTTACGCACCCGTACTTTTGTTTTTTATCGAGTTCTTCCGCTCTTTTGTGAAAAACTCTCACGTTGTCAAGCCCGCACTTTTCCATAACAGTGCTCAGAAAATCGACTCTTTTTTTCAGACTGTCTACAAGCGTGAATTTTTTATCGGGTTTTACTATCGCAAGCGGAATTCCCGGAAAACCCGCGCCGCTTCCTATATCCAAATTTGTATCGGCAACGAATTCACTGCCGTGCAGGCTGTCTATAAAATGTTTTATCTCGATTTCTCTTTCGTCGGTTATCGCCGTTAAGTTGAATTTTTTGTTGTACTCCGAAAGTACGGACTCGAATATTCCGAGTTTATCCACGTATTCGGGCGCGGAATTGAACGAAGACGAGCTTTCTTTCAAAACGGCTCTTTCCAATAT
>WSNJ01000073.1 GCA_013316045.1 Clostridia bacterium
ATAAAAATTGTTTGCGTTTATAAAAATTCGTGGTATAATTATAGTATGAGTAGCTTTAACGATAAAAAAATACGGACTCAGTCCGTTATAGTAATATCGTGCGTTATATTCCTTGTGCTTATGATAACCGCGCTGATTATAAATCTCGTGCGGCTCGGTTCGCTCCGCGCGCGCGAAAAAGAACTGGCTCAGCTTATAGCGCAAGCCGACGCGACGATTGCCGGCAACGAAGCCGAGCTTTCGTACCGTCAGTCGCAGGAATACATCGACTGGTACGCCCGCGAGTATCTGAATATGCAGGGAGAAGACGAGATTACCTTTATAGGTAAAAAGTAGCGGCGACGTCCCGTTCCCCTGTCCTTAGCCGAGCCACGAAGCGGCGAACGCCACGAGCCAACGGCGAGTATTTCGACTAAGCGACGAAGTCGCGCACGGAGAAATCTCCTTTCTTATAGATTTCTCGACTGCGTGCCTTGCGGCACTCCGCTCGAAATGACGCCGCCGGGCTTTGCTTTCTCGACTACGCTCGAAACGACGAACACAGTGTAAAGATTTTTTTACTTTGAATCGGTATCCGACTTATGACAAACAACAATAAAACGACAGCCGTTATAGACGTAGGCTCCAACTCCGTGCGGCTTATGCTACCCGAAAAGGACGGCGTAAACGAAAAGAAACTGAACACGACCCGTTTGGCGGAAAATCTTTCCCTGACGGGTTTTTTGAGCGACGCGGCAATGACCCGCTCGGCGGAAGCCGTAAAAGAATTTTATGCGGAAGCGCAAAAGAGCGGCTATAAAAACGTATGCGTGTTTGCGACCGAAGCCGTGCGCGCGGCGAAAAACGGCAACGACTTCGTTGCTCTTTTGGCGCAGAGCGGAATAACCGTGGACGTGATAGACGGCGAAACGGAAGCCGAAATAGGTTATCTCGGCGCGGCGGGAAAAACAAAAAGCGCGAGCGTATTCGATATAGGCGGCGCGAGCGTGGAAGTTGTCTGCGGCATTGACGGCGGAATTTTACGCAAAAAGAGTTTGCCGCTCGGGCTTGTAAGACTGAAAGACCTTTTGGGAAGCGACGAAAAAGTTATCGAAAACTACGTAGCCGAAAAAATCACGCAATTCGGCGAGTTCGGAAAATCGGAAGTCTTAATCGGCATAGGCGGCACTGCGACTTCCGTTGCGGCAATGCTTTCGGGCGAAAAAGTTTACCGCGCCGAAAAAATTCACGGTAAAACGGTTACGCTCGAAGAAATCGTAGCTTTGCGGCGCGAAATTTTCGACAGACTCGGAAATAAAAATCTGAGCGACGCCTACCCCGTTATTTCGCCTGCGCGCGCGGAAATAATAGCTCACGGCGTTATAGTTACCGAAAATATTCTGCGCTATCTCGGATACGACAAATTCACCGCGTCAGAAACGGACAATATGGAAGGTTATCTGCTTAGGCGGCAGTAAAATTTTTTCGGATTAAGCGAATAAAATATCTTATTACTATACATAATAAATTTGCAGTGATAAAAACTGCAAAGGAGATTTGTGTTTATGGCTAACACAAGTAAGGCTCAGAGCAAGACGAATGCAAAAGCTACGTCTTCGAAGTCCGCTTCGGCAAAAGCTACCAAGGCTACGACGAGCGCAAGAAAGACTTCGGCTAAGGCTACGGCTAAAACCAAAAGCTGCAAATAGTCGGACGCTCTGACAAAAGAAAAAAGGAACACACTGCGAAAGACAAGTGCGTTCCTTTTTTCTTGTATGCTATCGCTTGAATAATCTTTCCGCGTTTAACATTTTGTAAGGAAAAAACGAAAATTCTACTTATATTCGACTTTATTCTATTGCGGTAACGGGCGGAAATGGGGTACAATAGGCGCATAGGAGATAAAAGAGTATGAATGATTTCGGAAATTTTCTGTATGAATTGCGCAAAGAAAAAGGAATGACTCAAACGGAGCTTGCGGGAAAGCTCGGCGTTACGAACAAAGCGGTGTCGAAGTGGGAAACGGGCGAAGCAATGCCCGAAACGGGACTTCTGATGCCTTTATCCGAAATATTCGGCGTGAGCATAGACGAGCTTTTAAGCGGAAAGCGCGAACGGACTCGCGGCGCGCGGCGGCAACGTTTACACGGCTTGCGCTTGCGGAATTATTATGCTGTCGTGCATAATAGTTTATATGCATATCGGAGCTTTCACGGGACTGTGGCACCCGTTCTGGCTGATTGTAGTAATCGCTTCGCTCGCCTGCGGAGTTATCGGCGCGGTCGGAGAAGCCTTTGTGCACGGAAAAAACAATCTCGATAAGTAACTTAAAAAAGATAAAGACCTTTCGGAAATTTCCGATAGGTCTTTTTTCGTCTGTAAAATTTCTTACCGTGCGGCTTATCGCTTAAAAGCCGTTTGTCTGAGAATAAGCAAGAATATCTTTTACGGCTTTGTATAATCCGTTTGCGTTGGCTTTAACCACTACGGGGTTAATCTCGTAATACTCGCTTCCGTCGCCGTAAATCTTTTCCGCGTCGTAGAAGTACACGGTGTATTTTTCTATGATGTTATCGCCGCTACCCGACAAAACCACAATAGCCGTATCGTAAGCGATTACTTCGCCTTCGACTTTTATGCTCTTTGCGGGCTCGCCGTTCTCGGTTCTTCCGAAATCGAACACGAGCGAATATTCGTTTTCGTTCTGCGTAGTTGCTTTTTCTTCCACGTCCGCGCTCTTAACGGCAACTCTCTCTTGTTTCGTCTTTGTAACGTATTCGCCCTTTTTGTTCTGCTCGCGGTACTCGACGTCCTGCATAGCGAACTTGTAACCGTTCGACCAAACGCCTTCGAAAATTCCGCGCAACAGCGAGTATTTGGACTTTTTAAGACCGTCTTTGAAACGCTTGTCCACGGCAAACGCGTCTTTGTTGTCGTCGGTTTCGCTCTCTACGCTTATAACCGACGACGCGCCGTTGTTAATCGTAACGTATTCATAACCTTCCAAAGCCGTAAAGCCGTTCGCTTTTACGCAACCGAGTATTATTCCGACGATAAGTATCGCCGCAACAACCGAAGCTACCGTGATGATAGCGATTTTAACGCCCTTTTTGCGGCTTTCTTCGTTGTAGACTTTCTTTACTTTTTTAGTTGTCCTGACCTTTGCGTTGCTCATAAGTTACCCTCTTTTTATTTATGCGTTTGCGGGAGCGGAATTTTCGGTATTGCCAGAACCGCCCGCGTTGGCGTATTTCTTTGCAAGTCTTTCGTCGAGCGAGTCGCGCACCTTGTCATACGGAACGCCGTCCATAATAAGGTCGACTTCTTCGGTGTAGATAGTTTCGCGTTCCAACAACAAGCGAACCATCGCGTCCATTTCCGTTTTATGCTCCGTAAGAATTTTAACGGCTTGCTTGTGCGCTTTGTCGACTATTCTTGCAACTTCGGCGTCTATCTGAGCCGCTATCGCTTCGGAATACGTGTGCGTGGACTGATAGTCTCGCCCCAAGAACACTTCCTGATTGGAGCCGTAGTAAACGTTGCCGAGCTTGTCGGACATACCCCACTCCATAACCATTTTTCTCGCGGTGTCGGTAGCCTGCTTAAAGTCGCCTACCGCTCCTGTCGAAATATCCTGAATAACTATTTCTTCCGCCGCTCTGCCGCCCATAGTCATAGCCAAATCGTCGGTGAGCTTGTTGAAAGTTACGTGCGAATTGTCGTTTTCGGGGCGCGTCATAGTGTAACCCGCCGCGTGTCCGCGCGGAATTATGCTTACTTCCTGCACGGGGTCGCAATGCGGCGACAGCTTGGCGACAAGCGCGTGTCCGACTTCGTGATACGCCGTTATCCGCTTGTCTACTTCGGTTACGAGCCGCGACTTCTTCTGCGGACCCATTACGACTTTGTTTATACCCTCGTAAAGGTCTTGCATATTTATCTGACTGCGGTTGTCCCGCGCGCAGAGTATAGCCGCTTCGTTAAGAAGATTTTCTATATCCGCACCCGAAAAACCGCTCGTAATTCTTGCGAGAAGTTGGAAATCCACGTCGGGAGCCATCGGCTTGTTCCGCGCGTGCACCTTGAAAATGGCTTCTCTGCCGCGAACGTCGGGAATATTTACGAAAATTTGCCTGTCGAATCTGCCGGGGCGCAGAAGCGCGGGGTCGAGAATATCCGCGCGGTTGGTAGCCGCCATAACGATAACGCCGTCGTTCGACTCGAAGCCGTCCATCTGAACGAGCAACTGATTGAGAGTCTGTTCGCGCTCGTCGTGTCCGCCGCCGAGCCCCGCTCCGCGCTGACGACCCACAGCGTCGATTTCGTCTATGAATATAATGCACGGCATATTGCGCTTTGCCTGGTCGAACAAATCGCGCACGCGGCTCGCGCCCACGCCGACGAACATTTCCACAAAGTCCGAACCCGAAATCGAGAAGAACGGTACGTTCGCTTCGCCCGCAACGGCTTTTGCGAACAGAGTTTTACCCGTGCCGGGAGGTCCTACCAAAAGCACGCCCTTTGGTATTCTCGCACCGACTTTCGAGAACTTTTGCGGCGCTTTGAGAAATTCGACTATTTCCTGCAATTCGAGCTTTTCTTCTTCCGCGCCCGCAACGTCGTTAAAGCGGACTTTCAAGTTGGTCTGACTCTTTGCCTTGGTCGTACCGAAATTCATCGCCTGCTTGTTCTGTCCGTTTACCGAGCGGAACAGGAAGAACGCGAACACCCCTATAAGTATAATGCCCGCAACGGGATACAGTATGCTCCAAACGCTTACGGCATTGCGGTCGTTCTGATTGATTTTGATAAGAGCAACCTTTTCGATTACTTTGGAAATTTCTTCCGCGGTAAGAGCCTCGTCGCCGTTCGCTTCTTCGGCGGCGGCGATTGCGGCGTCTATTTTCGCCTGATTGTATGCCTTGACGGCGTTTATGTCTTCGGTTCTGCCGTAAATAAACGCGTCGTAACCGCGCGACTTCGTGTAGTCGGCAGTATACTTAACGTTGATTTTGTCGTTCTTTACGTTTACTTCCGCTATCTGACCCTGTTCGAGTTTTTTCGTAAAATCGTCCTGCGATATTTCGCCCGGTCCCGACG
The DNA here is from genome assembly GCA_013316045.1 of Clostridia bacterium. Taxonomy (GTDB): domain Bacteria; phylum Bacillota; class Clostridia; order Christensenellales; family Pumilibacteraceae; genus RACS-047. The sequence continues at coordinate 5,080 of WSNJ01000073.1, forward strand.
AGCTTACGAAAATTATCGCGCCTATGATAGCAAAAACGGCTAAAACCGCTATCAGCGTTATTAAGCCTTTTGTACTTGACTTCAAAAAATTTACCTCCGATTCGGCTTTTAATGTATAATATTCGATTATGCTTTTTTAGTATATCACATTTTATGGAAATATATCAAGCGATTTTAACGCCTGACAAGTAATTCGCGTTTACTTGACAAGCATTTCGCGTTTATATATACTTAATATATATTGGTTAAGTGAAAATTCAATAACAAGCGAGGGAAATTTTAATGAAAACGGAAGAACAGGCAACCGTCCCCGCCGAGAACAATGCGGCGGAACAACCGAAGAAAAAAAGAAAGTTCGGCACGGGCATAAAAAACTTTTTCGCGGACTTTAAGAAGTTCATAAGCCGCGGAAACATCGTAGACCTTGCCGTTGCGGTAGTCGTAGGCTCGGCGTTCACCGCGATAGTAAACAGCTTCGTAGCCGACATCATTATGCCGCTTATAGGGCTTGCGACGGGCAAAACCGATATGAGCGAGCTCGTGTGGGTGCTTAAAGACGATATCGCCATTCATTGGGGAACGTTCCTGCAAGCAATTCTGCATTTCCTGCTTATAGCGTTCTTTATTTTCCTTGTTCTGCGCATACTTATGAACGCGCAAAACGGGCTTAAAAAACTCAGCCGCAAGGAAAGAAAGGCGGCGAGAGAAGCCGCAAGAAAAGCCGAAGAAGCCGCGGCGGCGGAACCTGCGCCCGAACCGGCTCCCGTCGAAACCGAACTCGATTTGCTGAGAGATATTCGCGCGCTGCTTATGGCAAACGCGCCCGAAGCCGCAAAAGAAAAGCTCGCCGAAGTTACTTCGGAAGAAAAAGCGGAATAGTTATCCGAAATAGTATATCTTGCGGGTAAAGCTCTTTTCCCCGCCCTTTTCTACGGAAACGGCGCCCTTTATCCGCGAGAACTCGCGCGGCGCGGCGGGAATTCCGTCGGGCAGATTCTGCCACGGTTCTACGCAAATCATATTCGCATCGGCGGGTCGCCACAACAAAAGGTTCTCGAAGCCGTCGAACTCGAACGCGTTGACCGTTTTGCCGTCGGGGTCGATAAGACTTACTTTGCGCGAATTTATATTACCGAAAATCGCCGTATCGGAATTTCGCAAACACTTTACGGGCATAGGCAGAATTCTGCCGTCGCCGAGCGGAACGCTCGCGCCCGTAAGTCCGTCGTCGTAAACGAGCGAATCGAATTTTTCGCTCTTTTCGAATTCGAATTTATATTGCTCGATAGGATATTCCAAAATAAACGATTCGTGTCCGCCGCAAGCGAACCAAAGCGTTTTTCCGTCCGTATTTTTTACGCGGAAAGTTACGCTCAGGCAATTATCCGAAATCTCGTAAGTTACGTAAAATTCAAACGAAAACGGATAATATTTGCGAGTTTCGTCGCTGTCGCGCAATAAAAACGTCATTTTCTGCGCGCTTTTTTCCGCAAGCTCGAAATCGCAACGGCGCGCGAAACCGTGCTGTACGACCTCGAACGCTTCGCCGTCAACGCTTATCGAAGTCTTTCCGCAGTACGGAAAAAGTATCGGTGCGCTGCCGTTCCAGACTTCGCAACGTTGCCAGAGTTTTTCTTCGCCGTCCAGCTTTACGCTTACAAGCTCCGCGCCCTTACCGCTCGCGGTTACTTCCAACTTTCCGTTTGTGATTTTATTCGTCATATAAGTTACGTCCTTTTGATTATTTCAAAAATCTCAATCATCTTTTTATCTCGCCCGACAAAGAATTTTTTATGCGTAAAAAACCGACGGCGCAGGTAATTATTTCGACAATCGGTATTACGAACCACAGTGAGAAACCGCCGAATATAAGCGGCAGAACGTAAGCCAGAACTCCGCCTAAAAGTATACCGCGCATAAGGCTCAGAGCGAACGCCGTACCCGATTTCGACACAGACTGATAGTACGACGTTAAAAATATGTTTACGCCCATAAAAGGTATGCAGGCAAAATAAATGCGCACGGCTTTCGGAGCCAAAGAGAGAACTTCCGCGCTCGGAGCGGACGTGAACATTCTTACGAACGCATTCGGCGCAATCTGCACGGGCAGAAGAAAAATTGCCGAAATAACTCCGATTGCCGCATACGCGAGATAGCGCAGACTTTTTACGTTATCCTTTTTCCCCGCGCCGAAGTTTACCGCCGCTATCGGCTGGCAAGCCTGCCCCACTCCGTTGAACAGCGATACGGCTACTATAAGCACGTTCGTTATAACGCCGTAGGTTACAACTCCGTAATCGCCCGCGTATTTAAGGAACTGACGGTTGAAAATCATTATCATAATGCCGAGCGCGATTTCTATAATAAAGCTCGCGCCGCCGCTCGACACGACTTCCGCCGCAAGCGGAAAATTTATATTTTTGCTTAATTTCAGACCGTTTTCCCTGCGGAAAAAGTGCGCGCAACAAATAACGGTCGTAACGCCGTAGCTTATCATAGTGGCGAGAGCCGCGCCCGCCATTCCCATATCGGCGACGAAAACGAGTATATAGTCGAGAAGAATATTCAAAAGTCCGCCCGAAACCACGCTCGCCATCGAGAGTTTCGGATTTTTGTCGTTGCGGATAAACGCCTGCAAAAATATAGCCGCAGTTACGAAAAAGCCGAGCCAAGCCACGTATTTTCCGTAGTTTTTAACAAGCGGCAGCGAGTGGTCGTCGGCGCCGAAAAGCCGCATTACGGGGTCGAACCATAAGTTCAGAACAAGCGTAAAAAGCGCGGTTATAACTCCGAGCATAATAAGCGAAACGGTGAACGCTCCTCTTGCCTTTTCATAGTCCTTTTTGCCAATGTACAGCGAGTAGCGCACGCCGCCGCCCACGCCGCAAAGCGTTCCGAGCGCCATATACAGCGAATAGACGGGTAAAAATATATTCAGCGCGAGAAGCCCGCCGTCGCCTTCGTACTGACCTATCATAACGGTGTCCGCAAGAGTGTAAACGGAAGTTACGAGCGTAGCCGCAATGCTCGGCGCAAGATATGAAAAGAAATGCTTTTTTACGCTTCCCTGCGTTAAGTCTTTCATAGTCTGATAATTATATCACGCGAAAGTCGCAAACGCAAGGTTTTTGCCGCATTACTTGTTTTTTTTCTTAACGTAGCGGAAATCTTTTTCTTCGAGCTCTTCGCGCGTCCAACCTTTCTTTTCCGCCATAGTGGCTATAAGTTCTTTCACCCAGCGCACGGAACGGTCCGACTTTATTTTCATTCGCATAGGAACTTTGCCATACTTGTTCACGCTGCCCATATCTCGAAAATTGTACTTTGTTCCCTCGAATTCGTCAGGGTCGAGCGCCATATACAGCGACAGAGTTTTTCCGCGTATCGCAAATTTCGCATACGTAGTTCTGCCGCGATACCAAGATTCGTTACCCGTACTCATACGCTGCTTTAACCCGTAGCGCATAAGTTCGTTTTTTATGGCGCTGTAATGCGTTTTGATTTCGCTATCGGCACGCATAAGTTTAGTCGTAAAATCGCGCGGCGCTTTGTCGAGCCGTTTTATGCCGATAACCGCCGCGTCGCGTTTTTCCTGTTTGCTTGCGTCGGGATTGCCGAGATAGTACAACCTTATAAGTTCTCCGCGCACAAGCGTAGCCGTATCCTTGTAATCGGGGCGAAAATTCATTTCTTCAAGTTCGGAGCGGACGTTTTCCGACGCCGCCGAAATAAGTTCTTTGGCTTGATTGACGGCGCGGTCCGACCTGATTTTAAGCCGCATAGGGACTTCGCGGTACTTAGCCACATTGCCGACGTCGGAAAAAGAATATTTCGTATCGGTAAACGCCGAAGGGTCGAGCGCAAGATATACCGACAGAGTTTTACCCCTGATTGCAAATTTTGCGTAAGTTTTTCTGCCGCGGTAGA
>WSNJ01000074.1:0-972 GCA_013316045.1 Clostridia bacterium
TAGATTTTATAATAAACCCTAACAGCGGCAAAGGAAAAGGAAAAAAAGCTCTCGATGTTTTGTCGTAATATAATCTTAACCCGAATATTATATTACAATTCGCGGAAAATAGCAACCGTTGAATACTTGCTAAATATTTTTTGCCGTGATATAATTTAGTTATGGAAATTTTTGTCCCCGAAACGTTGAAAAAGCTCGCGTCGCTGAGCGAGTACCCAGTTTATATCACAGGCGGGTATATCCGCAATCAATTATGCGGATTGGGTAAAACCGATATAGATATTTGCGGACCCGTGGTCGCAACCGCGCTCGGGCTTCCGAAGAACTGCTTTATAAAAACCGTGAATTTCAGGCTTGGTACTTCCGTTATAAAGTTCGGAAACGAAGAGTACGAATATACGCCGTTCAGAACCGAGAACTATTCCGAGGGCGGAGCGCACACGCCGAGCAACGTAGGCTTTACTTCCGATATACGCGTTGACGCGCGTCGCAGAGATTTTTGCTGCAACAGCTTGTATTACGACATAAAGAAAGGCGAGCTGCTCGATTTTTCGGGCGGTATTATCGACTGTCAAAATAAGATTCTGCGCGCAAAGAACCCCGAAGAAGTGTTTTCGTCGGACGGGTTGCGTCTTATGCGTCTTTGCCGTATCGCGGCGGAAACGGGCTTTAAGATAGAGAGCAAAACGGGTGCGGCGGCAGTTAAGTACAGCAATCTTCTGAAAGACATTTCGCCCGAGAGAAAGCGCGACGAGCTTATGAAGATTTTGCTTGCCGATACGAAGTACGGCGTCGAGAATGCGCATTACCGCGGCTTGAAGCTGATGCAGAAGCTCGGACTTTTCAAGTTCGTCGTTCCCCGTCTTACGGAGTGCGAGGGCGTGGAGCAGAATCCGGAATATCATAAATACGACGTTTTGGAACATATTTTCCAAACCGTGCGCGTCGCCGACCCGCAAGTCAGGCTTGCGG
>WSNJ01000074.1:982-8998 GCA_013316045.1 Clostridia bacterium
CACGATATAGGCAAGCCGTATTGCAAAAAGACTTTCGGAAAAATGCACGGGCACGAAGTCGCTTCGGCACGGGCGGCAAAGGACTCTTTGGGTCAGTTCGGTCTGAAATTCCCGAACGACACCGTCGAAGAAACCGAGCGGCTTTGCAGATACCATATGTACGATATGAACGGATTGACGAGCGACGGCAAAGTGCGGCTTTTCATAGCGCGCAACTACGATATAGCGGACAAGCTCGTTATGCTGATAAAAGCCGACCGCGCGGGCAGCGGAATGCGCGAAGTTCCCGCCGAGCACAGGTTTGAAAAGATAAAAGCGCAAATGGAAGCGGACGGAACGCCGATAAATCAAACGGATTTGAAAATAAACGGCGTAAAGCTGCTCGAAATGGGATACAAGGGTTCCGCTATCGGCAAAATTCTTAACGATATGCACGAAAAATGTATTCTCGACCCGCACCTGAATAACGAAGATTGGCTGTTTGCATACGCGAAAAAGCATTTGGACAAGGCGTCGGCAGAATAAAAATACATATTTTTCCGAAAATACGGCGCATACATAAAACCGCACTTACAAATACTTTTATAGAGTAAAAAGTGCGGAGGTGCGGCAGTGAAAGCAAAAAAGTACGTGATTTTTCCCGTAATGATATGCGTGCTTTTTTTGTGCCTGCATTTCGCATTTTCTCCGCAGAGCGGCGACAGCGCGGCGGCGGCAAATACTGCGGATGTTGCGGATTCTCCCGCCAAAATAGAAATTTTGTATTCGGGCAGTTCGTTCAAATACGTAGACGACTTTATAGAACCTACCGACCACACGGTAGCCGAAACGATTCAGACGCGCAAGATTAACGCGCCTTTGAGAGAAAAAATCAGAATGACCGACAGGTGTCTTGCGGCGGGAGCGTCGTATAAGGACGCGATGCTGTACTGCTTTCCTTTGCTTGAAAAAACGGTGGACGAAGCGGTTAAATTCATTGACAAACAGCCCGTAGACAGCGAGATAAAATTCAATCCCGACCGCAAACCTATGTTTTCGATTACGCGCGAGCAAATAGGCTATCAGACGGACGAAGAATGTTTGTACCGCGACATTTATACGCGTCTGCGCGTCGGCGCGAACGTTCGCGTTACGGCTATTCCCAAAACGCTTTATCCGCACAGAACGGCTCTCGACAACGTAAAACTCACGTCTTTGCGCGCTCGGTTTACTACCGATTACAGCCAAAGCAACGAGAACAGAAAGCATAATATAAAGCTCGCTCTTTCCAAGATAAACGGCACCGTGTTAAAAAGCGGCGAAGAATTTTCGTTCAATAAAAAAGTCGGGCGGAGAACGCAAGCCAACGGGTTCAGGGAAGCAAAGATAATAGTGGGCGGCGAGTACGTTGAAGGATTCGGCGGCGGAGTGTGCCAGGCGTCGACTACGCTTTATAACTGCGCAATCCGCGCCGACCTGAATATCACGCAGGCGCGCAATCATTCGCTTGTAAGCAGTTACGTTTCGCCGTCGTTCGACGCTATGGTCAATTCGGGTTCGTCCGATTTGCGTTTCGTAAACGGCGGCGACGAACCTGTGTTTCTGCGCTGTTACGGCACGGACACGACGGCGGTAGTCGAAATCTACGGCGTTTCGCTACCGTACAGAATATCTACCGAAAGCGTTATCGTTTCGCGCTCCGAACCGCCCGAAGATTTGGAAGTCGTCGATAAGGACGGCAAATATATAAAAGAGCCTATGCGCCCCGGAGAAAAGATAAGAGTATCTTACGGACACGGCGCGGTCAAGAGCGAAGGTTACCTGTTATATTACGATTTTTCGGGCAAACTTATCGAGAAAAAACTTATTCGTAAAGACACTTATTCGTCGTCGCGCGGAATTATCGCAGTAATGCCCGAAATCGAAACCGCATAAGCCTTGACTTTTGCGCCGAACCGTATTATAATTTAAGTCAAGCGTAATGGGCGGTCGCCGTTTCAGGCAATCGGTTGCCGCTGCGCCTAAATCGTGAAAATCGGAGACGCAGTTGAATAATTTGGTTTCGTTTCTATCGGCTTGCTCGGGCGGCTTTAATTGGTACGGCTTTATTATCGGTATGGGAATGGTTATCTGTATAATAGGCGCGTACTTCCTTGCCAAAAAGCGCGGCTACTATAAAGATATGGTGTTCGATATAGCGATACTGTGCATACCGCTCGCCATAATAGGCGCGCGCCTTTACTACGTTATATTCGATATAATCGGTAACGGCGGACACTGGACGTTCAAACAGATTCTCGGAATAGGGACGGGCGGACTCAGCGGTCTTGCGATTTACGGCGGCGTAATAGGCGGCACGATAGGCGGAATAATACTACACTTTATCAAGCATAAAAAAGCCGACGAAAAAGAACGCGTAAACTTCTGGCAGATAGCCGACCTCGGATTTTTGTTTATAATACTCGGGCAGGCGATAGGCAGATGGGGCAACTTTGCCAATCAGGAAGCGTACGGACCGAAAGTCGATTTCAACTTCTTTCCAATAACCGTTCATATAGACGCGGCGCACGGAATCGACGGCGAAGGGTACTACCTTGCGACTTTCTTCTACGAATCTTTCTGGAACTTTATAGGCTTCGGGCTGTTGCTTTGGCTTTATGCCGGTAGGCGCAAGAGTTTCGACGGGTTTATTCTTTCGTGCTATTGCATATATTACGGCATAGGGCGGCTTTGGATAGAAGGGCTCAGAACCGATTCGCTGTATACGGCGCTCGGACTTAAAGTTTCGCAGGTCGTGTCGATAGCTCTTATTATCTTCGGAATTTGCTATATACTCGCGCACCTTTACAGAGCGCGCAGCCGCGGCTTAAAGCCGTTTATATTCGTAGACGAAGCTAAGCTCGACGAAACTTACTTCGGGTACAGAGAGAGTATTCTGCACCACCCGAACGATTATACAAAGCCCGAAAAGGAGAGTGCGCCCGATTACGACGACGAGTTCTATTCGCAAGCCGACGACGGTTTCGACGGCGAAACGAAAGACGGCGCGACCGAACCTGCTACGGAAAATACGGAAGAAAATATCGGAGTTACGGAAGAAAAGGACGGTGAAGAAGCCGAAAATATTCAAAGCGGCGACGAAGACGACTTTTACGCCGATACGGAGAATAAGCAATGAGCAATATGGAAGACTTCGAAATTACCGATAAGCAAAGATTTGCGGGAAACATCACGGCGGGCGCGGTTGTAGTTTTGTGCGGACTGTTTTTATTGCTTTGCGGCTTGAACGTTATACCGCTTTCCGTTCCGAAAATCTTGCTCGGAAGTTTACTTTTAAGCGTGGGACTCGTTTTGCTTTGCACGGGTCTTATTCAGAAGAACACCGTTTCGATTTGGCTTGCGTTCGCGTTTCTCACGCCCGCGGCGGTCGAGTTTTCGGCTAAGTTTACTTCCGCGGGATACGGAACGTTATATCCTATGTATATAGCGATACCTGCGGTAAGTTCGTTTTTTACTATGCTTTACAGTCGTGAGTGGAAATCGCATATTTTCGTTATTCTGCTTTTCGGCGTTACGGCTTTTCTGTTTTCGCTTAACAGCTCGGGGCTTTTGGGCTGGTCGGTCGTGTTGCCGATAATAATAGTGTTTGCGGGACTTGCCATTATACTTTATACGATAAAACTTTTCAAGGACCCCGAAGAAGGACGCGGCAATGAATAATCAAAGAAATCTTACTATGATGACGGACCTGTATCAGCTTACTATGATGAACGGATATTTCGCTACGGGAACGTATAAGAACGAAGCTGTTTTCGACTTGTTTTTCCGCGCGAACGACCAAATGAATTATGCGGTCGCCGCGGGGCTTCAACAGGCAGTCGAATACATAAAAGAATTAAGGTTCAACCCCGACGATATAGAATATCTGCGCTCGCTCGGCATTTTCGACGAGAAGTTCATTGATTATCTTAAAAAATTCAAGTTCACGGGCGATATATGGTCGGTCGAAGAAGGCGAGATTGTTTTCCCGTCCGAACCGATAATGATTGTAAAAGCTCCGATTATCGAAGCTCAGCTTATAGAAACGACGCTGCTGAATATTATAAATCACCAGACGCTTATCGCGTCGAAAGCCGCGCGGATAGTTTATTCGGCTAAGGGCGCTAACGTTATAGAGTTCGGGCTTCGTCGCGCGCAAGGACCCGACGCGGGCATTTACGGCGCGCGCGCAAGTATGATAGGCGGCTGTAAGGGTACGAGCAACGTGCTTTCGGGCAAAATGTTCGATATAGTGGTAAAGGGCACTCACTCGCACAGTTGGGTTATGAGTTTCCCATCCGAAATAGACGCCTTCCGAAAGTTTGCGGAAGTATATCCCGATAACTGTCTGTTGCTCGTGGATACTTACGATACTCTGAATTCGGGCATTCCGAACGCAATAACCGTATTTAACGAGCTTAAAGCAAAGGGACATAAGCCCGTCGGAATAAGGCTCGACAGCGGCGATTTGGCATACCTGAGCAAAAAAGCTCGCAAGATGCTCGACGAAGCGGGTTTTACCGACGCGATAATATTCGCAAGCAACGATATAGACGAGCATCTTATAAGTCAGCTTCTGCTTCAAGATGCCAAGATAAACGTTTACGGCGTCGGCACGAAGCTCATAACAAGCCACGATATGCCGTCGCTCGGCGGAGTTTACAAAATGTCGCAGATAACGCGCGACGGTGTGGACTACCCGTGCATTAAGATTTCCGACACGAGCGGAAAAACGACTAACCCGGGGTTCAAGACGCTTTACAGAATTTACGACTCCGAAACGCACAAGGCGTTCGCAGACCTTATCGCGCTGCAAGGCGAAAAGATAGACAAGCCCTTAAAACTCACTCACGAGCTTGAAAGGTGGAAGTCGACGGTTCTCGAAAATTACGAGATTCGCAATATGTTAAAAAAGATTTTCGAGAACGGAAAATGCGTTTACGAATGCCCGTCGCTCGAAAAAAGCATAAAATTCCAAGAATCCGAGTCGGATAAATTTTGGGATGAGTACAAAAGACTTGCAAAGCCGCATATATATAAAGTAAATCTTTCCGACGGCTTGTACGAGCTTAAACAATCTCTTCTTAAAAAATCCAAAAAACAGTAATCGGGTGAAATAATGGAATTCAAAATCGAAAAAAAGGGATACAGCGTTTCGCAAGTGGACGCTTATATTTTGCAACTGAAAAGCGAATACGAAAAGTCGCTTGCTCGGCAGAAAGAGCGTATCGACGAATTGAAGCGGGCTTTGGAAAGCACGGAGAACAGCATAAAGGCGTATAAGGAAAAGAGCAGTCTTGTTACAAAGGCTATCTATAACGCCGTTGCGAAAGCCGAAGAAATAGAGCGGTTAAGTCAGATAAAATACAATCAGGAAATCGAACAGCTCAAAGCGTTCCACGACAAGTGGGTTAGCTATTATAATAAAATTCTCGAACGCTATCCGCTCGACGAGGAGCTTATGGCGGCGAGCAAGTTTAATAACAGAATGCGCAACATTCTTGCGGGCGGTGAAAGCGAGAGCGCAAATTACGAAAAAATGCCCGTAAAACAGCTCGAAGAAAACTACGAAAAGGAAACCGAGCGTCTGCGTGAAAAACGTATCGGCTATGTAACCGTAAAGACGCAGGACGGGGACGAGAGCGACGATAAAATTCTGCGCGAAATGTTGCCAGACGGCGATATGGATTCGCCGATACTGTCGGGGAATTTCGACCCGATAGAAAGAATAAACAGATATTTTTCGTCCGAAAAAGCGGGCAGGAAAGACGGTTTGCACGCTCGTAAAACCGATAAAGCCGAAGAAAAGCGAGAAATTTCGGCGACTGCGACGCCTTTTGCGGACGGCTATTCAGACCGTTCGGAATCGGGTTTTTCGTTTGAAGAAGCGCTTAATCCGAAAGAAGATTTAAGCGAAATAATGAAAGAACTCGGACTTTTTTCCGACGACTGAATAAAACGCCGCCGATTGACGACTGCGTAGTTTGGTAAGTTCGGCGCGTTAAAGCGGGCGAATAAATGTAAAGCAAAAGTCGGGACTTCTTATGAAATCCCGACTTTCTGTTTGTACGCCGTTCTTTTACTTAATTGTAATCTATTTCGCCGTTTGTACAGCGAACGATAATTCCGCCCGTCTGATAACTCCAATTAGAACCCACCGATATTTGTCGCCATTGTTCTTTCGTACCGTCGAAGGTAACGCTTGTAAGTTTTTTGCAGTTCATAAACGCTTCGTCGCCGATATATGCGATAGTGGCGGGTAAGGTTATGCTTTCAAGGTTGGAGCAATTTTTAAGCGCGCTGTCGTATATGCGTTCGCCGTTTGTTATAACGACGGTCTTTAATGCCGGATTGTTTATAAATGAACAAACATTGGAGGGGACGGTCGCGGTTTCGATAGGGCATCCGTCAAACACCGTATCCCCGTCAATCTGAATTCGGTTGCCTTTTATAATTAAGTTTGTAAGGCTGCCGCAACCGCTAAACGAAGAAAAATAGATTTTCGATACACCGCTCGGAATTACGATACTTGTAAGACTGCTGCAATCTCTGAACACGTTATTGCCCAATTGTGTAACGGCTTCGGGTATGGTTACATTCGTAAGTTTACTGCAACCTTTGAACGCATTATTGCTGATTGTCGTTACGCTGTTCGGTATTGTGATACTTGCAAGAGAGATACAACCCATAAATGTTGCTTCGCTTATATAAGGTATACCGTCGGGCAAATTTATATCGGCAAGCTTACTGCAATTTTCAAACGCATTCCAACCGATATGCGTTACGCTGTCGGGTATTGTTATGCCCGTAAGCGAGCTGCATCCCTCAAACGCCGTCGGCCATATCGTTGTAACACCGTTCGGAATAACGATACTCGCAATATTACCGCACCCCTTAAACGTTTCTTCTTCGATATCCGTTACGCCGTTTGGTATTGTTATGCTTGTTAGCGAACTGCACCCCGCAAAAGCGTTTCTTCCGATTTCCGTTACGCCGTCGGGTATTTTTATGCTTGTCAGACTATTGCAATTCTCAAAAGCCCTATCTTCGATTTTCGTTACGGGTTTCCCTTCGTATTCGGACGGAATAACTATATCGTTATCGGTCGCCGTTCCTAATCCTTTAATAAAATAACCGTCAATACCAAAATCGAATTTATATTCAAGACCTACCGTATAGTTATATGTAGGCTTGTATCCGCAAACGCAATCGCCGTCGGAAAAATCGTGTTCGGCATAGCCGTATTTATCCGAAACGTCCGTAATGAAACAGCCGTCCGCAATGCAGTTATGCCAATGGTGCGTTTCATTGCTTTCCCAAGTTTGCGCCCATTCGTGCGTATGCCCGCCGCCGCCGCAAGCGGCAAGCGCGAACACGCAAACCGTTGCGCAAACGAGCGACAAAAGTGTGATTAGTAATTTCCTTTTCATAAATACCTCCACAAAATAAAATTGACAAAAAAAAAGTGCGCCAACCGAAGTAAGCGCACGAAAAACACAAACTCCGACTGTCGCGAAACTAATCTTATGCAGTACGGTTATCATACACACATAAATGGAATTTGCATTTTTGCCGAATTCATAAATGTGTATGACAAAAGAGTATCTCTCGTCTGTTAAAATAAAAATACCCGTACTCCTAATTAGGGTAATAAGATTAGTTTCGCATAATCAATATATCACACTTAAAAAGAAAACGCGACGCACATAGGCGGAATGAATCTGTTCGGCAAAAAATTCGGAGATTTCAATCAGGCGATTGTAATGAACGTAAGCTACGACAAACTTTGATTGTTTGGGGAAGTAAAACGCTTTGCGCCTTGTAGTCAAGAGAAAATTGCATAGGGTTAAAGCCGAGCGGAAAGTAAAGATAACTTTCGATTTATTTTTGACGAAAAGTCGGGATTTCATAAGAAGTCCCGACTTTTGCTTTACATTGAGTTTATTTTTGCAGCTTTACGCTTAAATTGATTGCCTTTTATAATTAAGTTTGTAAGGC
>WSNJ01000075.1 GCA_013316045.1 Clostridia bacterium
AGACGAGATTCGAACTCGCGACATTTGCCTTGGCAAGGCAACGCTCTACCACTGAGCCACTTCCGCAAAAACCGATTGCTTGGCAAAAACCGCACAATGCCTTAAAATTATATAACAATTCGCAATCGATGTCAAATATTTTACCGCATATTTTCCAATAATTCTACAACTTTTTTTCAATAACGCTTCGACGCCCTTGCGGCTTAACGAATTTCAGAAAACCCACTCTCAGTTTTACGTGGCGTTTAAGTCCCGCCGCTTTACCGAGAGCATACCTCCGCTTTCATTATACAAAGGAAAACGACGGATTGCAATGCCAAAAAGAGAATTTTCATTCACTTTTCATTTTCTTCACATTAGCAACAAAAAAGAAACGCAAGCATTTCAAGCGTTTCTTTCTGAATTTTATACGGAAATTTTGGTATTAAGGCTTACGTATTCTTTTGTGTCGGGATTTTTACTCACCTTGGCGCGGTAGCCGCTCAGAAAACCGCAAATACCGTACAGGTCAACCCAGATTTCTTTACTGCCTTTTACTTGGCTTTCGTCGAAAATCAGTTGAAGTCCTGCGTGCAAATGCGGCTTACCGCTTTTTAAGTTAACGTTTTCCTTTGCGGAATAGCCCGTCATTCCGAGATAGCCTATCACCTGACCCGCGACAACCGTGTCGCCCGCTTTCAAATCGGCGGCGTAAGGTCGGTCTTTTCTCAGATGAGCATAATAGTAATAACGTTTCGTATCGTGCGAGCGAATGCCTATACGCCAACCGCCGTATTGATTCCAACCGAGTTCGGCAACCGTTCCGCCTTCCATAGCGATAACGGGCGTACCGACCGACCCCATAACGTCGTGCCCGAGATGCCTGCGCTTGAACCCGTAACTGCGCGACGCTCCGAAATCGTCGTAATGATTATACCAAAACCCGTCGGCTATCGGGAAAAACGCCTTAACCCCGTACTGCGTTTCTCCGCTTTCGCCGTCTTTGTACTCGCCTATCATTTCGGAAAACACGGCAGAATACGCTTCGCAATAATATTTATAGTACTTGTTTTCGCCGTAAAAGTCGGAAATCTTTTTTCCGCTTTCCAGTTCGCCGACTAATTTGTCAAGAGCCGCGAAATCGGCTTTGTCCGAAAACTTGTTTCCGTTTTTGGTAGCCAGGTACGCAAGCGCTTCGCAAAAATCGAAGTCGACTTCCGTTCCGTGATACTTTATATCCAGCGCGGATATTTTTTTCAGAAGTTTCGCGCCGACGTTCAGGTCAACCCACTTGATAAAATCGCTTTCGTCCGCTTCGATAAAATTTTCGACTTCCGCTTGCGCCGAAATATTCGCGGCGCACGAAAAACATACCGAAAATACAATCGGCAAAATCAATAAACAACTTATTCTTTTAACGGTGTTACGCATACCGTTAAAATCTGCAAAATAAAAGTTATTTATACGTTCGAAACTATTTTTATTCTTTTATATCATTGTGAAAATGTTCGTGCGTACAAGACGAAAAGCGAATTTTACCGTTTTTGTAAAAAGCCAAATCGGCAAGTCCGCACCCGTAATGGAAATCGTAATCGTCCTTTTTCGTTGAAAGCCATCGCTTTGTCTTATCGTTGAGTGGAAAAAAGTACGTAGTTAGCAATTCGCTCGTTTGAGTACAATGATTTTCAAAACCCGTATCCGTTCGCAAAACGCAATCGCGCAACCATTCCAAGCCGTCCGCCGCAAACGCGTCGTCTTCCGACTCGGCAAGCGCAACTCTGTCGTAAATGTTAGCGATATTATCGTATTCTCTGCCCAACGCGATATAAATATGCCACCAGAAATCTTCGCCGTAATACTTCGTTTTTTCGTCCATTACAAAGTCGCATATAAAGCTCGCAATGTATTTTCCGTACTTTTTCTCTGGAAACTTCTTGCGCTTCTTTACAACGAACTCGGCGCATTCTTCACGAACGTCTTTCAATACCGTTTCAAACGGCGGCAAATCGCCTTTGTTCTCGGCGTCGTAAATCCTTTTGCATTCTTCTTCCGCGCTCTTGCGTTCTTTTTCCGCAATCTCGTCGGCTTGCTCGCGCGTTATTTTTCCGCTCTCGGAATTAGTAAGCGAAAACTCGTCGCAGTCCTTGTATTTTTCAAGCAGCTCGCTCATAGAAGCGTCGCGGAACTTCCGTTCGTCGTAATATTCTTCGAGCGTTTCGAACCCGCTGATTTTATTTGCCGTAACCGTATCTCCTACGGAAACAAACTCAGCCATATATCCTACGGCTTTTTCAAAATCTTCAAACGATTCCTGAAAAACGGCTTCACCGTTTTCGTAGCGCAAAATTTCATATCCCTCGCGCTTTATTTCGGGTTCGTTTTTCCCGTCCCACAATATCGAAATAGCAGGCGAAATATCCAAAAAATTATCCCCGTCGCCGAACGTAAACGTTATATCGTCGGAATCGAGAAATTTTTTGAATTCTACCTTACTTAAAACTATCATAAAAACTCCTTACTTAAAAATCAAACAACGAAAACTGTTTGGCAACCGAATTTATAAAACTCTTTTGCTGGCTGTGCGTTACTTTATCGGTAGGTAAAATTTTACCGAGCAAAATCGGTGAATCGGGGTCGTGCGATTTGTAGTTCTTTACCGCCAATTTGTAATTTTCGTTCGCATAACAATATTTGCACCCGTTCGGGCAAGTGTTGTATTCGCCGATATCGCGGTTGTCTATACAGTGGCACCCTTCGCGCGTTCCCTTATGCAGTAAATCTTTGAACTCGCACGAATATATCTGCGAAAACATTTTAAGCGTGGCGCAACCCGAATAATGAATCCCGTAGCGCATATAATCGTCGCTTTTGCCGCACGTCTGGATATATATTCCGTATTTTTTCGCAATCTGTCCGAAGCCGCGCGCGAGAACGTCCTTATCTTCGGCTGTAAGCGGAACGATTTCGGGCATATTTTCAGCCGTCTTTTTATACATTTCGACAAACGAAAAAATGCACCTGTCAATAAACGGAGCCAATTTTTCAGCCATATATTCAAACGTTTGCAAGTGCGCTTCGACAGTATAATTCGCGGTTAACAGCACGGGGTCGTAACGCCAAGCGAGTTTGTTTTTGCCGACCTGCTTCGATAAACTTTTCAACGTTTCGATACTTTCGTCTATCGTCGGCACGTTAGGCTCTACATCTTTTCCGTATGCCGTTATCGTGTAGTAACAATAAACCTTGAATCTATCGTAAATTTCGTGCAAGTGCGGCAATATCGGAGCATAGTTCTTTGAACAGAACATAACTACGTCCACAACGTCGGGCGAAAGGTCATAGCGCGTAACGGTTCCGGGAAAAAGCGGATTGCGTACATAAGCGAAACCTGCGCGAAACCTGTTCAAAAGCCACGGCGTATAATATTGCACGGTATCGGTCCGCGCTCCCGTATTTATAATCATAGCAAACCTCTTCGAATAGTATTTCTTGAAAAAATCGGCTATTTGCCTTTTCTGTTTATCTTTTTTTACGTTGCTCGTCTTTCCAATCTTTTATCTCTTTAAGCCGCGACTTAAACCGCCCTTCCAAGCCTTCTTCGGTCGGAAAATAGTACTCTTTGCCCACGAGCGAATCCGGCAGACATTGCATATCGGTAATCTTTCCGTCGTAATCGTGCGCGTACTTGTATCCCTTGCCGTAGTCAAGCTCTTTCATTAGCTTAGTCGGAGCATTGCGTATAACCAGCGGCACAGGCTCGGCAAGCATTGTAAGCGCGTCTTTTTTGGCGAGATTGTACGCAACGTCGAGCGCATTCGATTTGGGCGCGACGGACAGATAAACGACCGCTTGCGTCAAGTGAACCGAACACTCCGGCATTCCTATAAAATGACACGCCTGATAAGCCGCAACGCACATTTCAAGCGCGCGCGGGTCGGCAAGTCCTACGTCTTCGCTCGCAAAACGAACGATTCTGCGCGCTACGTATAGCGGGTCCTCGCCTGCTTCCAACATTCGTGCCAACCAATAAACGGCGGCGTCGGGGTCGGAATTGCGCATAGATTTATGAAGCGCCGAAATAAGGTTGTAATGTTCTTCGCCCGATTTATCGTATAAAAGCGACTTTTTGGAAGTGCATTGCTCTATCGTTTCGGTAGTTACGACCGTCTTAACGCCGTCGAACTGTCCGTTAAGCACAGCCATTTCAAGCGTGGAAAGAGCGTTTCTCGCATCACCGTTGGCAAACCGCGCGATAGTTTCTATCAGGTCGGGAGCAATATCGATTTCCTGCCCGCCGAAACCGCGCTTGTCGCGCAAAGCGTTTGTCAGAAGCGAACAAAGTTCTTCCGTGGAAAGCGCGTGCAACACGAAAACTTTACACCGCGAAAGCAATGCGCCGTTCACTTCAAAAGAGGGGTTTTCGGTAGTAGCCCCTATCAACACAATGCTTCCTTTTTCCACATACGGCAAAAAGGCGTCCTGCTGAGCTTTATTGAATCTGTGAATTTCGTCTACGAACAAAATCGTTTTTTCGCCGAATCTCCGATTCTGCTCGGCTTGTTCCATAACCTGTTTTATCTCTTTTATCCCGCTCGTAACAGCGGAAAAATCGATAAAGGCGGCTTTCGTCCTGTTGGCGATTATTCTTGCGAGCGTTGTTTTGCCCACGCCCGGCGGACCCCAGAAAATCATTGAGCCGACGTTATCGTTTTCGATAAGGCGACGCAAAACTTTCCCTTCTCCGATAAGATGGGACTGCCCGCAAAACTCTTCCAGACTTTGCGGTCTGAGCCTTGCCGCAAGCGGTTGGTCGGCTTTTACTTCAAATAGCGTTCCTTGTTCGTACATCTGTTATATTATATCAGATATATGCGCCTTAGTCAAGATTTAAGCGCAATTCTCGGGCGGCGGTGATTTTTTGAATTTCAGAGTCAGGTAAAAAACCACAGACAACACCATAGCAACGCTCCAACCTATCGGCCACGCCCACCAGACTCCGACAGTCCCGAGCGACTTGGACATAATCAGCGCAAGCCCTACGCGCAACACAAGGTCGATAAGCGTACTCGACATAAACTTAACCATTTTGCCCGCGCCGCGCAAAATCCCGTCCGCAACCAGCTTTGCCGCGATAACGAAATAAAACGGCGAAACTATTTTCAACAGCTCCAATCCGTACCCTACCGCGTCGCTTCCGCCGTCTTGCATAAAAAGCATAATAAGCGGCTTACCGCACAGTAAGTACAGCAAAACAAACGGTATGCAAAGTATCCAGACGAGCGCAAGCCCGGAAAGAAACCCCGAGCGTATGCGTTCGGGCTTATCCGCGCCGAGATTTTGACTCGTATAGTTCGATATTCCGTTCCCGAGCGTAGTAAACGAAGTTATAACGAGATTGTTCAGTTTAATAGCTGCCGAATACCCCGCCATAACCGATTTGCCGAAAGAATTTATTGCGCTTTGAATTATAATATTTCCTACCGATACGAAACTTTGTTGCAGAATGCTCGGAATCGCTATTACAGAAATATTGCCGAGTATCTTCCAGGAAAACAGCGCGGCTCTCTTTTCGAGCTTGATTTTTCCGAGCCGCAAAAACACGAAAACGACAGCCAAAACGCAACTTACGCCCTGACACAGAAACGTCGCCCAAGCAACGCCCGCAACTCCCATCTTAAACGTTGCGACGAATAAAATATCAATTCCTATATTAGCGAGCGAAGACGCCGCAAGAAAGAAAAACGGAGTTCGGCTGTCGCCCATCGCGGAAAATATACCCGTCGATATGTTATAGAAAAATACGAAAGGCAAACCCCATATGTAAATGTCGAGATATAATTTTGAATCCGCG
Organism: Clostridia bacterium; assembly: GCA_013316045.1. Lineage (GTDB taxonomy): Bacteria > Bacillota > Clostridia > Christensenellales > Pumilibacteraceae > RACS-047. The sequence continues at coordinate 5,831 of WSNJ01000075.1, forward strand.
AATACGTCTTGCGGCGTGTTAATAAGATTAAGCAATGCGCCGCTGCACAAAAGCCCCGCGAGCATAAGAACGCCGCAAAGCACGCCGCCCGAAATCCAAGTCGTATAAACCGAAGTTTTCATAGAGTCGTACTTTTTCGCGCCGAAAAACTTAGATACTATTACCGAGCAACCTATATTGCAACCGAATGCGAACGCAATGAATATAAGCGTTATTTCGTAGCTGTTTCCGACCGCCGCCAATGCGTCGTCGCCTATGAATTTGCCCGCCACAAAGCTGTCGGCTATATTGTAAAGCTGTTGAAATATTATACTTGCGAACAGCGGCAAACAAAATTTCCACAAAACGCCGAGCGGCTTACCGACAGTCAAATCCTTGTTCATTTCGCAAAAAACCTCCTATCGTATTATGAACCGTTTGCATACAAATGTCAACTGTTTTAGTTGACATTTAAGGCGCGTTGTGGTATGTTTATATAGCCTTTTCAAAGTGCGATTTTTGCGGACGTGGCGGAACTGGCAGACGCGCCAGACTTAGGATCTGGTATCTTCGATGTGGAGGTTCAAGTCCTCTCGTCCGCACCAAGTCTTAATAGCTTGAACTTCTTTACCGTTAAAAAGACGTTCGGGCTATTTTGTTTAATGGAAGAATTTGAGAACTTCCGAGCATAGAAAAACGCCGATAGAGTTTGTGGCTCTATCGGCGTTTGCCGTTTATACTACTTTATGTTCGGCTACCTAACTTGATTAGGTTTATATCTTTCATTTATATACCGCTTAACATCGGCGGTTTTCCTTATTCCGTATCTTTCAACGGCTATCCCTATACAATTTATCGGGACTCTTTCTTATTCGATTGTTTATTCAGTTGTGATTGTTGCCATAACGATAAATCGTTTTACTTTTTGTTCGGCTTTCTTTTGATACTCAATAGTCTAATAAAGTCATCAAACAAGGAAGTGTCCGTCGGCGCGAACATTACCCACTTTCCGTCGTGGTAAGTATGCGTATTGTCATATATCTCTTGAACTGCCTTTGAATAGTTTTCTTTGTCGGCTTCAAACTTTAATCGCTCGTCCTTACCCAAGACAACCATAAATCCTACGCAATTTTCTTTTGCATATAAAGCGCAAAGCGTTTTACCGCCACGACGGTATTTGTATTCATATTTCCACGCTTTACCGCCTTTATTCCACAAACACTCCATATCGTAGCGTTCATTGATTAAAGCGCATAAATTATTCCATACTTCATATAAAGATTTTCCAACTAGCGCAATAATTTCTTCTGATGTAGGCATTGTATCAAGCATAATAAATCTTCACTTATTTTTAAGATTGCTTAACGCTTCGGCGTTATTAGATATAATCATACCCACGGTTTGGCAGCTTTCCATTTCAGAGCAGTTTCCGCAGGTTTCAAAAGCTTTTACGAGCGCACACTGTCGTATCTGACAATACTTGTCGCAAAAAGGGGTTTTAACCCCGTTCACGCGACAACCATCACAATTAATCATTTCGGGTGTGATTTCCACTCCGTTCATCTCCGACCAAAGCCGAGCAACCTTTTCGCGCAATGCGTTATCGTTGTTTTGCGTGGCAATATACGCTTCACATTTTTCGCAATTAAGTCCGCAATATGCTATAAGTTGTTTCATTGTTTTTCCTCCGTAATTATAACCAAACTGCCCAATCGCCGTAATCAAAAGTGCCTGCGCCGTGATGTAGTTTGCCTTGCGCTTTCAGTTCACGGAAAGTATCTCTCATCCTAACCGCTATTTCGGGTTGAATATCAAGCGAGTGGTGCGCGGGAAAAAATCTGTTAGACGGTAATGCGGCTATAACTTCGAGCGAGCGTAAATACGCTTCGGGGTCGGTGGACGGATAATAAGCAATCAACGTATCTTTATAAATCAAGTCGCCCGTAAATATGTAGCCGCGCTCTCGCTCCCAAAAGCAAAGGTGTCCCGGCGAATGCCCTGCGGTATGTAAGACTTCGATTTTTCTATTGCCCAAATCAATTATTTCGCCGCCGTTTAACACCTTCGTTGGTGTTCCCTGAAACATCTCGTACTTGCTTACGTCAAAGCCTTCGGGCAAATCGCAACGGTCTATTACCATATCGCGGATGGTTTGTGTCGTCAACGGAAATTTGCCTTTCAGCCAATCCAACTCGGCTTTATGGGCGTAAAAATCGGGGAAATATTTATGACCGCCTATATGATCCCAATGAATATGCGTTGCAACGGCGGTAACGGGTTTGTTCGTCAGCTTACGGACTTGCTCGTAAATATTACATATCCCAAGTCCCGTATCAATCAAAAGACAACGCTCGCTGCCGATTAAAAGATAGCAGTGTGTTTCTTCTGGGTGGCGGTATTCGCTTATAATATAAGTCGTTTCGTCGATTTTATCTATTGTAAACCAATCTTTCATTTTTTGTACTCGTCTTTGATAATATCGATGGTTTTGCCGCCGATACCGAAGTTTTTATCGGGCAATTCCGTAATGGTGGTTGTAAAAAATTCTTGCGGAATATTCATAATTTCCGCGGAGACTTCGGTTACGCGCTTTATAAGCAACATTTTTTGTTCGTCGGTCAATTTACCGCTTTCGATTTTGATATAAGGCATTATTTACTCCTTTTTATTTTGTGGCGAACAACCGTTAAAATCTATTTATTAAAAAACTTTTCAAGGTCGAACATTCCGTCCTTATAAGACAAATCTCCGTGTTTATGTTCGTAGCCTAATTTGCGATAGAACGGTATCGCCGATATTGCCGAATGAATTTCAATGCGGTTTGCTCTCTTCGCATATTCGTCGCTTTCCAAATGTTCTATGATTTTCTTGCCGATTCCTTTATGTTGATGGGACGGCTCAACAAAAATAGTGTTTATCCAACTTTCCGTCAAACTGTCCCAATAAGCGCCGATACACCCGCATCCGATAATTTTGCCGCATTCTTTCACAACATAGAAATGTCCGTATTCGGCTTTTTGCTTTATTTCGTCATACGCAATAGAAAAATATTTCGGCTGTTGCGGATAAAACTCGGCAAAAACCGAATTTTTACACGCGCGGGCTACCATATCGCAAGTTTCTTGTATTTCGTTTTCCTTTATAAGCTCTATGGTCATTCGTTATATCCTCTTATTAGCGCCGTC
>WSNJ01000016.1 GCA_013316045.1 Clostridia bacterium
CATAAGCTGTTTGTTTTGAATATGACGCAGGCGGAAATCGCCCGTGAAGAGAACGTTTCGCGTAGCACAATAAAGGAGCGGGTAGATGGTATTTATACAAAACTGCGAAAACTTCTTGAAAAGAATTAAAAAATTTTTCAAAAACACCCTAACAGGATGACTGTTTTTCTCTAATAAGTGAAGGGATAACAATATTTTCCCCTCAAGGAGAGCAGTATGAAACTAAAAATTGATCAATTTGAAAACTTTGTAAAGCGTAACTGTATAAGTGCAAATAAGTTGTTAAAAACGTTGGGCGGTAAGAAATATACATATCGTCATTTGAAAATAGGGCGTCAAATAGGATATGATCTTGCGCGAGAAATGTTCAATGCTTTGGGGGAATGGACATTTTTATCTCTTGTAGATTTGGAGGAGGAGACGCTTGATGGATTCAAAGCAAAGTACATACAAGTTGGAAACAAACTTTATTGATATTTCCGTCGGTTATTCACTCAAAAAACGTAAGCTCAAAGATTGGATCTACGATAACAATTTCACCAAACCGTATGTTGCAAGAAAGCTCGGTATTACAAAAGCAGAGTTGCAGCGAAAGCTCAACGAACATGAGTTGTTTAACGAAGAACAGATCCGTAGCATTGTCCGACTTGTCGGTGCAAAAGCAGCTATAAACATAATATATTTCCCCACGCCGCAAGAGAAGCGTAGGGTATGGCAAAAGACTTTTGGTCGAAATAGGAATATAGGAGAGAATAATGAGCGAAACAAAAAGGCTGACAAATCGTAACGAGCAAATTGCGGCTATGCTTGCTGACGGCGAACAGCTTAAAAACTTTTATAGGTTTATAGCGCAGAACCCGCATATTAACTTGCATGACGCTTGTCAGATTATAATAGAACGCCCTAATGCCACCGTGTGCTTTTCGTTTAACGAGTGGGTAGCTATGGATCGGCGCATAACAAAGGGCAGAAAGGGAATTGCCTATTACGATAACGACGGGTATAAACAATTCGTATTCGATGCTAATGACACGCACGGAGATAACCGTTATTCGCGCCCTATACTTCCTATGAAGCGTTTGCTTGGCGGGTTAGATGAATTGAACGATGCTGAGTTTGCGGACAGCGAACAAAGTGATTTCGTCAGAATTCAAAACGGCGTTCTGCAATATCTGCACGAGCAGGGCGAGCTTACATACGACGGTGATCGAGACAAATTACTTATAGATGGCATTTCTTACTCTTTGTATTCAAAAACAGGTTTTCCGAAGAGCGCAGGGATCAAGTTAAGCGGGCTTCCGTTTTCGTATAAAGAAAATGCGGAGTTTGTGAAAGACGTATATTATAAGACAGAAATGCTCGTACAGAGCATAGAGGAAGCCTATTCGGAAAGACAGGAAGAAGTCGAAGTCATAGACGACACGGAAGAAGAAACGGTATCCGACGAACCCGTTATTCCCGATGAACAATCGGAAATAAAAGCCGAAGAACATTCGACAGAAGCAGAACCGAAGCATCCCATGTATACGTTGTACAAGCGGTATATGGAAGTGCAGAGCGAAAAGCCGCAAGCGATTGTTATGATGCGCTTGGGAGATTTTTACGAAATGCTCGGCGATAGTGCAATTATAGCATCGAAAACGCTGAACCTAACGCTTACGGGGCGCGACGTAGGCTTGCCTGAAAGAGTAGCTATGTGCGGCATACCGTATCACGCTATGGATGTGTATGTGGACAAAATACTTAAGTCTCGCGGCGTGGTATTGATAGAAAACGACAAAGAGCCTATATATATTCTCTCTCACGCAGAAGCACTCGAACAGAATGCTGAAGCAATAGAAGAGAAGGCAGAGCCGATGATTACGGAAACAACCGACTTTGAGTCTACACCGCTTAATGATGAACAGTCTGAAACGGACGAGGATTGGCGAAAAGAACTTGCCGCCGAGCTTAGCGACCTTGACGAGGAACAGTCGGACGAGGAAATCGAAGAGACGGGAAGCGACGAGGAAGAAGAACTTGACGACACGGACTCAGACGAACAGGATGAGTACGAAGAAACCGAATCGGACGAAGAGCCGAAAGATAAAGACAATAAAGAATCAACGCCGAAGAAACCCGAAAAGGGCATAAAGGATCGTAAGCGTGAAAAGTCCCAACCGACACTTTTTGACTTAATAGAACAGAAAGAAAAATCGGCAGAAGAAGCGCTTATCGAACGTCAGTTAAAATACGGTAGCGGAATTCAGGATGGCAAATTCCGTATCTTCGATAAATACCAAGAAAACCCTACACCTAAAACTTTTGCGGATTTCTTGAAAAATGAATACGGTTGGGGTGGACATGGCGGCTGGAACGACGATGAAGAAATGCACGACGGCAAGGGTATTACTATGGCCGTACTCGGCGAAAAAGGCGAGCGGCTCGTTCAGGTTTCGCTTAAATGGCCCGAAGTTGCAGTTCGAATAGCAGACTTAATTGACGACGACAATTATCTTACCGAACAGGAAAAGAAGAAGTACGTCGAATATAAAGTTGAGCAGAACCGTTTGCGTGAACTGAGAGCGGAAGAAGAGCGTCGCAAAAACGAGTTTATTGACCATGTAATATATTCGGCAAATCCCGAACGTAAGCAACGGATTTTGGACGAGTACGCAAACACAAAGCAGCTTGCGGCATTTTCGGAGTTCCTTAAAAACGAATACGGAACGTGCGAAGAGCGAGGCGACGGATTTTACGCCATATACAATGCACAAGGTATTTGGCTGTATAAAGGCGAAAAAAGCGACGATTATACAAAGCGAATATGTCTGAATTGGGATGAGTTTGCAGATAAAGTATGTAAACAGATAGAAAATGACCGCTATATCGAACAGGTTGAGCCGCAAGCAGAACAGCCCCGAGACTCAGGCGCAGAGAAAGATAACGGTTGGAATAAACTCATAGAAAATGGGATATTAAAACCCGTAGAGTCAGAGTCTTTTTTTAATCGGTTTAAGCAATTAACGGCAGAAGACAGAGCGTTCTTTGACAGATACCGACAAAGATATATGCGTGAGCCTACTAACTCAACGTGGGGCGAAGTGCAACATTGCAGAACAATCGCAAACGGTGTTTATGAAGTTTCTACGGCGGGACACGGTGGCGTAATGATTGATGTCGAGATTGCGCCGCACATATTGTCGCCGGAAGCAGTACAAAAAGGCTACAGAGACGGTATATATTACTGTTACGAAGAAGATTGCGCTGCTTGCATTCCGCTCCGTGAGCTGTGGGATAAGGGCATTTTGTCCGAAGCGCACGAATATTTTACACATTACTATGTAAATTCCAACAGACCGGAAGCAGTAAACGGTTGTGTTCCGTTCAATAAAGCCACTGAAGCGGAAAAAGCAGAATATTTCAAATGGTGGAACAATGCTATTGACGAATCGTTGGAAAATTGGAACGATAAGTATTGGCAGGTTTACAAACATGCTGAACTTGCGGAAACGGAATGGGCAATAAAAAGATTCGTAGATTTAATGATCGAGGAAAGAACGAGAGAAATATATGGCGGCAATCACATATACACTTTCGATCATTTTACTAATGAAGCTGAGCAGTTTGCGAGAGAACATATCGAAGATATTGTTGCCGAGCTTGAAGGGCGGGAAGAAGTATCTGACGTTGAACTGACTGATGAAGGAATAGACGTAAATTTCTACCTTGACTATTGCCCGAATTACGAAGATATTTGGCACGAGTTCGATGATAAAGAAGATAATAAGAATACCGATCTAAACGACGTTTTAGACCAAAGCGAGTTAGGCGGAGCAAAGACGAGATTCCGCAACAACATAGCGGCTATAAGGCTCGTAAACAAACTGTACGCCGAGAACCGAACACCTACGGACGAAGAGAAAAAAGTATTGTCGCAGTATGTGGGTTGGGGCGGACTGAGCCAAGCGTTTGACGAAAATAACACACAGTGGAAGAAAGAATACGCCGAGCTTAAAGGCTTGTTATCTCAAGAAGATTACGAGCAAGCAAGGGGCAGCACGCTTAATGCCTACTACACACCTAAGGACGTAATAAACGGTATATATGCCGCGCTCAATCGTTTCGGCGTAAAAGGCAATAACCGTATTTTGGAACCGTCTATGGGAACGGGTAATTTCTTCGGTTTTATGCCGAAAGAAATAGCCGAAGGTAGCAGACTGTACGGCGTTGAATTGGACAACCTTACAGGCCGAATAGCCGCGAAGCTATACCCGCAAGCAAACGTACAGATTAAAGGTTTCGAGGATACGAACTTTCCCGACAATAAGTTCGATATAGTCGTCGGCAATGTACCGTTCGGCGGTTACGGTGTCGCGGACAGCGCGTACAACAGATACAATTTCAAAGTCCATGATTACTTTCTTGCTAAAAGCATAGATAAAGTAAAGTCTAACGGTATTGTAGCAATAGTTACGAGCAAAGGCACAATGGACAAGCTCAATCCGAGCGCAAGAAAATACGTAGCGGAACGTGCCGAACTTTTGGGTGCAATCAGACTTCCGAACACGGCGTTCAAGCAAACGGCAGGAACGGAAGCAGTAGCGGATATTTTGTTCTTTCGTAAGCGCGAAGAAAAGATAACGGATTTGTCTGACGTGGAATGGCTCGGAACGGATAAGACTGCGGAAGGGTACGAAATAAACAATTACTTTGTTCGCCATCCCGAAATGATACTCGGAACGCTTGCGGAAGATATGGGATTATACGGCGGTAAAGACGTAACCATAAAGCCCGACGGTAGAAATCTGTCGGAAGCGATAGCCGAAGCTATTGAGCGGTTGCCGCAGGGATTTTATACAAACCCCGAAACCGCATACGAAGAAGAGTCCGCGATAAAGGTAGACTATAACGTAAAGCCTATGTGTTATAAAGCGGACAGCGGCAGACTGTATATGCGCGTCGGCGACGAAATGCAGGAACAGGCTATACCTAAGTTCCCGAATGACGCTTATCAACGTATAAAGTCAATGATTGCTTTACGCGAAGAATTGCATCATATTTTGGACATTCAGATACAGGGCTGTTCGGATGAGGTATTGCAAGAAGAACAAAAGCGGCTCAACTCACAGTATGATTTGTTTGTTAAGCAGTACGGCGAACTTAACAGTCAGACGAATACAAGGTTATTCAAAGAGGACGGCGATGCGGCGCTGTTACTTGCGTGTGAAGACGTAGACAAAGAGACAGGAAGAATAAGCAAAGCAGAGATATTCTTCAAGCGAACTATACGCCCTTACGTAGTGCCTACAAGTACCGATGATCCGTTTGAAGCGCTGCAGATAAGCAAGAACGAACGCGGCAGAGTAGATATTGAGTATATCGAAGAACTAACGGGTAAAAGCTACGACGACGTACTTTTCGAGCTTGGAGATGCTGTTTTCCGCAATCCCGAAAAAGCAGATCGAATGGATAAATATTCGGGTTTTGAGACGAGCGAAGAATATCTTTCGGGTCGAGTTGTCGAAAAACTGAATACGGCAAAAAGGTACGCCGAGAAGTATCCCGAATTCAAAGATAACGTTTCGGCATTGGAAAAAGTACAACCAAAGCCGCTTACGGCAAGCGAAATTTCGGTAAGGCTCGGAGCCACGTGGATAGACAAAGAAATATATAAACAGTTCTATATGGAGCTTGTAGGGGTTAGCTGGTGGCGGCGCAGTGATTTGGAGCTGTTCTATAACCCGTTTGACAGTAGTTGGCGTTTAGACCAAAAAGAAAGCGTCAGAATCGATACGCAAATGAAACAGCGCGAAGTGTACGGCACAAATCGTGCGCCCGCATACAGACTTTTTATGGACTGCATGAACTTAAAAGCGACGACTATTTACGACACCGTACTCGATGAGGACGGTAAAGAAAAAAGGGTACTCAATCATGCGGAAACAATTGCGGCACGTGAAAAGCAAAACAAGATTAAGGAAGAATTTGCAAATTGGATATTTGCAAAACCCGAACGCCGCGAGGAATTGGAAGCAACGTATAACAGACTTTTCAATCAGATCAAGTTGCCGAGCTATGACGGAAGCTACTTAAAATTTCCCGAAATGAATCCGGCAATCGAGTTGCGACCGCACCAGAAAGACGCTATACACCGCATAATCACAAACAACCAAAGTACGCTATTGCATCACGTTGTCGGAAGCGGTAAGACATATACAATGGCGGCGTCCATAATGAAAATGCGACAACTCGGTCTGTGCAAAAAAGTAATGGTGGCAGTACCTAATCACCTTGTTCAACAGTGGGCGGGTGAGTGGCGAAAGCTGTATCCTAACGCAAAAATTCTTGTTGCAAGCAAAGAAGATTTGGAGAAAGACAACAGACAAAAGTTCGTGTCGAAAGTGGCACTCGGCGATTGGGACGGGATAATTATTGCGCAGTCGAGCTTTGCCAAAATACCTATTTCGCAAGAACGCCAAGTAAAGAAATTGAAGCAGGAAATAAATCTTATCGAGCAGACGGTAGAAAAACAATGGGACGATAGCGGTATGCCGCGCGGCGCGGTTAAGAACTTGGAACGCATTAAAAAGACTAAGCAGGCACAGCTCAAAAAGCTGATGGACGATAAAAACAAAGACAATGTTCTGACCTTCGAAAATCTCGGCGTGGACTATCTGTATATAGACGAGGCTCACTACTATAAAAATCTGTTCCTTTTCACGAAGATGAACAACGTAGCGGGCATATCTACGGCGGCAAGTCAAAGGGCAAGCGACCTGAAATTGAAATGCGAATATTTGCAGGAACTTCACGGCAGCGACAGAGGTATAGTGTTCGGTACGGGTACGCCCATAAGCAACTCAATGACGGAAATGTATACGATGCAGTCGTATTTGCAACCGAGTACATTAAAGAAATTGGGCATAGAATTTTTCGACGGATGGGCTGCTGACTTTGGCGAAACAGTAACGAGTATGGAGCTTGCGCCGAGCGGAAAAGGGTATCAGGCGAGAACGAGGTTTGCGAAATTTACGAATCTACCCGAGTTACAAACACTGTACCGTTCGTTTTCCGATGTAATAACTTCGGACATGGTACAGCTTGACGTACCCGAAGCGGAAAAGCACGTTATAAGCCTGAAACCGTCAGATACGGTAATCGAACTTGCCGAGAAAATCGCCGAACGCGCTGAAATCATACACGACGGCGGGGTATCACCGGATATCGACAACATGCTAAAAGTAACGTCGGACGGAAAGAAACTTGCACTTGATCCGCGCTGTTTCGTCCCTGAATCCGAAGACGAACCGGGCAGTAAGATCAACGAAGCGGCACAGCGCATTTACGAGATATGGGAAGATACGACGGATGAGAAAGGAACGCAGATAGTCTTTTGCGATTTGTCCACGCCTAAGGTTAAGTCGGAAGAGTACACATACGGCTTGCGTTTCGATGCTTACAATGACCTGAAATATAAGCTCATACAAAAGGGCATACCCGCAGACGAGATTGCGTTCATTCACAACGCAAATACGGACGAGCAAAAGCAAACACTGTTCGATAGAGTCAACAGCGGTGTAATCAGGGTTCTTATAGGCAGTACGGAAAAATGCGGAGCGGGCACTAATGTGCAAAAACGGCTTATGGCGTTGCACCACTTAGATACTCCTTACCGTCCCTCGGATATGGAACAGAGAGAGGGTAGAATAATCCGTCAGGGTAACACCAATAAAAAGGTAGATATTTACACCTATGTTATGGAGCGTACCTTTGACAGTTATTCTTATCAGATACTCGAAAACAAGAGTAGGTTTATTCAGCAAATATCAATAGGAGATTTTACAGCTCGTGAGTTCGAAGATATAGACGAAACGACATTAAGCTATGCGGAGATAAAGGCTATAACTGCGGCAAACCCGAGAATAAAACGCAAAATGGAAGTTGACGCGGAGATAGCAAGACTACGTGTTTTGGAGGGTCAGTACAAGAAGAATTTGTATGCCTTGCAAGATAAAATACGTAAAGATTTCCCCGAGGATATACGTAAGCATGAACTGTTGTCGGAAAGAGTTGACTTGGACTTAATGCGAATAAGCAGTAGTAAGCCGACAGATCACGAGGCGTTTGAGATAAGCGTAAACGGTAAGGTATATACGGATAGAAAAGAGGGTGGAAAAGCTCTCACAGACGCGCTCTATGCAAGCAAACCCGAAACAGTTGTAGCGGAGTATTGCGGTTTCAAAATATCTATGAACCCTATCTCAATGCTTACGAGCGAAAGAGAAATAACGCTGACGGCAAACGGACAATACATAATCGGTATAGGCGAGAGTTCGAGCGGTAATTTAACGAGATTAGATAATTTTTTAGAGGATTTCCCTAAACGTAAGGAACGGCTTGAAAACAGGCTGAAACAGATAAAAGACGACTTGGCTATTGCTCAGGAACAAGTCGAAAAACCCTTTGAGCATAGAGAACATCTTACAGAGCTTTTAAGCGAGCAAGCCGAGTTGAACGCCGAACTCAATTTGGACAAGAGAGAAGAAAGCGTTGTCATAGACGACGGAAGCGGTTCGGACGAAAACAATTATAAAGCTTTGTTGCCGACACAGAGAAATTACAAGGAGGAAGAAATTATAGACGAAGAGGATAAGGTCGCGTTAATGCAAGTAGACATATTGCCCGACTATAACGTAGATTCGGAAAAAATGCACGAATACGGCTATACTTGGGACGGTATGCTGCCTATGTACAAGAACGCGGCTATAAGAGCTTTTGGCAGAGGTGTACAGGTATACAAACTTAATAAGGACGATACCGAAACGGAAATAGAGAATTTAAGCGATTTCGATAAAAATAGTAAAAAAAGATCGCTTTACGGTGTGGAAAAACCTGTTTGGAAAAAATATTTGGAATCTGAACAAGGCATAGCGTATCTCTCCGCACGGTTACAGTTTGCGGAAGCGGCAAAAGAAGTTACGTCGAAAGAGTTGGACTGCGTTGACGAACAATTCACGATAGACTTTATCGAGGCCAATTTTGAAGAAAAAGCGGCGTTGAAAAAATATCTTTCAGATAAACCGAAGCTTGATGCCGAAGCTATGATATCTTTTGTGCCGCAACTTTTAGACGAATACACGGGTCGCATTTGGCGCGGCGAGTTGGAACACTACGGTTGGGACGAAGGGACGTTAAGGCGTTCTATTTCTAAGTTTATAGAGAACGCGGAGTTGAAAGCCGTAGCGCAGGATATTGCTAAGATAAATTTCAATGCCGAAAAGGCACTGAACATTATATTGGACGGCAAGACAGAGCAAGAAATAGACGATATGAATTTACCCGTGTTCGATGACGAATTGACCGTTGTCGCAAAAGAACCCGATTATCTTCCGGATAACGGTAATGCTATAAAACAATACTTGCCCGGATTATTGTTGTTGGAAAATAACGTAACGGGCGATTGGTACGTTATAAACGATACTTCGGCAAAAAACGAGTTCGGCAAAGAGCTTGAAGTGGGCGATAAAACCGATGTGAGGACTATCCTTGCTTACAACGGACTGCACGACGGAAACCCTTTGCGCGAGTTTAACGACGAAAGCCGTGCGCGTGATTACTTTGACGAGAAAGTGAACGCGATTCGTTCCGTAAAACTAAACAGCACCGACCACGAAGAAGCGGTTATAAACAGCGTACTTTTGGAGTTCGATAAGTACAAAAAAGACTTGACAAGTAAGTCGCCGCAAACGGTATTTGAGAATAGCTATAAAACGCATTTATACAATGAGTTGTCGGAAGTCATACAGTGCGGCAAAGAATATTTAACGGACAAAGAGTTCGATACACTGTACGAGGTCAGAGGGCATATTCTGAATAATTTGTACGACGATTATATAGGCACGGAAAATTACAGCGTAGAAACTTATGCGGATACGGCGACGTTTATTAAAGATTATTGCGAAATGCGCCGCAATGAAATAGCCGATGAGAAGGCAAGTGCGGAATATACGGCGGAGCAAGAAGCTACAAGTAATATTATCAGTAAATTCAAAGAGGAGGAAAACAATAAAATGGCACAAGACAAATACAAGAATTTTACGGCACATGGAGATAAAGTTTTAAGCATCGTAAAAGATAGGGACGACAGAAATATAGCTATAATACAGCGCAAAAACGATTTCGTTGTGGCGGCGAGATACGACACTACGGACGGACAATGGGGGCAAGGCTTTTACGATTTCAAAACACTTGAAGACGCCGAAAAATACAGAGAAGATCAGTACGGATTCGAAAACACGGAAGATACCGAAACAAGAAAATGGGTCTCATTCAAAGTAAGTTCCGATGCGCTTATTAAAAAGTATCCGTTTAATTCGCGGTTCAGAATGCCCAAAGGCAGCACATACGAGGGTTGCGCGTACTCTATATTCAACGACCGTATTAGAGAAAGCACTTTGACCGTCGATCCGCAAAGCGACGAGCGCGAAAGAGCTCTTTCGATTCGGATTCCCGAAGATTTTAAAGTTGAACTGTACGAGGGAAACGAGAAGATTATTGTTTTTACGGCATCCGAATTCGCCAAAATGGTAAACGGAACGACTTCGGACAAGTACGAGCGCGAGGCAAAAGTAAATATAAGATTCCCGCAAGAGGCCATAATCAAAGATTTGGATAACACTATTCTTGTAGCTACACCTACGGATTCAGCGCATAAAGGATACGTATATTATATGCCCAAATCTGTAGTAAACGAAGATAAAGAAAGCGACGGCGGTGGTTTAATTGCTCAAGTAGGCGAGAAATTCATTATTACCTTGAGAAAAGGAGAAGAGCAAATTGAACTTACGGCAAAACAGTTTGCGGAAGAAATAGACGACAAAGCGGATTACAGACGTGAAACTACCGCTTGGGACGAATACCGCGAACAACAGAGCGAGGAAGATAATACGTGGAGTACGGTTGTTGTCAACGAAAATGCCGTAATTACGAATAAAGAAAACAGCACGGTTTTCAAAATGCCGAAAGGCGATTACGCGGGATTTGTGTACTACATACCGAGCGGTATGGTTCGCAAAAACGAAAACGGTTTGAGTTTGCGAATTCCCGAAGGCTTTGTAATACATCTCAAAGACGGAGACAATGTTAAAGACCTTGCGGCAGAGGAGTTTATTGCGGCAATACAAGGTAAGACGGATGAGGACTATGAGAGTATTTTCCGTAAGCCGAGCGAAGAAGCAATAAAACAGTTCGAGAAAGTAGAAGGACAGCTTCGCAAGAACGTTCCAGAAGAAATGCTTAAAAAGCCTAATTGGGTAGTGGTTCACACCCGTGAAAATAAAGATACGGGCAGATTGGATAAGTCAATTATAAGTCCGCACACAGACAAGCATGCGGAAATCAACAATCCCGAAACATGGGCGGACTTTGACACTGCTTGTAAGTATGCGAAAGAAAAAGGCTGCGCTTGCCTTGCTTATGCGCTTGACGGAAAGGACGGTATAGCTTGTATAAACATTGACGATAGTATGGAAGATAACGGAGATTTTTCCGACATCGCACAAAAAGCGTTTATTGCGGCAAGCGGCAGCTATACCGAAAAATCCATAAGCGGTAAAGGACTGCACATTTTCGGCAAAACGAAAGGATCGGACTTGCGTTCATACAGTAAGGATAACACAATGGAATATTTTCAGGGTAGCCATTTCATTGCTATGACGGGCGATAATTTTGGCAGTTCCGAGCTTTGTAGTTTCGACACGCCTATGATGCAGAATGTTCTCCAAAGTAAGCTCGAACGACGTACCGCTTGGAAAAACACGGGTATGGGCGTAGAAGGTTTGTCGTCTATGGACGACAGAGAGATGCTCGACAGAGCGTTCAAGGCAAAGAACGGCGATACGGTCAAAAGACTGTATAATGGCGAGGATCTGAGGGGCAATCACAGTAATTCGGATATGTCGCTTATGAATTACCTTGCGTTTTGGAGTAATCATGATATAGAACAAATGCTTCGTGTTTTCTCTACGAGTGGATTATACCGTGCCGACAAGCCGCAGAGCTATTACGAGCATACCGCGATAAAGGCGGTAAAGGGAACTACTGTATATAAGCCGCCGAAGGTAAGCAATAATAAGCCGATAAGCAACGGAAGCGATAACGGTAAGGACGGAAAATAAGGTAAAGAAAAACGGCTGTCTGTTTATGGCAGACAGCCGTGAAAATCAAATCTGATTTAACAAAAAGTTAATAATATTGTAATGCTTAATGCCGTTTCTGGAAAAATCGGGTAAGTCGCCGGAGATAACATATTTTGGATAATTATCGTTAATACGGAGCAGATTGCCGAATTCACGGTCGATTGTTTCGGGTGATGATAGAAGATAGCATACTTGATAATAAAGAATATCCGTTCCTTTGTAGGCAACAAAATCTATTTCGTAATCGTCGGTTTTTCCTACGCGCACTTTATATCCGCGCTGTAAGAGTTCGAGATAAACAATGTTTTCGTACAATTTATTGTAGTCTATTTCGTTACTATTTTTAACGACGTTACGGAGCCCTAAATCAACAGAATAGTATTTTTCATTGGTGGTTAAAAGTTTCTTTCCTTTAATATCGTAACGATTTGCCGACAAAACGATAAGAGCATTTTTTATGTAGTCAATGTAAGTTACTACTGTATCGACGCTTGTTTTTATGCCTTGTGCGGAAAGTGCGCCTACAATGGAACGTGCCGAAAATGTGTTTGCGACGTTGTCCATAAGGAAATTGAGAATAAGCGTAAGAAGATGTGTATCTTTGATCTTATTGCGTCCGATTATATCCTTTATGACTATGGCATCGTATGTATCGGAAAGATAGGGTTCTATGGAAATATCTTCTAGCGAATAGCGCAAAGGCAATCCACCGTAACGCAAATAGTCTTGAAACAATGCCTCGTCCGAAGTATATTTGCCTGTTTGAATTGATATTTCTTTTGCTTCGGAAAGTGAAAACGGGTACACGTCTATCTTTACGTATCGACCTGCAACAAGGGTGGCATATTCTCCCGACAAAAGTTTAGAGTTGGATCCCGTTATATATATGTCGCAGTTTATATCCACCATGAGGGACGAAACCACTTCTTCCCATTTTGAAGTTTCGTGAATTTCATCAAGGAAGATGTAAACTTTGTCGTTTACATTTGCGCAAGCGGAAATAAGGTAATCGTAGAGTGTGTCACCGTCTTTATATTTCTTGTTTTTTTTAGATTCAAGACTTATAGAGATGATTCGTTCTTGCGGAATGCCTTGTGAGCGAAGATAGTCTTGGATTTGACCGAGTAAAACGGTTTTTCCCGAACGACGAACACCTGCGATAACTTTAATCAGGTTTTTGTCTATGAGCGGAATAATTTGATTGAGATAGTTTTGTCTTATAATCATAGTTTTGCTCCTTGTATTTATTATAATCGACAAAAATATAAAAGTCAATAGTTTTGTCGATTGCAAATTGACAAATTGTGTAGAAAAATAAAAAACGGAGGATAGAAATTGAAAAAGAAAACGAATATAATTTCCGAAATCATAATACCGATAGGCTACGAGATAGACGAAATCTTGGATATGGACGAGGACGATTTCGGGGACGAACAACCAATTCTTACGGAGGAGGTGAAAGTACGATTTGAGTGAAAAAGCGAAAAAGAGCGTCTATGATAAACTGACCCCGCAACGCCAAAGGCTTGTAGATATGATTGTTGCAAATCTCGAAAACAATCACAGTCTTTGGCGGCAAGGTTGGAAAGTACCGGGTCCGCCCGTTTCTGCGATCTCAGGAAAGCAATATAACGGCATAAACAGGATGTTTCTTTCAAATGCAAGAATGGAACACAGGTATAAAGATAACCGTTGGATGACCTTTAAGCAAATGAGTGATAAAGGTTGGACTTTTAAGAGAGACGAAGAAGGCAACAGCTTAGGAAAGAACGCGGGAGTGTCAATCGAATATTTTTCATTATACGATAAATCGAAAGACGAGCCTTTTGATAAAAACTCGCTTGATGGGATGACGATAGCCGAACGTAACGATTATATGGAAACGAATGTCGTAACACTGCGCAAATATTATCGTGTGTTCAACGCGGATATTATTGAGGGTGTTCCCGAAATTGAAATGCCAGAGATTGACCCGCAAGGAAAGAACAGCCGAGTAGAGAATCTTTTGCAGTATTGGAGCGATAAAGAATCGGAAATAATTTACGGCGGAGACGAAGCATTTTATAACGAGAAAACCGACAAAATTTATTCACCCCGAAAAGAGCAGTTTGTAAACTTGCCCGAATATTACTCTACGGTACTTCATGAACTCGGACATAGCACAGGACACGAAAAAAGACTTAACCGAGATCTGAGCGGAAAACGCGGATCGCCCGAATATGCAGTAGAGGAGCTACGTGCCGAAATTGCGTCGATGTTTATCGAGCAGGATTTAGGCGTGGAATGCGGCGAGAACCATATACAGAACAACAGCGCGTACATACAGTCTTGGCATAGCAAAATTAAGGAAGATCCTAACATTCTGTTTAAGGCAATAGCCGATGCCGAAAAAATATCCAAATATGTTGCCGAAAAAGAAAGGCAAGCAACGGCAGAAAAAATTGCGCAGCTCGAAGCTATAGAAGAGATAAAGTCGGATATATATTTGCCGCCGAGCGAAATAGCCGCGCAAGTTGCGGAAGAAGGTGCAGTTATAGGAACGGTAGCCGCAGTCGAAATGGCGGGAAGAGAAATTGAAAACATTACGCGAATGGACGATAGAGACATTGTAGACAAAGCGAGCAAGACGAAACACGGAGAGAAATTCCTTGCGCTGTTTAACGGTGAATCGGTGCTTGGATCGATAGAACAGAACGAGCGTTCTCTTATGGCAAGATTGGCGATGCACACGAACGACATCGAACAGCTTTTGCGGATATTCCGTGTCTCGGGTCAATTCCACGAGAACAGTCCTAACGGTTATTATGAGGGAATGGTAAAAGAAGAAATGCAGTTTGTAGCTAATTTGAGAAATCATGTTCCCGCTACAGTAGCTGCCCAAAATACGGGCAGTCGATTTACTAACGCGAAAACATAATGGTAACGGATATTTTCAGTACAACGAAAAAATATAGCATTATATATGCCGATCCGCCGTGGTTTTACAACAAGCGAAAAAATGAAAATCGTCGTTTCGGTAAAGGTGCTGCGGGGCATTATTCCGTAATGAAATTTGAAGAAATCGCAAAATTACCGATACCAAGAATATCTGAAAAAAACTGTGTCTTGTTTCTTTGGGTAACATTTCCGAACCTTATAGAAGGAATGAATATGTTTAAGGAGTGGGGATTTGATTATAGGACGTTGGGATTCAGTTGGGTCAAAACAAACCCGAAAAACGGGAAGCCGTTCTTCGGAGTGGGATATTATGCAAAGAGCAACTGCGAGGTGTGCTTAATGGGAATTAAAGGAAGCATGAAACCCGTGAGCAATAGCGTATCGAGCTGCATTATATCTCCGCGGCGACGGCATAGCCAAAAACCGGACGAAGTACGGGATAGAATAGTAGAGCTTTTCGGAGATTTACCGAGAATTGAGTTATTCGCAAGGGAGTATGCGAACGGGTGGGATAGTTGGGGAAATGAACTCTGATATGCAAATAAATTACATAAAGCAAGGAAATTGCCTTGACCTGATGCAAGAGCTGCCCGACCAAAGCATACACATGATACTTTGCGACTTGCCATACGGCATAACGAAAAACGTGTGGGATAAACAGCTACCGTTGGACAAGCTGTGGGCGCAGTACAAAAGAATAATAAAGCCGCACGGCGTAGTGGCATTGTTTGGGCAAGGCACATTCTTTGCCGACCTTGTAAACAGCAATCGGTCGTGGTTTCGTTACGACATTGTGTGGGATAAAGTATTAGTTTCAGGCTTTCTGAACGCAAACCGTATGCCGCTACGTTGTCATGAGCAAATAGGTATATTCTACGAACATTTGCCTACGTATAACCCGCAGTTTTGGGAAGGCAAGCCAATACACGGTAGTAGCGGATTACACTATCGTAAGCGGGAAATCAATCATAATTACGGGGATTTTCGACGGATAAGCACAAGACTCGCAGGGACGACGGAACACTATCCTACAAGCATTATACGCATGCCGAAATACCATCCGAGCATGGTAAAACACCCAACGGAAAAACCGGTAGAGCTATTGGAATACCTTATAAAAACATACACCAAAGAGGGAGATATTGTTTTAGATAACTGTATGGGATGCGGCAGCACAGCGGTTGCGTGTATTCAAACTGACAGGCATTACATAGGGTATGAACTTATGCCCGAATATGTGGTAATGGCACAGCAGAGAGTGCAAGAAATAACAAAACAAAGAAGAGAAATATAAAAAATATAGGAGGAAACAGTGAAAAAAATAAGTATCAAGAGAGAGCATTACGACATTATAAAAGAGCTTACGGACAAACAAGCGGGTGAGCTTATAAAAGGCGTATGCGCATACGTTTACGAGGGTAAGCCGTTTATTACGAAAGACGAGTATCTCAAAGGCTTATTCTTATACATTAAGCGCGAGTTAGACGTGTCTGAAATGAACAGTATAAACGGCAAGAAAGGCGCAGACAAGCTCGCGGAAATAAGACGTAGAAATGCGGCAATCGACGTTATCGTAGGGAGAGTTACAATAGCGAGTGCAATGAAAAAGGACGAGGAAAAACGTGAGTAAAATACTTTGCGGCGACGCGGCAGAGGTGCTGAAATCTCTGTCGCAGGAAAGCGTGAATATGTGTGTCACTTCGCCGCCGTATTACGGGCTGAGAGATTACGGAGAGCAAAAACAAATCGGAGTCGAGCAAACGCCCGCCGAATATATAGAACGGCTTGTAGATGTCTTTGATGAGGTTTACAGAGTCCTTGCAAAAGACGGAACGCTATGGTTGAACATAGGTGACTGTTATGCGGGTAGCGGCAAAGGCCCTATGAGTTTAGCGGTTATGGGTAACGGAAAGAATAAAGAACTTTATCAGAAAAACAGTCGCATATATACAGTCCCTAAAAAGTGGAATGGAATAAAGCCGAAAGATATGATAGGCATACCGTGGATGCTTGCTTTCGCTCTTCGTGAGCGCGGATGGTATTTGCGTTCTGACATAATATGGTTCAAAAGAAACTGTCTGCCTGAAAGCGCAAAAGACCGCCCTACAAAGACGTATGAGCATATCTTTTTACTTGCAAAATCTCGACAATATTATTTTGATTATAGAGCTATTCAAGAGCCTATAAAAGACGTAAGTCGAGAGCGATACAAGCGCGGAAGATCCGCAAACAGTAAGTATGTAGGACAGCAAGGTATTACGCAGGTAAGGGAAGATTTTTCGGACTTTGACCAACAGTTCAGACGCAAGCGCGACGTGTGGGAGGTCAGTACGAATACATACAAAATGGACGAACATTTTGCTATGTTTCCCGAACGGCTTATAGAGCCGTGCATTCTTGCGGGGAGTAAAATTGGCGGCGTTGTCTTGGATCCGTTCTTCGGCAGCGGCACAACGGGCGCGGTAGCAAAGCGATTCGGAAGAGAGTATATAGGGATAGACTTAAATGCGCGGTATCTTGAAAAAGCGAGAGAGCGTATCGAAAAAGTTATTCCCGAAATAGGATATGGAAGCCGTAACTAAACCGCAGAAAAAGAGCGGGGAATGGGATGCTTTTCGAGAAAAAAGTATGCAGGATAAGGAAGATGGGATGTTTTTCCATCTTCGAGTGTAAAAGCGGGAAACCCGCTTTTGTGTGTTTGCGACACATAGGAGGTCATAACTTTGAAGAACAGACAAAATTTGATCGGGATAGAAAAACATATTCGAATAACCGATGAAGAAATAAATAACAAGATAAATAGAATTTTGGAGTTGCCGGAATATAGGACTTTTAATCAAGTTGTGAATGAAGCTCTATTTTACGGATTGCCAATACTTTGCGAAAAGCTATTCGGTGAAGCGACGCTTTCAGAAGAAATCGCGCCGCCGTCGCTAATTAAGAGTGTCGGTGGTTTGGATGCAAAGAGCTTTGCGGTTATTGTAAAGTTACTCAAAGAAACGGTATTAAACGTAACGATAAACAAGTCCATTTTGTCGTCGCTGTTTCACGGAAAGTGTCTTGAATATAAAGGCTGTGAGGTGGATGCGAAAAACTTTGAACACGGAGTAATAAGCGATACGCCGGACTATTTGTCGGAATACGAAATACAAGGATTGAAAAAACTTAGGAGGTGATAAAAGATAAGTAATCAACCCGTTGTATTCAACATTCAGTACACGCCATATAAACTGCCGAAAGGTGCAACCGTAGAAGAACGAGAAGAACATGCAGGTGCAAGGGCGTTCTACGATATGACGGGAATAAAAAACATTTTCGATTATATCACAACGGCGAGTAAGCAAACGGGTAAGCACACAGGTAAGCGTACGGCATTCGAATACTTGCAGAAGAATACAGGTGTGTTCAACGATAAAGGGATGATACCACAAGAGCAAGTTGACGAAATGAAAGCTCGGCTCAAAGAAAACAAAGGACATATTTTTCACGGTTTTATTTCTATTAACGAGGAACAGTCGCACAAGATAGATTGCCCCGAAAAATGTATCGAGCTTATAAAGCGAACATTTCCGCAATTCCTTTCGGATGCGAAATTCCATAAAGATAACGTGGACTTAATGTGCGCATTACATTTAGACAGGCCACATCACTTACATATTCACTTTGTGTATTGGGAGAAAGAACCTAAGTACAAAAGTAAAGACGGTAGCTTGCGCTATCGCAGACACGGTAAGATAGACAAAAAGAGCATAGATAATATGTTTGTTCGAATCGGACTGTATTTGAGTGAACGGAAAGACAATGTTTATAAAAGCCGAGACAAAGGAATAGCGGAGCTGAAAGAGCTTTTGGGAATACGAGCATTTTTGGCGAGTGATGAAAAAATAAAAAAAGAGATAATATCGCTCGCCAAAGACTTGCCGGAAAAAGGTCGAATAACATACGGAAGTAAAGATATGGAGAGCTTTCGTCCGAGAATAGATCGTATCGTTGAATTGCTACTCGGTTCGGATCACAAGGCTATGAAAGCGAATAGACATTTTTATGACGCGGTAGCAGAACGCGAACGAGAAATAAAAAATATCTGCGGTAAGCCTACTGCATTTTCCAATAAGAGCGTTAAGCCACAGGAAATGGAAAGTGATTTGCCCAAGTACCATAATGAGATAGACGAAAAGAATATTCACATTATAGAGGACTTAAAGGCAGATTATAGGCGGCGGCAAGGTAACTTAGTTCTGAATCTTTGTAAGTTCATTAAGCCCGAATACTTTGAGCGAAAGAAAAAGTACCGCGCTAATGATATTAAGCTAAAACGTAGATTAAACTTATCCCGCAATAAGATAACCTATGCTTGTAAAAAATTCTTCAAATCGTTTGGCGGTGAAAGCGAATTATTGGAAAGAGACTTTACCAACCGCTTGAAAGAAATAGAGGAAGAAATGGAGCGAGAAAAGAAGAAAGAACAGAGTTCGTCTAACAGCGGTAACGGCGAAACAAAATAAATGGAGGTAACGGAAAATTGAATGAATAGAAAGGAAGCGCACAAACACAAGAAACGAAAAAGTTGGAAAACTTGGTTTATAGTAGGCGGATTTATAGCGGTGTTCGTGGGCGTGCTTATAGCGTTTTTGTTTGCGGTGTTCGGAAAGGACTTTGCGGGAATATTCGGCAACGGAAACTATTGGCTTACGGTTTGCGTAGCTAACGGACTGTTGCTTGTCGGGTTCTTAATGCTTTATCGAATAGACTCGCAAAACTTGGCTCTCAAAGAAAACGACTTAGAGGACACCGAATGGTTGACTACCAAACGCTTACGGAAGATGAAAGAGTTTACCGTAACGACTTGGGACGGAGCAAAAGATAAGGACGACGAAATCGTTATAGGCGCAGAAAAGAAGGGCAAGGCGATAGAAATTATATCTACAAGTCAGCTACACGCGCTTATCGTCGGAACTACGGGAAGCGGAAAGACGACGGGTTTTGTCGATCAGAATATAGCCGTGTTGGGACGGAGTAAAGGAAAACCAAGTTTACTAATAGCCGACCCGAAAAAAGAGCTTTACGAGAAACACGCCGAGCAGTTAAAGAGTGAGGGATACACAATATCTACTCTTGACTTGCGTGAACCGTACAGCTCGGCGAAATGGAATCCGATGAACGTGCTTATACGGCGTATCCGTCAGGTAAAAGAGTTGCAGAACAATCTGAAATGTGAGAACGGAAAGTATTGTGCTTGCGGCGAAGTCTTTTTGTCTTACGAGGATGCTCGGACAAGGGTTCAGGAATTAAAGGACGAAATCTTCGAGAACACAATGGACTTGGTATATACGCTGTGTCCCGTTCAGAACAAGGATCAGCCGACTTGGGAGGAGGGAGCGAGAAACCTAATCTTCGGACTTGTACTTGCGTTCTGTGAGGACGTTATAAGCGGTAAAATGGATGAGAAGCAGTTACAGCTTTTCAATGTTTACCATAACATAACGAAGTATTGCTCGGAAGATACAACCGCACTCAGACAATATCTGTTAGAAGGCCGCGATGAGTTTTCAAAGGTACGCGGACTTGTAAACACCGTGCTTATAACTTCGGATAAAACTTTGACGAGCTATCTGTCCGAAGTCAATGCGTACATACAGCAGTTAGCGGACGACGGAATACTGTCGATGACAAACGAGAACGATATTGATATAGTGAACATGGACGAACAGCCAACGGCTGTCTTTGTAATAGTACCGGATGAACGTTTCACAAGACACAGATTTGTAACGCTGTTCATTACGCAAACCTACAAAGAACTCGTAGAAAAAGCCAATCTGAATCTGCGGCGCAGGGATACGGAAACGGCGATACTCAAACGCAAGACCTACTTTATATTAGACGAGTTCGGTAACTTGCCGAGACTTGAAAATATAGAGGGTATGGTAACTGTTGGGCGTTCGCGCGGCATTAGGTACCTGTTCGTATTGCAGAGCTTTTCACAGCTCAATGCAAAGTACGGCAGGGATATAGCCGACATCATTAAGACGAACTGTAACGTAAAGATATTCATAGGTTCGGACGATCCCGAAACGCGCAAAGAATTTTCCGAGCTTTGCGGGCAAAAGAAGATAAAAAACTTTTCTGTCAACACGAGCGCGGAAGTCAATGCAAGCAGTAATACGGGAGCGAATAATCAGCCGCTAATAACGGTCGGAATGTTAGAGAGGTTAAACGGCGACGAGAAAGGCGACGCCATTGTGTCCGTCAGAGGGTATGAGCCTATATGGTCGAGATTTACGCCGTCATACGAACTTGCGGACGTTTACTTTGCGGCGGGGAAAGCCGACATAGGAAAGCGCGAGGCTCGGTTGTTTGAAAAGCGCGATTACGTCTATGATATTCTCGGCGGCAGCTATGCGCGAGAAGAAGATAAAGTGTTGGACGCGCTTGAGCGCAGAGAACAAGAGCAAGCCGAGGAAGTAAAGAAATACTCGGAAAATGTAGCCGAGTTGGACAAGCTGTGGAATGACAAGGTAAAGGAAGTTCACAAAAAAATATTACGGGCAGCAGAGACGCTTTTGGAAGAAGACGCGGCGGCGTTGATCCGCGCGAAACTCGAAGATAAGATAACGCTTATAAAGACGTTTATAGAGAACTATGACATAAGCGTTCAGCAAAAGCTAAAGGCACTCATTAAATGCTTGGAACAAGAGTTACCGAAACTTTTGGAATTACAAGAAGAAGCAAAAAACAAATAAAAAAGGAGATAAAAATGACAACGACAATTAAAAAGACCATTGTAACGCTTGCGGCAAGCATAGCGTTAATTTTAGCTATGTTTGTTTGCATAGGTTTTACGACGGCAAACGCGGATTCGGAATGTGAGCATAGATACGAGCAGACGGAAGTCGCACCGACTTGTACTAAGGCGGGTTATACGATGTATTTGTGTGTAGATTGCGGCAATACATATACCGAACAAACCGAAGCGGCAAAAGGACATTCATACGAAATCGTTATAGTTCCCAATACATGCACGCATAAAGGTTATACGACGCATTTCTGTACAACGTGCGGTTATGAGTATTCGGATAACTACAACGACGAAATGGGGCATGACTACGAAGAAAAAGAAGTTGAGCCTACTTGCACCGAGAGGGGTTATACAGAACATACCTGTACGATCTGTAACGATGTTTTCTCGGATAATTATACCGACGCGCTCGGCCACGCTTATGAAGCGGAAATTACCGAGCCGGATTGTCTGAACGGCGGTTATACGACCTATACTTGTTCCGTTTGCGATGACAGTTATATTGCGGACTATACCGAGCCGAACGGTCATACCTATACGGAAATAGTAAACGCGGCAACGTGTGTAACCTACGGTTATACCGAACATATATGTAACGATTGCGGCGAGAGATCCGTAACCGATTATATCGCGCCAAAAGGTCATAAATACTTAGACGTTATTGTAACCGCAAATCCCGACAGTCTCGGTTATACCCGTCATATATGTGTAAATTGCAATTACAGTTATTTATCCGATTTCGTAACAAGCGGAGATAGCGGGTATATTAAAGAACCCGAGGCACCCGTTGTTCCCGAAATTCATCAGCATGCTTACGAAATTCATACTATGGACGATAAGGAGAATATGAACCTTATAGTAATGCGTGTATGTAACTGCGGAGATACAAAGAGCGGATACATAAACGTAACCTTCACGGACGATAAAGGCATTGCTACCGAGAGTAAAGTGGCGGGTAACAAGATAGATTATTCGGAAATGTTCGGAAAAGTCGTAATCACGCTTGCAGACGAGAACGGCGAACAGTTGAAAACCGTAGTAGTAACGACAAAAGAAAGACCCGCTGAACCTACCGAACCCGATATGCCCGTTATACCCGATGAACCCAAACAACCTGACGAACCCAAACAACCCGATGAACCTACAACGCCCGCAGAACCCGAACAGCCAAACGATCCCAAAGCGGACGAACCGACGCCTACGACTCCCGACGAACCTAATTCGGACGTAACTAATACGAAGAAAGGGGGCAACGGCGTAGCGGTAACTTTGTTTGTAATACTTATAGTTCTTGCTCTCGGCGGCGGTGCCGGATTTGTTCTGTATAAGAAGATAAAGGCAAAGAAACAGAAATAAAAGGAGGAAAGTATATAGATGATAAATTTACTTGCGGCAGAAGAAAACGCGGGCTTGAACGGAAGTTTGGCTCAGATCGTCGAAAAGCTCAAAGGACTTATGGACAGCTTTTGGTTGTACATAGTTATTGCGCTTGCGGCAGTCGTCGTTATATGGGGAGCGTATATCGGTATTAAGATAGCCATTGCGCACCGCAACGAAGAGAAGATAAACGCGCGTGATATGGTAAAGAACCTTATTATAGGTATAGTCGTTATATTCGTAGTCGCTATGGGTGCGCCCTTGCTTATAAACGGTCTTTCCGCTTGGGTAAGCATGTAAAAGAATAATATATCTGAACAGGGCGGCAGGGCAACTTGCCGCCCGAATATTTCAGAAGGAGGATAAATGCTAATATTTTTACAGGAGCTTTGTCTGCAATTATTCTTATGGCTGTTACAGCTCATAGACGGACTTATGGAAATATTCTCCGGCGTAGCGGGAGTAACTAACGTAAGAGTAAACGGACAGTCCGTGAATATAATCGAATACCTTGCGGGCAATTCGATGGTCGGTACAATTTTTTGGTGCATATTTATCTTGGCAGTCGGCTTAACGTGTATTTTCACAATAGTAGGACTTGTCAAGAACATGATAGCAAACAACCGAAATATAAGTACAATCGTCGGCAAGTTCTTTCTTGCCTTATTGGGAACAATGGCAATGCTTACGGTTGTGTTCTTGGGGATACTAATCGCTAACGCGCTGTTACAGTTGCTTGCACGAATATTTCAGATCGACAACTCGGCAAAGCTATCCAATGCACTGTTTAATGCTTGCGTAGGAAATTGGGTAAACGGCTACGACATAAATAAAATAAATGTCAGCGATTTATCCGTAAGAGATATATTGGGCGGATATAATGCGGCAATGTTCGGTATATGGCCCACTTCATGGAAAGGTAACGGAATGATAAACCCGAATACGTTTATGTATTTGCCCGCGCTTATAGCCGGTATTGCTCTCGGTATAGCACTTATAATAGCCATATTAAACCTTGCTAAACGAGTTTACGAAATAATCTATTTGTATTTCTGTATGCCTATTTCAATGTCTACGCTACCGCTTGACGACGGAACGAGATTTAAGAATTGGCGTGAACAATTTGTCACGAAAATAATTCTTGCTTACGGTGCCGTATTGTCGGTAAACGTATTCGTTCTTTTACTACCGCTCATACAGTCAATGTCGATTCCGAACATAGGTGGTTTCGGTAATTCCGTATTTACTATTTTTATGATAATAGGCGGAGCTATGGTTATACCCGCAGGGCAGACATTGTTTGCACGTCTTTTCGGAACAGCGGATGACATGCATGCGGGCGGCGGTTGGCTCAGAGGTGCGTATTACGGTGGAAGAGCATTAAGCGCAATGACAGTCGGTTTAGCACTGAAAGGTATAAAAGGCACAAGTAAAGCCATATACCGCGGTATTAAACATCATAACGCAAAAAAGAGCGACAGCAGAGAGAAAGACAACGATTCCGAAGATGACAATGAAAAATATACAGACAGCGGGAGCGCGGAAACAAGCTCGACGAAAGGAGACGGAGAATGAGAATTATTCCAAAACAAATTAAAGTAAAGAATACCGTATGGAAATGCTATTCTATGGCAGACATAATAGTTGCGCTTATTGTATTCGGCATAATCTTTATATGCGTAACGACGGGACAATGGGCAATGGCTGTTATACTTGGGCTTTTGGCTGTGGGCATGTTTATTCCTACGCCCGACGTTATTTTCTATACGTGCATTTACGAGAATATACGGTTTCTGTTTTCGAAGAAGAAATACACGGTAGGCGCGAAGAACACAAAGGAAAGCGTGGACGTACTCATTGACTTAAAGGCAATAAAGGACAGCGGCTTGATAGTTTATAGCGGCGGTACATTCGGTCGTGTTATAAAGGTCGGACAAAAGAACTTCGGAATAGAGGACGTTGTTCAGCAAAATATCGACATAAACTATTTCGCTAACGCCTTAAAACTGTTGGATCAGAACCAAAGCGCAGATATAGTTAAGATAGATCGCCCCGTAAACTTAGACGGTTTTGCAGGAGAATTGTTCACTCGGTTATCTGCTGTAAAGGAAAGCGACGACGAAAGCGGTATAAAAGAGATTAAGGAAAAAATATTGACTGAAAGGATTGACCGCATAGATAGACTGAACAACATTCGGAAACAGTATCTTTCCGACTACTACATAATCGTATATGGCAGAAACGAACTTGACTTGGAAAGTTCGACTGTCAATATATCCGGCGAAATAGCAAAGAGCGGCATAGGTACGCAGATACTTGGGTTGAGAGATACAGCAGTTTTCTTGAAGTACAGCTTTTCGCGCAACTTTGACGAACGAGAAATAAACGACTTAAAAGACGAAGAATTACTTGCTTGGATAAAGCCGAAAGAGATAGTATTTCACGCAAACAAGTATAAGATAGACGACACGGAAGCGGCTGTGCTTGCGGTGTCGGACTATCCTTTGCGAGTTAAAAACGCTTGGGGAGCAGAGTTGTTTAACATACCGAATACAAAAGTCGTTATGCGCGTAAAACCCGTAGATAAGTTCAAAGCAATTCGCCGCATAGACAAGTGTATCGGTGAGATGGAAACAAAGTCGATTATCTCGGACAGAGCGAGTGAAGCAAACAGCGCGGAAACGCATAGAGCGACAATGGATACGCTTTTGGACGCCTTACAGACCGAGAACGAAAGTCTGTTCGATGTAACTTTGACGGTTACGGCATACAATTATACGGGCAACGATAACTATAAAAAGTCGGTGCGTCGTTCAATGCTCACGGGCAATTTCAGACCGTCAACCTTGTACGGTTTGCAAATAGAAGCCTTTAAGTCGGCGACGGTTTCACCCGTATCTACGCTGAAAAGCCAAGAGCGCGGAATAAACAGTTCGTCGCTTGCGGCTGTATTTCCGTTCGTGCGCACGTCAGTTATGGACGACGGCGGTATCTTACTCGGCGAAAACAACAAGGGCGGATTTCCGTTTATCTTCAATATATGGAAACGTGGCAACCTTTACCAAAACTCAAATGCGTTTATTATAGGTAAATCGGGCAGCGGTAAATCGTACTTACTGAAAAATCTTATATTGAACGAATGGACAAACGGCACGAGAGTTATTATGCTTGATCCAGAAGCCGAGTACCTTGCTCTGACACGTAATCTTTACGGCAACGCAATAAACGTAGGCAATGCAAGGGAAGGGCGTATAAACCCGTTTCATATATATAAGATACTGACCGAGGATGGCACACCCGCAGACAGCAAGGTTACGTTCAACACGCACCTGAAAATGCTCGAATCGTTCTTTAAGATTGTGCTTGCAGACGCGCCGTTAGACGTTATAGAGCTTATAAACAATCTGACCGTCGAAACATACGAACGGATGGGAATTACCGAAAATACTGACTGCTCGAACTTTGCGGCTGACTACTTTCCGTTATTTTCCGATTTGCTCGAAACACTGCAAAGTAAAGATGTCACGCAAATAGACGAGCTGACGAAAAGAGATATGCGAACGGCAGAACTGTATTTGCAAAAGTTCGTGAACGGTCGTTACTCGGATATATGGAACGCGCCGAGTACATTGCATGTGAACGCAAACCTTATAGACTTTGATTTCCAAAGTTTGTTTGCCAACAAGAACAATGTAGTTGCAAACGCGCAGATGCTTTTGGTTTTTAGGTTTATAGAACAGGAAGTAATCAATGCGAGAGAGCGTAACAAAAACGGCGCAAACTTACGCACGCTTATAATAGCCGACGAAGCACACTTGTACATAGACCCTAAATTCCCGATAGCACTCGACTTTTTCTACTCGATGAGTAAGCGTATTCGTAAGTACAACGGCAGCTTTATCCCGGCAACGCAGAACATAGCCGATTGGAACGCAAACGAGGAGTTGCGCGGAAAGACGAGCGCGATAATAAAGAACAGCCAATATACGTTTATCTTCAAACTGTCCGCACCGGATATGAAAGACGTACTCGAAGTTTACAGAGCGGGCGACAGCTTTAACGAAGAAGAACAGCGTATGATAATCTCTGCGGTTACGGGACAAGCATTTTTTATAGGGTCAACCGAACTTCGCGCTTGCGTAAGAATACAAGCGGGTATGTGTGCGAGAGAACTATTCAGCGAAGAAATTAAAGAGGAGGAAATAAAATGAAAATTAAGAAAAAGAGTATAATAACGGGTGTATTTTCGGTATTGTTATTCGGCTTATTGATAGTAGGTCTTGTTTTTCTTGCACCGAAATCAGATAATACATATACTGCACAGGCATCGACAACGCCGAGCTATACGGTTATAATGAACGGAACTTATGCAAGAGCAAATCAAAGTAACGGTTACAGTAAGGAAATAATAGATGCAGAGGAGTTTGACGTAAATACGGGATTGTCTGCCAATACACGACCCGCAAGATTGTATTTGTCGGGATCATATACGAACGGCAGTACGGGGATTTTATATAATAAGGACTATATAAACTTTTCGGATGTGCATTTTACGAGTTCGCAAAGTGATTTTACTCTGACGATTTATGACGAGTATTCGGCATCCGTTGCATCGGGTACGGGAAGTGTGTCGGCATCGTTGTCCGATGGATTGTATAAAATCGTAATGTCGTATTACGCTAAAAGCGGTAGCGGAACAATGCAATTCCAAGTATCATTCAGCGTGTATTGTTATTTTACTGTGGACGCAACAGGCCCGAGTATATCCGGCGCGAGTACGTCGCAAACGGGAACATATACAAATCAGCCGTTTACGGTATCTGCGTCGGATAGTGCAAGCGGTGTAGGTAATTTGTTTATGCGTTCGCCGAGCGAAAGTGTTTTTCGCTCGGTAGGTTCTACAAGCAAGACGGTTAGCAGAGGCAACGCAAACGGAAGATATACTTTTTATGCAACAGATAAAGCGGGAAACAGTTCTCAATATTATTATGTGAATTTTGACGATACTGCTCCAAGCGTAAGTTGCACGGGTGCGAGTTTCGGAACTAACACGAACGACAGATTCACTGTTTCGGCAAGCGACAATTCGGGTAGCGCAAAGTTGTATTATAAAAAGGGCAATGCCGCGTGGAATACAAGCGGAAGCAGTTACACGGTAAGTGAAACTGCGGCGGAAGGTATTTACTATTTCTACGCTGCCGATGATTACGGAAACTCTACAAGCGAAATGTGGGTTCAGGTCGGAGCGGAACTTAGCGGAAAGTTTGTAAAGTCGGATACGGATAACAGTGTTTTCTTTACGTGGGAAAGACCGTCTTGGACGGCAACGCTTGACGGTGAGCCGTACACAAAAGGAACTTGGATAACGGACGAGGGAGAACATACGATTAAGCTGTCGTCCAATTCGAAGAGCGCGGTCTATCCGTACACGATAGACCATTGCTTTGTCAGGTCGGTCGAAAAGCCGACCTGTACGCATGAGGGATATTTGCAATATAACTGTCTTCAATGCGGATACAGTTATACGGATTATTCAATAGAGGAAACAGGTCATTACTATGTAGCATCGACTACCGTTGCAACATGTACGGATGGCGGCTATACATTATATACTTGCACCCGTTGCGGAGACAGCTATACAGATAATTATACCAATTCGCTCGGGCATAACTATGAATCAGCGTATAGGCCCGCGAACTGCACGGATTACGGAAAGACAGTCTATACTTGTCAGGTATGCGGTAGCAGTTATTACGAAACGGACGGGACTCTGCCTACGGGGCATAGCTATACAAACGAAATAGTTACAGCGCCGACGTGTACGGATGACGGATTACGCCGCAGTACCTGTGAGATTTGCGGAGACGTTTTCGATACTCCCATAACCGCAAACGGTCATAACTATAATATTACGGATTCGGCATCTGAAAATGGGCAAACGGTAAGGACTTATACCTGTACAGTATGCGGACATAGCTATGCGCAAGACTTGGGCGATCAGTACGCCGAAGTTACGAACTACGTAGAGTATCTTTTCGAACAATACGAGCCGTATATGTGGTGGGTACTTCTTGCGTCGGCGGGAGTATGGAGCATTGTTATAGGCGTAATGATTGCCATATCCCACAAGAATGAGGATAAAGAAAAGGCGAAGAAAATGCTTATAAACTACGTGATAGGGTTGGTAGCGATTGCCGTTATAGTTGTTGCGTGTCCGTTCCTTATCCGCGGTATTGCTTCGCTCATAACTTAAAAAATTTCCGAAAGAAATTTAATAAAAACTCTTGACAAATCAAAAATAAAGTAGTATCGTATATATACGATTTAGGAGGAAATTATTATGACTAATCAAGAGCAAGTAATAATGAAGGCAGAACGGGGCGAGGGGCTTACAGTGGAAGAAATAAAAATCTATCATGAAACTGTAAAACCGGTGCGTCATGTTTACGGAAAATACGGTACTCTAAAAAAGAAGTTTCTCGAAGATAAAGGAATTGATTGGACGATAGTCGATTTACCTACATATCTTCACAATGTAGACAAGCAAGCGGAAGAGTTGTACAACTCTATAAAAGCAAGGCTTGAGCAGAATGAGAAATATATGTGCACGGGCAATTTTATGGAAGATTACCGTAGGCAGACAGAAATGCAAGATAATATAGAAAAAGAAATCTTAAAAGAGATTATTTATGTTGAGTGAGAGGTGAACTATGCCGAGAAAAAAAGAGGATACGCCGAGCCGTATTATAAAGCGGACTTATGAAGAAAGGCATAAGGACGAACGCAAAGAAAAAAGCATAATGTTTGGAACAAGTATTGACCGTGAGTACGGGGAAGAGATAAATGCTTTTCTCCAAAAACATAAAATAACTAAGGTTGAACTGATCGCCGCAGGGTATAATGCCTTGCAAAGTCTGTATGGCCCTAAAAAAATAGAATAACAAACGTAAAGCGAGGACTATGTCCCTCGCTTTTAATTTGCATTTATGTGCGGAATAACTCAATATAAAATAATAGGAGAAAATATGAAAAGAGTCGGTGTTTACATTTATCGTGCGAGTAATGTTTGTCCTGAAATATTGGACGGACAAATGCAGATTTTATGCGATTATGCAAAAGTTAATGGCGGAACTATTGTAGGAAAATATATGGATATAGATTGTTCTCGTGACTATAAATGTCGTAAGGCGTTGAAACGGTTAATAAGAGATTACGCGGATGGAAAGTTAGACGAAGTGCTAGTTTTACGAATAAGACATTTATCCAGAAATGCAGATGAGTTTTTGAAACTATATAAAAGAATTACCGTAAATAA
>WSNJ01000076.1 GCA_013316045.1 Clostridia bacterium
CCGACCGCTTGCAAAGCGTTGATTTCATACGGCAAATCAATAAAACCGAACGCCGAGTCGGCAGACGTCTACGAGCAAAAATACGCTCGTTTCAAAGACTTATATAAGCGTATGCGGTAACAACGGACATAATAAAAAGAAATCAAGAATTAAAGCAGTCTGAATTCAATGTAAAGCAAAAGTCGGGACTCCTTACGGAATCTCGACTTTTTGTCAACATATTTAGAACGCTAATAAGCAAACGCCTTGAAATAACGGCACTATTTGCAAGCGAAATCATCTTATTTTCAAATTTACTGTTTCCAAGCATTGTATTGACCGATTGACATCAGTCGGGTTTTGGTTTGCCTTTGGCGCGATAGCCTAACACGCCCCTTTCTCACGTCAAGTGGCTTTCGCGGCATAAACCGCCGTTTGTGCGTGATTGACAAGATTGCCGCCGAACACCCGAAAAGCGTAACAGCGGCAATATAACGGCGTTATACGGCACTATGCTAATTGAAAAGCGGCAAAAGAAAAAACCTAACCCGAACACTTATTTTGTGGTTCGTTTTAGGTTTGGACTGGTGGGCAATATAGGACTCGAACCTATGACTTTCACCACGTCAAGATGACACTCTCCCAACTGAGTTAATTGCCCAAGCGAGAACTATTATAGCACGAAACGGGGGATAAGGCAACTAAATAGCGGCAGAATATTGCGTCGGGGCGCGGCGTGAAAAGAGTCGTTATTATTCAATCGCAAAACGCGGCGTGCAAAACAGTTGCGCAAAAGGTCGAATTTAGGCTATAATTGTGATATGGGCAAGATAGAGCATAAACAGGTTGAATCGTTTCGCGCGGCTATGGACGACGTTTGCGAAACTCTGCGACGCCGCACGGTAAATCTTGACGAAAAGCATTACGTGTTCGTGCCGGACAGATACACGCTGTTTGCCGAGCGCGAGATTTTCCGTGCGTTGGGCGGAGCGTTCGACGTGGAAATACTCACGTTCAACCGCCTGTTCTCTAAGTTTTTCCGCGGGCGGAACTATCTGCCGCGGCACGGCGCGGTTATGCTCTTGAAGCGCGTAATAGAAGAAAACAAGAAAGATTTCGCGTGCTTTTCGCGCAGTGCGGAGTTCAAGGGTTTTGCGGAAAAGCTGTACGACGCGATAAAACTTCTGTCGGCGTGCAGGATAAGTCCGCAGGACCTTACGTCGGACGGCGCGATAAAAACGAAAATAGACGACGTACGCCTGATTTACTCGAAGTACGCCGAGCGCACTCGCGGCAAGCACGTAGACGCGGCGGGGCGCGGCGAACTGCTTATATCCGAAGTATCGGCGCGCGACTTTACGGGAGTAAGGCTGTATTTTCCTATGCACGGCGAGTTCACTCGGCAGGAGAGAGAAACGGTCGAGATTATGTGTAAAACGGCGTTCTCTTGCGTAAAGTACGACGTGCCGCGCGCGCCCGAAAAGTTCGGAAAAGCCGAGTTTTACGTGAGCGAAGACGTAACCGTTCAGCTCAAAGCCGCGGCAAAACGTATGCGCTACGCGTCGAAGCGCGGCATATCTTACGAGCGAATGGGCGTAATCGCACCCGCGTCGGCGCTGAGCCAAGCCGAGCGCATATTCAAAGAGTTCGGCATTCCGTTCTACATAGACAAAAAAATAGAACTCGGCTCGCAAGCGCTGCCCGCGTTCGTCGAGCGGCTGTACGAAACGGTCGACAGCGGCTACAACGCCGAAAACTTTATCGCGCTGTCGAAAAACGTATATTTCGGCGCGGACAAGTCCGACTCGGACGCGTTTGAAAACTACTGCATAAAATACCGCATAGACTATCTCGGATTTTTCGAGCCGTTTACGCGAGGCGAGCCTGCGGAGCGCGAAGCTCCCGAAAGAGTGCGTTCCCGTCTGGGTTTTCTCGTGCGCGAGTTCGAGAAACGCCTTAAAGAAATTTCGTCGGCGCAGGACTTTTATATGCTTATCTGCGACCTTACGAGCGGCGCGGAAGTCGTCGAAACGACGGCGCGGCTGAGCGAAGTTTCGGGCGTGGACCTTTCCGCCGTTCCCGAAAAAATGCGCGCAGCGGCGGCGCTGTTGCAGGAAGTGTGGGGCGACGAAAGGGTCGGCGCGGCGGAGCTGTTCGAAACGTTTTCCGAAGGTATTGCGGCGGACGGAATATCCCCGTTGCCGAAAGAGCGCGGCTCGGTCGAAGTGGGGGACGCGGCGGCTTTTATCGCGCAAAGGTTCGACTGTACTTTTATAATCGGCTTGGAAGAAGGTTCGCTTCCGCCGCTATTGTCCGACTGCGCCGTAATAACCGACGGGGATATGGACGTTCTCGCCGCGTCGGGCGTTACGCTCGAACCTAAGATAAGCGACCTTAACAGGCTGTCGGACGAGTGTTTTCTGCACTCGGCGGCAAGCGGCGAAAATCTGTTCGTCGGCTGTAAGGAGCGCCCCGAAAAGAGCGCGTTTCCCGTGCTCGGCACGCTGTTTGCGGGTGCGCGGAACGCAGTGGAAAATTCGCCCGCGGACGAGAACGAGCGGCTTAAAGACAGAACGCGGAAAGACTATGCCGAAACGGTGGCTCGCCACTGCTGTACCGTCGGTAACGCGTCGGAGCTGTATCTTATATCGCGCGGAATAAAAGCCGCGGGCGGCAAGGGCTTGCCTTTTCACGACGAACTGAAAGACGCGCTTAAAGAGAGCGGCGCGGAGTTTTCGGAAAGCGCGCCGTTCGACGCGTTCGGAATCACGGAGCCGCACGACGTGTTTTTCTACGAAAACTCGACTACCATTTCGCGCGTGCAGGACTATTTCGCTTGTCCGTACCGCAACTTTCTGAAAAACGCCGTAAGACTGAGCGAGCGCGAAGACGGACGGCTTCAACCTATGGACGTGGGCAATTTCCTGCACCGCGCCGTCGAACTTTTCGTCGTAACGGGCGAGTTTGCCGCGCCCGACAAGGCGATAGAAAACGCGATAGAGAAAACGCTCGAAGAAAACGAAAAATACGTTCTCGACGCGAATAAGCCGTTTGTCGAGAGCCTGTGCGCCGAAGCCCGCAAGGTTCTGCGCATAGTCGGAGCTCAGATACTCGGCGGAAGTTTTACTCCGCTCGGGCAGGAAATGCGTTTCGGTTTCGGCGAAAACAGCGACCTTAAAACGGTTAAGGTGAGCGCGGGCGGACGCGAGATTTCGCTAAGGGGAATCATAGACAGAGTAGACGTTTACAAGAATTACGCGCGCGTAATCGACTACAAGACGGGCGGCTCGATACGGCGCAATTTCGACTTTACCGACCTTTACTACGGCAGGAAAATTCAGCTTATGCTGTATATGAAAATTCTCGGAGAAAACGGGTATCTGCCCGCGGGAATGTTCTACTTTCCGTTTTCCGCGTCCTGGAACGACGACGAGTTCAGCCACAGGCTTATAGGCGTTTACAACGGCGAAGAAGAAATCGCCGCGGCGATAGACAACGAGCTTAAAAAGGGCGGGACAAAGAGCCGGATAATAAACGCAAAGCGGCTGGCGGACGGCGAAAGATTCGCCAAAAGCAATTTCGCGTTCTCGACCGCGGGACTCGAAAAGCTGTCGCAGTACGCGTTGGAAGTTCTGAAAAAAGCCGCGGAAGAGATTGTTTCGGGCGAAACGGGGCGCAGTCCCTTAAAAGGCGAATGCGAATACTGCGCGTATAAATCGGTATGCCGCGCGGACGAAAATACGGTCTGCGAGCGCGAACCGCTGAAAGTCGACTCCGAAACCGTTTTAGGGGCGGTAAATTCCAAGGTCTGTCATTTCGAGCGGAGCGAAGCAAGGTCTGTCATTTCGAGCGGAGCGAAGCGCAGTCGAGAAATCTTTTAATAACCGACAAGGTGGGTCTATGAGCGACGTAAAATTTACACCCGAACAGCTCCGCGTAATAAACGGGCGGGGCAAAAATATGATAGTGTCCGCGTCGGCGGGAAGCGGCAAAACGACCGTAATGATACGGCGCGTAATTTCGCTTATCGAAGAAGGCGCGTCGCTTGCGGATATGGTAATCTGCACGTTCACGAAAGCGTCGGCGGCGGATATGCGCGCAAAGCTGTACAAGGAACTCAAAACGCTTTCCGAAACCGACAAACGCTTTAACGCGGAACTTGCGATTCTGCCGCAGGCTCAGATTTCTACGATTCACAGCTTTTGCGGACAGCTTATCAAAACGTACTTCTACGCGGTGGACGTAGACCCCGATTTCAAAATCGCCACGGAAGCCGAAACGACGGCAATGCTCGTCGGTTGCATAGAATCGACGATAGAAAAGTACCTGCGCGCGGGCGATAAAGATTTTCTCGCGCTTTACGAAATAATGCTTAAAAACCGCGGAGCGTCCAAGCTCGCGGCTCTTGTAAAGCGTGTTTACGACTTTGCGGCTTGTCAGGCGGATTTCGACGCGTGGCTCGACGGCTGCCTTAATTCGTCTTTGCGCCGCGACGAACATATAAAGTTTATAAAGGACGCGTATTCGCCCGATTTCGGGCAGTACGAAAAGTCCGCCGAAGAACTTCTCGAAAAGACGGCGGAAGCCGGTTTTACGCGCAATCTGCCCGCGTGCGAAGAACTTGTGCAAGCCGTAAAAAGGCGCGTAAAAAGCGAGCTGTCGCCGAGCGGAAGAAAGCCTACCGACGGATATTTGCTCGACCTTAACGACGAATTTGCCGCGCTTAAATCCGATTACAACAAATTCGTAAAGAAGTTTAACGAAGTCGATAATCTGCCCGACGCCGAAAAAACGTTGCCGCTTGCCCGCGTGCTCGTGTCATTGACGCGCGACTCGGCGCAATCGTTCGCCGCCGCGAAAAAGAAGAAAGCGGTTCTGGACTATTCGGACTTGGAGCATTACGCGTCGGTTATACTCGGCAATCCCGAAACGCGCGCCGCCGCAAACGATAAATACAAGTACGTTTTCGTAGACGAATACCAGGACGTGAACCCGTTGCAGGAAAAGCTGATTTCTCTTTTATCGGCGCGGAAATTCTACGTGGGCGACGTAAAGCAATCGATTTACGCGTTCCGTATGTGCGACTCGTCGATATTTCTTAAAAAGTACGACGCGTATTCGTACGGCGCGGGCGACGCGGTAAACCTTAACTCGAATTTCCGAAGCGATAAAACGATACTTTCGTTCTGCAACGACGTGTTTTCCGATATAATGACGCCCGACTTCGGACGGGTCGACTATGCGCTTTCGGCGTTTTTTCCTTTGCCCGACGACTGCGCGAAAACGGGTAACGCGGTGTCGGCGGCTTTCGTCGTGTCCGATAAGAAAGCTCCGCCCGCCGAGCCGAAGATATACAGCGTAAAAGAGCACGTAAACCCGGTTAACGAAACCGACCTTTACGACGCGGAAACCGCGCTTATAGCCGCAAGAATAGAGCGGCTTTTAGCGGACGGGGACAACGCGCCGTCGGATATAGCCGTGCTGTTGCGCGCAATGCGCGGTCGGTACGTAAAGATACTTACGCGCAAGCTCGCGGAAAGGAATATCCCGTACTTTGTTTCCGATACGCGCGCGGCGACCGAAAATCCCGACGTAAACGCGCTAATCTGCGTTTTGAAGTTTATAAACAACCACAGCGACGATATAGCGCTCTGCTCGGTAATGCGCTCGTATTTCGGCGCGTTCACCGACGACGAAATCGCCGAAATTCGCGAGTGGGACGATAAGCGCAAAATTTCCCGCGCGGGCGAGAGATTCTTTTATCTCGCGGCTGCGGACTATGCAAACGCGGACGGCGGTTCTCCGAAAGCCGATAAGAGCTTGCAAGCCAAACTTAAAAACTTCTACGGAAAATTCGAGCGTTATACGCTGTTGTCGTCGGCTGTAAAGGTTTCGCGGCTGCTCGGCGTTATCTGCGCCGAAAACGAC
The DNA here is from genome assembly GCA_013316045.1 of Clostridia bacterium. Lineage (GTDB taxonomy): Bacteria > Bacillota > Clostridia > Christensenellales > Pumilibacteraceae > RACS-047. Next base: position 5,908 of record WSNJ01000076.1, read on the forward strand.
TATTTCAGATACGTCTATTCCAAATCGGGCGGCGAAGTTTCGGCGCGCGAGCTTGCCCGGTTTCTCGATATTGCCGAAAGTGCGGCATACGACGGTTCGGTCGATACGTTCTTAAAGAGCATAGAGCGCGAAAGTCCTATGCTCGAAGCCGCGCCGCCGACCGACGCCGTGAGAATAATGACGGTTCACGCGTCGAAGGGACTCGAATTCAAGCACGTAATTTTAGGGCGCATAGGCAAAAAGTTCGACAAGCGCGAGCTTAGCGGAAGCGTACTGTTGGGCGCCGATTCGGGGCTTTCGCTCAAATGCTTCGACGCGGACGAAAAAACCGCTTCCGACACGTGCCTGCACGTAAGAATGAAGCTCGAAAAGGAGCACAGGCTCAAAGAAGAAGAAATGCGTATTTTATACGTGGCGTTAACGCGCGCTAAAAACACGCTGTTTATATGCGGCTCGGCGAAAAAACTGCCCGAAACGAAACAGCGCGCCGATAAAGCCGAAAGCTGTTTCGATTGGCTGTATCCGCACGTAAAAGAGTTTGCGCAAATCTACGATACGGACGATTGCGCAAGGCTTGCCGAAAGCTGTTCGGTCGCCGTAAGACCGACCGAAAACGTTTATTCCGCCGCGCTCAAAGACGAAATCAGGCGATACATCGCGCCGCAAGCGCAGGCAAAACGCGTTCCGCACAAGGTAACCGTTACCGCGCTCGCGCATACCGCCGCCGACGAAAACGAAGCGCCTGCCGCAAAAGCCGTATTTGCCGACGACGAACGCGGTGCGGAGATAGGCTCGGCGTATCACCTTATAATGCAGAACGCCGATTTCGGCGCGCCGTTCGACAGCGAGTGGGAGCGGCTTGAAGCCGCGTTCCCGAACGAATGCGCGCTCGTAAACCGCAAGGCGATTAAAACAGCCGTTTCCAAAATGGAAACTTTTTTATCGGGCATAGGTGTTTCCAAAATGGAAACTTTTACAAAAGACGCTTGCGTTTCCGATTTGGAAACTTTTGCAAAAGACGTTCGCGTCTACCGCGAACTGCCGTTTATCGTCAACCTTTCCGCCGAAATCGCGGGCGCGGACGGAAACGGCGATATTTTGGTGCAGGGGATAATAGATTTTCTCGTCGAAACGGGCGACGGATACATAGTCGTCGACTACAAAACGGGTGAAATCGACGCCCAAAGGCTTATCTCTTACGAAAAACAGATTTCGCTTTACGCGCGCGCCGTGGAAAAACTGCTTAAAAAACCCGTACTGAAAAAGTATATTTACTCGTTTTCGTCGTCGTCGTTTACCGAAATTCAGTCCGAAACCGTAAAAAAACGGCATTTTTTCTAAAATTAACGAAAATATTTCGCAAAAATTGTGGAAAAATATTTTTGTATATGATATAATCTTGTATAAGGAATAATAAAATGCCTTGTGTGCGTACATATATGATAGGAGATTTATTTTATGCTTAAAACTATCGGTAACTATCTGACCAAGTTAAACGCGGATATGTGGGCTTATTGCCTTTTGGGCGTTATTGCCGTCGTGTTTATAGTCGGCGTCGTGCTTACGTTCGTGGGCGGCGATTTGAACAAGTTCAAATCCTGCGCGAAAAAGTTCTTAAAAGCGCAATCGGCGAAGAACGCGACCGAAACCGCCAAAAATATGCCGATTAAAATACGCAAGCTCTACAAGCGCGCGAAAATGACGGGCGAAAAGCCGAGCGACGTTATAAATTTCGACGCCTGCATAGTCGGACCTTACGCGGCGTCGTTTGCGTCCCGCTTTACCACGGCAATGATATTTACTTCGCTTATCGTAACGGCAATCGCTTTCGGAGTGTTCCCGCTTTTCGGCGGCTTTGAAGGAGTTGCGGTCGTTGCGATAGTCGGCGCGGTGTTTTCGCTCGTTGCGGGAATAATTTCGTCGGTAAACTATAACGGCGCCGTAAAAACTTATAATAAATATATCGACGCGCTCGACAAGCTGTCGAAGGGCGGCAACTACGACGGCGCGGAAACGGCGGCTCGTCAGCAGGCTCGCGCGGCGCAGAACGCGGAAGAAGTCGTTACGGACGAAGTCCCCGTATACGCGGAAGAACCTATCGTCGGCGACGCCGTTGTAACCGAAACGGTAACGACCGAGCCGGTTGTGGAAAGCGCGTCTTACGATTCCACGTTTGAAAAGAGCAATAAACTCGATATCGAGATAGAAGAAGAACCCGTTGCCGAAAGCGCGCCGAAAAACGACACGCTTAACGAAATCGAAGAAGAAATCAGGCGGGAGAGAGAAGAAGCCGAAAGGGCCGAGAGAGAGCGCCAGCGCGCCGAAGCCCGTAACGCGGCTATCGAAAGAGCGCGCGCGGCTCAGGCGGCTCAGCAACAGGCGGCGCAGGAAGCTCAGACCGTCGTAACTCCGCCGGTTCAGCCCGCGCAAACGGCTCAGACCGTCGTAACTCCGCCGCCCGTACAGGAAGCTCCCGCGGCGGCAAGCGGCGGCAGTTCGGCAGACGGCGTAATAGCGCGCATAGAACAGATAAACCGCGACGGCGCTCCGCTCGCCACTATGAAAGAAGTTGCGCTCCTTTTACAGCAAGAGCGCGCAAAGCCCGAAAACAAAACGCCCGAACAACAGCGTAAACTGAATGAAGCGTTGAGTTCGCTTTTGAAAGCTATGAGCTCCGCAACCCGCAAGTAATTCGGGGTTGTATAGCGGCGCGTCTTTCCGCTACGTTTGCCGCGCGCGCTCGGTCGAGTATGTCAAAATACACTC
>WSNJ01000077.1:0-6640 GCA_013316045.1 Clostridia bacterium
TTCGGCGGTATTATCGCGCCGTCCGCAATACCCAGAGTTCTGAGTATATCGGAAACAACAGCGTCCAAACATTCGCTAAGCGTCTTGTTAGTGGTAGGTATTTCCGTACCGCCTTTTTTCAGCGTCCATTTTACAGGCACATACGTTCCCGCAGCAACGGGAGTTTCTTCTTCGTCGTCTTTCGTGTAAGCGTCATACTTAATCGAAATATCTTTTATCGTACCTTTTGTAAAAGCTATCGTCGACGCGACTTCCGCTTTTCCGCCTATCGATATACTCATCGAGCCGCTTGCTCCGGGGGCTAAGCGTTTTCCGCCCGTGCTGTCTGCGGCAATGCTGAGACCGCTCGCGTCGGTCGTTATCGTAGATTTGGACGTTCCGTCATACTTATATTTTTCGCCGAATAAGTTGTCCGTATTTGCCGTTACCACAAAACCCCACTTGGCTACGGTAGCCTGTTGCGTGGGAACGTCCGTTTTCGTTACGTATTTCGCAAACGTAACGCCGCCTATACACAATATTGCCAAAAGCAATATAAGCATTGCCGAAACGATTAAAAGGCGTTTGTTTTTGCGTGTTTTTCTTTCTTCCATTTTTCTTTTCTCCTTTTTGGAAAATATTTTTATTATATATTAACGATAAGGACTTCCGCCCGTATCGGAATTTTCAGGCGTGCGTAAAATACGAGTAATTTTTGTCCCAATATGTAGTCGTGGAACCGTAAGTCGAATAATTTCTTATATAATTCTTTGCCGCATAATCCGACTTTTTATTGCCGTCGTTCAACAAATAAGTGTTGCTTAAAGCCTTGCCGCTCACACCGTCGTCGAACCCGTAAATCGCAAATTTAACGTTCGGCATATCGTCTATATGTCCGAAACCGTAATCCGTCGTATCCTGCGTAGCTTCGTAAGTTCCGTAATAAACGTTTACGTTTACATTGCCGCCGCCCACTATATCGTTTACCGAAATCGGAAACTGCTTTGCTTTTACGCTTATAAGCGACTGCAAATCGGGGTTGAAATCTTCGTTTTCTCCGAGATGGTTTTCGTTTTTCAAATCTTCTTTCGTGTAAGCCCCGAACCACACGTTGCTGTTTTCGGAAATAACGACGCCGTCCTGTCCGCTGCCGCTGTCGCCGAAAACGCCACGGTATATATTCACGTTAGCCAACCCGTCGCCGCCGCGGACGAACATACCGCCGTTTTCCCCGTCGAACGTCCCGTTCTTTATGTTAACGGTTGCCGCACCAATAACTTTCAGCCCGTAGTGGCTCGCGGGACCTACGACCGTAGTAACAAGCGGTTTGGGATTTCCCCAACGCTTAAACAAATCGTAGCAACCGTTCGCAACGTTATTCGTGGGTTTTTCCATATCGTGTTTCATATTGCCCTGAAACGTACCGTTATAAATATTGACGGTTACGTTCGCTCCCGTTGCGGCAATACCGTTTGAATATTGCGCCGTATACGTGCCGTTAAAGATATTTATATTCCCGCTCCGCGCAACCACCGAATGACCGCCGCCCAAATTCGGATAGAAATGCCACGCGTTGTATGTTTCGCCCAAATGCTTTTCGGTTACCGTGCTGCGCTTGTAATAGTGTTGATTGCCCGTAGTATTTACGATTATATCGTCTTTGCCCGAATTCTCGTCGCCGAGCGTTATCGTCCCGCCCTGCACCTTAATTCCTCCGCCTACGCTCGTTTCGATTTCGGCGCGCTTTATCGTTATGTTTGAGTTGTGTCCGTCCTGCTCCGTACAGGCAATCGCAAAGCTCTTGACTACAATATTGTCGAAATAAGTATCGTCGTCGGATACGCTCGGAACGTCCTCGACGTTATACATATCATAGTCGTTGAATAGCCCGCGGAAAGTTACGTTCAGTTTTGCGGCGCCCGTAGCCGTAAGCGAACCGCCGGTAACGCGTATTGCGTTGGTATTCTCGTAAACGACGCCGTTCCTTTCCCAAGGCATAAAGATTTCGTAAAGGTGCGTTCCCGCTTTTTTCGCGTTGCCGTCGTCAACCTTGCACTGCGAAGCGGGTTCCGCTTGACTGTTGATATAACAAATAATTTCGTAAATATTCGGCGCGGAATTTTCCGAAACGGGCGTTTCGGCGTCGAACTTTATATCGCCGCCGCGCAATGCGACGGCCGAAGCGTTATAAGCGTGTATAGTTCCGCCGTTTTCAAACGTAAGAGTGCCGTCGTTTACCGCAACTCCGATTTCCTGAGAGTGAATCTGCGAATTGTCGAGCGTTACCTTTCCGCCCGAATACTCGCTCGAATCGAGATAAACGCCTACGGACGCAACGCGCTTATTGCCGTCGAATCCGCCGCCGAACGGCAAGTCTTCGCCCTGATAAACGGTTTCTTCTCCGAGCCGCATATTGCAATTATGCAGTCTTATATCCGCCGAACGCCCTTCCGCACCGGTTTTGTTTACGGCATACACGCCGTAGCACGCGACAGCGTCTTTTCTCCCGTTCTGCCGAACGCCGTTAAGCGTTATCGAGCCGCCCGTAAGGTCTACTATACCGCGCGTTGCAAAAACGCCGTAAGAATGCGCGCCGTTCAGGACGAAATTTACGTCTTCGGCAAAAAGACTGCTTACGCTTACCGCCGAACCCTGCTCTGTTTCGGAACGCCCGCGCGAAAGAATCCCGAACGTAGTCTGCGGACGCTCCGATTCCGTTATCTCGCCTATATCGTCATTAAAACTTCCGAGCGGATAGGCAGCCGAAATATTTTTCTCTACCGAAACGCTCGTATTTGCAAGTTCGAGCGCGCCGCCGTTTATAAACAGCGCCGCGTCGCGGTACTGCGTTTTATCGGGGAATTCGCTCGCCCTGTCCGTATCGGTAAACGATACGTCTTTGAAAAACGGGTCGTCCGAGTGCGAAAGCGTAACCGACTTTGTAATCGCCGTATCCCGCATCGTTACCGAGCCGCCGCTTACCGAAATTACGCTTCCGTTATACGAAGTTGCCGACGCGATTTTCTTTATGTTAAGCGCTCCTTTTGTGCACAGTATACACGCGCTTTCGCCGTATTTTGCGGAATTTGAACGCGTTTCGGTTGTCGGGTCGAGCGCAGGCAGCGTTTCGGGATTGACCGTTTGGAATTTGCCCGAAGTCGTTACGTCCATAACGCCGCCGTTCATAAGAACGCAATAAGTTTTCCACGTGCCGAAGTACGAATAAAAACTGCCTGCGTCGGTCAGATTCCCCTTGTCGGTCGCAACGTTTACGTTAAGCGTTCCGCCGTTCATCGAAACGGCGGCGTATTGCGGTTCGGACGGGCGGTTCGTTTCATAGTCCGTTATTTGTTCTCCCGTTTTGGGGTCCGTCGTTTCCATAGACGCGGCTATGTCTTTCTCGTATGCGAAAACCATAACTTCGAGCGAATTTTCCGAAACCGTTTCGTCATACGGTTTCGGGATGTACGACCAATCGCTCTTGTTTACTCTGTACTTGTATGCATAGTGAGCTTTCGATACGTCGAGCGACGCAAGTTCGTTTTTTGTGCCTTCGCTTGCCGCCACGTAGCAATAAGTATCGCGCGAAATATACGTAACGCCGTTCTTTACATAATCTTTATCGAAATAAACGTTGCCGCTGTCCGAAGCGGAAGAAACGCCGCTCCGCACTTTCAGAATCGGCATTACGTCCGTCTTTCCGAGCGGCGGCGAGCTTAAAACGTTGCCTTTGCCGTCGAGCCAATCCACATTTTTAACTTCATAATCCGCGCCTTCGCTTTTTGAAAGGTTGCCGTAATACTCTGTCGGACGCGGTCCGCTCTCGAACTTTCCGCCGAATACGTTCAGCGTTCCGCCGTTCACGGTAAGCACGCTTCCGATAGGATTGTACAGTCCGCCGCTTGCGTTTTCGCCCGTATCCACCACCGTAAGCGTTACGTTATCGGGAACTATGAGAATACTTTTGCGGTCGTTGCGCGTAATTTCGTTGTCGTTAAGGTCGATAGTCAAATCGTTTTTAAGGTCGAGCGAATCGCCCGTCATTATTATGGGTCCGCTCAGCGCGTCGGACAGTTTAACGTAGCCGTACCCGCTTGTAATCGCGTTGAATAAATCCTGTTGCGACTTTACTTCGGCAGGCATCTGAGTTTCGTAACCCAAATCGGCGCCGTCCTTTTCCGTAACGTATTTTGCATCCGACAGCGAAAAAGACAGCGACGCGACAAGCATTGCCACCGATAACAACACCGTCGAAAGCATAAGATAAACCTTTGATTTATCCGCCGTTTTTTTCAATTTGCCGAAAGCTCCTTTTTCAAAAAATATTTATACGAAAAAAAGCCGTCTTGCATTTACGCGATTTGCGTAAACACGACGGATATTTTCGCGGGCGTCGTAAGCCCCACGCACACGCGCGGGACGACCGTTTTCCAATCGTTACCGTTTTTTTCGCTGATTTCCATAACGGGGTTGCCGTTATCGAATACGTAAGATAAATCCGCGGCTTGCTTCCAACGAATTTCAAATTTGTCTTCCGTAATCGGCAAACCGCCCGCGCCGTCTTTCGGTACGGTATACGCACCGCTTTCGTCCGTTTCCCACAGCGCGGAATAATCGAACGTTTCGCCCGTAAACACTTCCGAATCGCGTGCTTCGAGCAAAACAAGTCTGAACAGAAACGTTTTGTTTTCGCCGCCGCCGAGTACGTATTCGGTCGGGTCGGGCGTATACGAAAGATTTACGGTTATTCTGTAAAACCGCATTTCTTTGACTGTCGAAACGGCAACGGGCGCTATAAAACGGTCAACTCCGTAAGCGTCGGTATAATACGTTGAAAACGTACTTTTAACCGTCGACGTGTAAATCTTTTTCTGCAAGACGGCGCAATAATTATCCGAATCTATTCCGAGTTCGTTTTCGCCGTTTGCTCCTATAAGTTCACGATAATCGTTTTCTACCGCAACGTTTCCGTCCGTTTGCGTAACGACTTCGAGTTTGCGCAAGTCGGGATTTGTCGCGTCCGTATCGGTAAGGTTGAGCTTGTAAATTTCACTCGCCTTTTTTGCCGCCGCCAAACGCGTTGCCGCGTCTTCTTCGTCGCGCGAATCGGACGCGGATTTGAGTTCGACGAACTGAAACATTGCGCGTTCGGCAAACTCTTGCGGCAAATATAATACAAAACCGTATTCGTAAGCTAACCCGTCGGGTGCGCCCTTGTTTTTAAGAGTGATATAAGACTCCGCCCACGAATTCATTTGGACGGTAGGAGTATTCTCGGTTACCCTTTGAACAAAGGGCGCGTTTATAAATGAGGAGCTCCCCCCCCCCGTGATTTACCGTAAACTCACAATCTATGCTCATAGTACCGACGTCGGAAGCCCCGAAATCGGCAGACGAAACATAGCGGGCATAAGAATATGCCGAAAAAACCAAGGAAAGCGCCAACAAAAAACAAGATATTCCGAAGAATATTTTGACGCCGTGTTTTTTGAGCGACATTTTTTTACAGCCTCCCTTGAAAATTTACATTTTTCTACAATTATATTATATCACTAATTTTTACAAATGCAAACATTTTACTAACCTTAATCGCATTTTTTTATTACTTTTGTTTCTTAAAATTCGACTCGACGCGCAAAATTACGGTTACGAGTTCGGGCGGGTTGAATATCCGCGGAACGGGGTTCGACTTTCCGAGTCCGCGGCTTATAACCGTATAACGTTGTTCGCCGCCGCGTTTCATTCCGTCCGTATAGCGCGGAAATAGCCCCTGATTCGGAGCGTACAGCGCGCCTATAAGCGGAAAGCGCACCTGTCCGCCGTGAGCGTGCCCCGTAAACGTTAAGTCTATATTGCGCGACGCGTAAAATTCGTGCAGCTCGGGGCGGTGCGACAAAACCATTCTGAACGTTCCGTCGGGAATCTCGCTTAAAAGTTCGTCGAGCCTTTGCTTGAACGCGTCTTTCTTAACGCCGCCTTGCGGAGCGGTAAAAAACGTAGGGTCGCTCATTCCTATAAGCGCGATTTCGCCGTCGCCGCGCCGAAGCATTTCCGTTTCGCTGTCGAGAATTTTGACGCCGACCGCGCGCATTTTGTCCGCGAACTCCTTAAAGCACGAAAGAACGCTTTCGTGATTGCCGCTTACGTAATAAGTAGGCGAGATTTCCGCAAGCGCAGTCGCAACGGTCAGCGAGTGCGCATAATCTCCGTCCACGTGAATTATATCGCCCGTTATAACCGTTATATCGGGCTTGATTTCGGCAACTTTCTTTTCCAAAAGTCCGTGTAAATTTGCGTTATGTAAGTCCGAAACGTGCGCGACCGTAAAGCCGTCGAAAGCCGCGGGCAAGCGCGAAAATTTCGGATAATAATACGTAGAAGCTATTTTCATTTTTCTATTATACTATATATATGCTTTAATTGCATTAACTTTCGTACATATTACTGTTTATCGAATCCGAAAATTTTTCGGGTAATATCTTCTGCGCAAACTTAAAAGTCTTGTTTTTCAAGCCTATCGCCGATTCCGCAGGCGGATTTTTCGAGTGCGCTATCGAAATTATCTCGTCCGCCACGGCTTCGGGCGTCATTCCGCCCTGCTCGATTTGTTCGAGCGAAACGGTAGCGCGCCGCATTGCGTCCGCGTAGTCCCCGACCTGCG
>WSNJ01000077.1:6740-8418 GCA_013316045.1 Clostridia bacterium
TGTTCGAGCGAAACGGTAGCGCGCCGCATTGCGTCCGCGTAGTCCCCGACCTGCGAGCTTTCGTATATGTTGCGCTTGAACGTAAAGCGCGTCGCCACTCCGCCGGGTTGCACCGACGTTACGTAAATACCGTAAGGGCGGACTTCCATATTAAGCCCGCGCGCCAACATATCGAGCGCCGCTTTCGACGAACTGTAAAACGAGTCGAACGCTATCGGCATTACGCCGCCCATCGAGCTCACCAGGATAATGCGACCGCCGCCGCTGTCGCGCATTATCGGCAGAATCTTTTTGACGGTTTTCAGCGCACCGAAATAGTTGACTTCGAACAGCCTGTACACGTCTTTGAGCATTACGTGCTCCACCGGCGCCGCCATCGAGTAGCCCGCCGAATACACAAGCAGGTCGAGTCTGCCTTCCTTTTGCGCAAACCCGTCTATCGCCGCTTCGAGTTCTTCCGTTTTCTCCACGTCCGCACGCAGATTCTTAATCCCGTCAAGCTCCGCCTTGCCGCGCGAAAGATTGTACACCGTGTAATCCGCTTCGAGCAGCTTCGCCGCCGTATGATATCCTATCCCCGTCGACCCGCCGACTATAAGCGCAACTTTCTTTTCGTTTTCCACTTTGTTTCTCCCCGCATTTTATGCTTTTATTGTAGTATGCGCGGATAGAACGATTAAAATTCCTTACGCAAAGTCTTAGTTTCGCCCGAATTTTCCCTTACAAATTTCGGCGCGAAAATCTCTGCCCCGAAATTCAAACCAATAGGTCTTCCGCCCAATAAACGCACAAGCATCTCCGTCGTTTGAAGTATTACTTATCCATTTGGTTAATTTGTACGAGCCCGTTATTAAACAATCTTCATCAAAATGCTCCAATAATGCGTAATCGCTACGATACGGCGTAGTATCCATACGATTGCAGTCGGCAAGATAGTTAAGAATTTTTATGTTTACAACGTTTGAAAACAGCTCTTTATATTTGGTTGGATATGTTTTTATATTCTCTACAAGCTTATTATTTACGGCATAATAAGAACCGTCTATAATCGATGCGGAAAGTATGGAGTCGATATAAATCGTCAATTCCTTTAACGTGTAATTTGCAAGATGCAAACCCTCAACCAATAAAGTGCGCCTTTCCACGTTGATATTTTTAATACCAATCCAATACCGCGTAACTTTATCTTCTTGATTTTTATATTCAATGCTCAGCCACTTCCCCTCGTGTACCGCTTTGAATATTTCTTTGCATACGTTATTCACGCACAACTCTTCCTTTGCTTATGCCGTAAGTATCTTCAAATATTCATCCAACCGTTTATTCAAATATTCCGCATAAAAAATAAAACCACAAGCAGTTTTGGTGGATACTTGTGATTTTACGTATCGGTTCTTAAAAAAGAACCCGGTTGGTCGAGGTGACGGGACTTGAAGCAAAAACCCCGTTACCCCGCCCATTTTAAGCCGTTTTTGGTATCTAGAAACGATTTTACACCCTTTGCGTCAAATTGCGGCTGCCCCAAAATTGAAAAAATTGTTTTGGAAAAAGGTAACTTTTTTTCTGCCCCAAATCGTTTCCGAGGTAACTTCTGAAAACACTATAAAACAAAAGGCTTTACGCCATATTAAATCGCATAAAGCCTAAGCACTATATCACCACAGTGATATAGTAAAAC
>WSNJ01000078.1 GCA_013316045.1 Clostridia bacterium
ATCTATCACTATATTATCAATCGCAGAATAACCAAAAATTGCGGGCAAAATTATACAAAATAAATAAATTCGCGGCTCACTTTAATTCGCGTTTGAACGTTTTTACTATATTATATATAAATACAAAACTTAATTTCGTAAATCTTTATTCAAACGGTTGCATATTTATACAGAATTATGTATAATAATACTGTTTGGGCGCGCAGTCATCACGGCATACGCGCTACGTGCGACAAAAAGCTCGGTCATTTATGTAAAAATAAACTCCCGTCGCCTTTTGTCGCCTGTTGCACGTCTTCCGCGCGACTGCACGCCCAAACCAAAATAAAACTCTATGGGTTAATCTTATGGTAAAAATCGGAATAATAGGCGCCAACGGCTACACGGGCTTCGAGCTTATGCGGTTGCTTGCGAATCACGACGGCGTTAAAGTTACTTATGTGGCGAGCCGCTCGAACGCAGGCGTAAAAGTCGCCGAACTGTACCCCGCTCTGTCGGCGTATTACGGCGACGTCGAATACAAAGACCCTAACGCGAAAGAATGCGCGAAAGCGTGCGACGTAGCGTTTACGTGTCTGCCCCACGCGGCGAGCGCGGCTTTCGGAGCGGAGCTTATCTCGTGCGGCGTTAAAGTTATCGACTTGTCGGCGGACTTCCGCTACGACGATATAGACCTGTACGAAAAAACCTACGGCGTAGTTCACCCCGCAAAGGAGCTTAACGCCGAAGCCGTTTACGGACTTACGGAAATAAACCGCGTCAAAGTCAAGAGCGCGAGAATAGTCGGAAATCCCGGTTGCTATACCACTTCGTCGATTCTGCCGCTGTACCCGCTGATTAAGGAAAACCTTATTTCGGAACGCGGAATCATAATCGACGCGAAGTCGGGCGTTACGGGCGCGGGAAGAAAAGCGGACGTAGCGTACAGCTATTGCGAAACCGACGAAAATTTCAAAGCGTACGCCGTTACCACCCACCGCCACACTACCGAAATCGAAGAAAAACTCTCGGTCGACGGAAAGAAAGTCGCGCTGTCGTTCACGCCCCACCTTCTGCCCGTCAAGCGCGGAATACTTTCCACGGTTTACGCCGACTTGCAAAACGGCGCAACGGGTGAAAAAATCGCCGCCGCTTATCAAAAGTACTACGGCAACGAAACTTTCGTTTCCGTTTTTCCCGAGGGAACTCTGCCCGAACTCAAATGGGTAGTAGGCAGTAATACCTGCAAGATAGGCTATAAGGTTGACAAACGGCTCAATAAGGTTATAATAGTATCGTGCGTCGACAACCTTATCAAGGGCGCGGCAGGTCAAGCCGTTCAAAATATGAACGTAATGTTCGGACTCGACGAACGCAAAGGTTTGCCGCTCTGCGCAAACGGATTGTAAAAGATATGTTCTTTTGACGGCGCGCCAAAAGAACAAAGGCGGCGGAGAGCGGTGCGCCGAAAAGCAAAGGGGTTGCAGACGAGTGCAGAGAACGGCAACAGGCGGCTCGTCGGCAAGGGCGCGTATACGGAAAATACGTAACCGCGCCGCCGTGCCGCACGTAGCCGTTATATGTGCCCCGTATGCAACCCCGAAGGAGACAGATATGAATTTTTCACGCGAAGAAATAATAAACCGTGCCAATATTATAGTAGAAGCATTGCCGTATATAAGCAGATACAGCGGCAAAACAATCGTGATTAAGTACGGCGGAAACGCAATGAACAGTCCCGAAACTCTGCGCACGATTATGCAGGACGTGGCAACGCTCAAAATAGTCGGCGTAAACCCCGTGCTCGTACACGGCGGCGGACCCGAAATCAACGCTATGCTCAAAAAGCTGAGTATAGAATCGGAGTTTATAAACGGCTTGCGCGTTACGACGAAAGAAACTATGGAAGTCGTAAGAATGGTACTCGGCGGCAAGATAAACAAGAGCATAGTAGCCGCTCTGAACACGCTCGGCGTTAAGGCGATAGGTCTTTGCGGAAGCGACGGCAACCTTATAGAAGTAGAAAAAATGCCGCCGACAAACGGCGTCGATTACGGCTACGTAGGCGTTATAAAGAATATTAACGACAAACTGTTGCGTTCGCTCACGGCGGACTATATTCCGGTTATCGCAACGATAGGCGTAGACAAGAACGGCGAAAGCTACAACATAAACGCCGACACCGCCGCGGGAGCGATAGGCGGCGCGCTGAACGCCGAAAAACTTATGTTTTTAACCGACATAGACGGAATACGCAAGGACGAAAAAGACCCCAAGTCGCTTATCCCCCACATTACGGTCAAGCAAATCGAAAGTATGATAGCCGACGGCTCTATAAGCGGCGGAATGATACCCAAGGTAAAAAGCTGTATAAACGCGATAGAACACGGAATAGAGAACGTGCTTATAATAAACGGAACGATAACGCACTCGATACTTTTGGAATTGTTTACGGATTCGGGCATCGGCACAATGGTAACAAAGTTTTAGGGCGTATACGTCTTGCAATAGTGCGTTAAACTTCGCTAAACAACAGGAGATTTAATAACCTATATGGACTTCAAAGAAATAAAAGAACTCGACGCCAAAAATCATATGAATATGTTCAACCGCCTGAACGTATGTTTCGAGCGCGGAGAAAAAAACAAACTGTACGACACGAGCGGAAAGGAATACACCGACTTTATGGGCGGCATAGCCGTAAATTGCTTAGGCTACAACCACCCCAAGCTCGTCGCCGCGATTTCGGAACAGGCGTCGCGCCTAATGCACATTTCTAATATTTTCTACAACGTGCCGCAGGTCAAGCTATGCGAAAAACTGCTCGACGGAACGATTTTCACGAAAATGATGCTGTGCAACAGCGGCGCGGAAGCGAACGAAGCCGCAATCAAGCTCGCTCGCAAATATTTTTACGCAAAGGGCGAAAACCGTCCGAAGATAATAACGGCGAACAACTCGTTTCACGGCAGAACGCTCGCAACGGTAACGGCTACGGGACAGGAAAAATATTCCAAGCCGTTCGCGCCGTTGCCCGACGGATTTATTCACGTGCCGTACAACGATTTCGAAGCGCTTAAAGACGCCGTAACGGACGACGTAGGAGCCGTTATGCTCGAATGTATTCAAGGCGAAAGCGGCGTATGCCCCGCAACTTACGACTATCTCGTAAACGCCTACGCGCTCTGCAAGTCGAAAGGCATTCTGTTCATAATCGACGAAGTGCAGACGGGTATGGGAAGAACGGGCAAGCTGTTCTGCTTCGAGCACTACGGAATTCAGCCCGATATAGTAACGCTCGCAAAGGGTTTGGGCGGCGGTTTTCCGATAGGCGCGTGTCTTGCGCGCGGAGAAGTTGCCGAAGCGTTCCGCCCGGGCGACCACGGCACGACTTTCGGCGGCAATCCCCTTGCGTGCGCCGCGGCTCTCGTCGTAGTCGAAGAACTCAAAAACACCGATATGCTCGGACGCGTCGAGTTTATGGGCAACTATCTTAACGCGAAACTCAGCAAGCTGAAAAAGCACAACTTCGTAAAGGACTTGCGCGGAAAAGGACTTCTGCAAGCCGTAGTATTAAGCGAAAAACTGAAAGCCGCCGAAGTAGTAGGCAAAATGCTGTCGAGAGGTTTCGTTCTCAACGCCGCGGGCAATAATTCGCTCAGATTCGCTCCGCCGTATACGATTACGGAAGAAGAAGTCAACGCTATGGCGGCGGCGCTCGGGGAGCTGTTTGCCAACACCAATATTTAGGCGGCGTATAAGGCTGCGCCTTGGCGTTCGCGCTACGCGCTCGGCTGAGAACGGCACGTGTACGAGCTACGTGTGTAAAAGTCGGCTCGGTAATTTATGCGAAATAAACTCCCGTCGCCGACTTGCCGCCCGTTGCACGTTTCCGCACCGTTCTCCGCCGCCTTGCTATTACCTGTATTACTTGCCAATTTACGAAAATTATGCTACAATAAAAATCTATTTTACAAATCGGAGAAAAATCGCACTATGGACCTTGCATCTTACAAGCCGAAAGGCAAACTCGAACACAAGCATCTTTTAACGCTCGCCGACTATTCGGTCAACGAAATATACGAAATTTTAAGCTGTGCCTTAAAGCTGAAATTTATGCAGAAGAAAGGCAAGAAGCACGAATACTTAAAGGGCAAAACGCTCGCAATGATTTTCGCCAAATCTTCCACGCGCACGAGAATCTCTTTCGAGCAAGGCATACGCCAGCTCGGCGGCTACCCGATGTTTCTGTCGTCGTCGGACATTCAGCTCGGACGCGGCGAAACGATTCACGACACCGTTATGGTAATGAACCGCTTCAACATAGACGGCATTATGATAAGAACGTTTAAGCAGGACGATTTGAACGAACTCGCGCAGTACGGCAATATGCCGATAATAAACGGACTTACCGACGATTACCACCCCTGCCAGGCGCTCGCCGACATCTTGACGGTTTACGAAGCGTTCGGCTCGTTCCAAGGCATAAAGCTCGCCTACTTCGGCGACGGCAACAACGTTGCTCACTCGCTTATGCTTGCCGGCGCGAAAGTCGGAATGGAAGTCTGCATTTGCTCGCCCGACGGGTACGGACCGAACCCGCAAGTACTCGAAGAAGCCCAGAAATTCGGCAAAGTTTGGGTAACGTCCGACGTGGACGCGGCGGCTAAGGACGCTAACGTAATCTACTCCGACGTGTTCTTCTCTATGGGTCAGGAAAAATCGAAAGAAAAAGAAAACGCGCTTATGCCGTATCAGGTTAACGCCGAGCTTATGCAAAAGACGGCGAAAGATTCTGTATTTATGCACTGCCTGCCCGCACACCGCGGCGAAGAAGTTACGGCGGAAGTTATCGACAGCCCGCGCTCGGTTATTTTCGAGCAAGCCGAAAACCGCCTGCACGCGCAGAAAGCCGTAATGTATCTTTTGATGAAATAGTTTTTTTCGGGGCGCATTTATCGCGAAACAATGCGTTAAACTTCACATTGCTTCGCGCGACTGTGCCCACGGAACGGATATAAAAGAGTATTATATGCCCACGATAAGAGAAGCGGCGGTTTCCGACGCGAAAGAAATTAACGAAATAACGAAAAAATCGTTCTCGCTGTACCGCGACGAACTGCATTCGTCCGCGCCCGTCAAAGCGCTGTCCGAAACGGTCGGAACGGTCGAAAACGATATAAAAAACAACCGCGTTTTCGTTGCGGAAGAAAACGGGAAAATTTTGGGCTCGATACGCTACACCGCGCTTTCCCCCGAGCTTGCCTACGTTTACAGATTCGGCGTAGACCCCGAAATCAACAATACGGGCATAGGCTCGGGACTTCTGAAAACCGTAATAAACGAATGCAGCGCAAAAGGCTTTAAGGCAATCGCGTTGCATACCAATGCAAAATATTACAAGCTCGCCCGCTACTACTACGGCAAGCAGTTTTTCGTTCATTCCACTTCTACCGCCAAAGGCTATATCCGCGCCCTGTTTATAAAAGAACTCTCCGACGCGCCTTACGACGTCTCCCCCGCTTTCGACAAGTAAACAAATTAAAAAAAGAGTGTGGAAAACACTCTTTTTTATTTCACAAAAAATATTTACATTATCTGGTCGAGATTTTTATAATACGCGCCGACGAAGTTTTTCATAAAGTAATCGACGGCGCGGTTTTTATAGCCTTTGAGTTCTTTTTCGGTTGCGGAAAGCGCGTTGTCGAACTCGTTATTGCCGCAGTTCTTTTCTTCTATGCACTTAACGTAAGCCGCGAGCTTGTCGGCGTATTTGACGAGCCGTTTTTCTTCGCAATCGTCGGGGCTTACGAGCGCGCCTATCTCGGCTCTCAGTTCTTCGGGAAGCCCTTCGAGAAGTTTTTTCTCGGCGTACTTTTCCAAATCTTTATAAGCCGACCTGATTTCTTCGTTGAAATACTTTACGGGCGTGGGTAAATCGCCCGTTATAACTTCCGCCGTTTCGTGATAAACCGCAAGCGCGGCGGCTTTTTCGGGGTCGACCGAACCGCCGAAAATAACCTTTTCTATGCAAGCGAGCGCGTGCGCGATAACAGCCGTCTGAAAGCTATGCTCCGCCACGTTCTCGACGCGCGTGTTCCGCATAAGCCCCCAACGGTTAATATATTTCATTCGGTTAAGGAACGAAAAAAAATTATAATCCACGAATAAGAACTCCTGAAATCAGCCTATCCAAAAACCAAGGCGATGCGGGTGCGTGCAGAGAGCGGCAACAGGCGGCTCGTCGGCAAGGGCGCGTATATAGAAATACGTAACCGCGCCGACGTGCCGCACGTAGCCGCTATATGTGCGTGCCCGCGCCGCCGACTATTTTGCGTTCTTAATAGCTTTTTTAGCCGCCGCAACAACATTATCCGCCGTAAAGCCGTAAATAGTAAACAGTTTGTCTGCGGGCGCGGACGCTCCGAACGTATCCATCGTAACGCATACGCCGTCGAGTCCCACGTAGCGACCCCACGAGTACGACGAACCCGCTTCGACCGCGACTCTCGCGCGGCACGCGTTCGGTAAAACGCTGTCGCGGTACTTCTGCGTCTGAATTTCAAACAAATCCATACAAGGCATACTTACGACTCTCGCGTCAATGCCCATTGCGTCGAGTTTTTCCTTAGCCTGCATAACAAGCTGAACTTCCGAGCCGCTCGCCATAAGAATAACGTCGGGGACTTCCTTTTCGCTGTCCGCAAGGATATAACCGCCGTAGAGCGCGTCCGCGCCCGTATTCTCGTAGCAAGGCAGATTCTGACGGCTACCCAAAATGCAGGTAGGACCTTTGCCGTTAAGCGCGCTTGCGTAAGCCGCCGCCGTTTCCTTTCCGTCCGCGGGGCGGAAAACTTTAAGCCCCGGGATAGAGCGCAGAGCGACGAGCTGTTCTACGGGTTGGTGCGTAGGACCGTCTTCGCCCACGCCTATGCTGTCGTGCGTTAAAACGTAAGTTACGTTAAGGTTCATAAGCGCGCTCATACGCATCGCGTTCTTCATATAGTCGGAGAACACGAAGAACGTAGCGCAAAACCCTATAAGTCCGCCGTGCAACGTAAGCCCGTTAGTGATAGCCGCCATTGCGTGCTCGCGGATTCCGAAATGAATGTTTCTTCCCGTGCGGCTGGCCTTGCCGTAATCGCCCTTACCCTTCATATAGGTCTTGTTCGACGGCGCAAGGTCTGCCGAACCGCCGACCAAATTCGGCAGAATATCCGACAGCTTATTGAGTATTGCGCCGCTCGTGTTGCGCGTAGCGTCGGGCTTGTCGGCAAATTTCCAAAGGTCTTCTATCTCCGTAAGCTCGGGAACTTTGCCCTTAACCCACGAGTTGAATTCTTCGTAATCTTCGGGATACGCCGCCTTGTACGCCTTGCAGGTCTTGTTCCATTCGTTCTCGTAGCGCGAGAGCGAAGAAACGATTTCCTGATAATGCTTTGCAACTTCGGGCGTAAGCTCGAACGGCTTTGCTTTCCAGCCGAGATTCTTTTTGAGTGCGGCGAGATTTTCCGCTCCGAGCGGCGCGCCGTGGCAGTCCGCGCTTCCCGCAAGCGGAGAGCCGTAACCTATCGTCGTATTCACAACTATAAGAGTAGGACGCGATTTTTCCGCCTTTGCAAGCGTTATGGCCGCGCTTATGGCGTCGATGTCTTCGCCGTCGTCCACCGACAGAACGTTCCAGCCCTGCGCTTCGTGGCGCTTTTTAACGTCTTCGGTAAACGCCTGAGAAGTATCGCCTTCAATCGTTATGCGGTTGCTGTCGTAAAAACAAATCAGCTTATTCAAGCCCCAAGTCCCCGCGAGCGAAGCCGCTTCGGACTCGATACCTTCCTGCATACAGCCGTCGCCGCAAAGCACGTATGTATAGTGGTCGACAAGCTCCATATCGGGTTTGTTGAACTTAGCCGCAAGCATACTTTCGGCAAGCGCAAAGCCTACCGCGTTCGCAAAGCCCTGACCGAGCGGTCCCGTCGAAGTTTCCACGCCGACGGTATGACCGTATTCGGGGTGTCCCGGCGTGCGCGTTTTGAGCTGACGGAATCCCATAAGGTCCTCTTTCGTAACGCCGTAACCGAATACGTGCAAAAGCGAATAAAGAAGCATCGACCCGTGCCCCGCCGACAGTATAAATCTGTCGCGGTTGAAGAAATTCGGGTTCTTCGGGTTATATTTAAGATGCTTGGCAAAAAGCGTATAACCTATCGGAGCCGCGCCGAGCGGAAGCCCGGGGTGTCCGCTTTTTGCGGCTTCGACGCCTTCCGCCGACAGTACGCGTATGGCAGTAATCGCCTGCTTCTCGATTTTTTCCATAAGTAATATTATCTCCTAAAAT
>WSNJ01000079.1 GCA_013316045.1 Clostridia bacterium
CTACTATATAGTTGCCTAATTTCGGTTGTGATTTCGAAACACGTCCGTCCGCACTATACAACACTTCAGTCATAGAAACTAAATTTATAAATTTGTCTCCGCGTTTTACGGCAGGCACACCCGCATCACCAAAGTAGTACATTTTTTCATTTTCAACGCCCGCAACGGCATACGGGCTTTTATTGTATACTATTTTCTCGCCGTTTTCATCGGTCTTCCAGATATAATCATCTATACTGTAACTTTCTTTTATAGATTCAAACGTATATGGACTCCACTCCCGTATAGGTCCCACACTATGGCGATACATACTCCCTATTCCGAATATAAAATCTATATATTTATAATCATCGAACATAGAAATAAATATAAAGCTGCTCGGCTCGAACTCCACAAGAAAAAATTCGAGTTTTTCGTCCTGATTATAAAGCGGATAAACTTCAAACGAATCGTATTCAAACGTAAACCACGCTTTCGAAAACTTTTTCTTGATTTTCCTGTTTAATCTTTTCGTTATCCGCGCTATATGCTGTTCTTCCGTAAACTGTTCGGGCTTTTCTCCGAAACAGCATAAAAACACAAATACAACCAAAATCACCGCAAGAATAATTAAGACTATCCGTTTTATGGAAATTTTTTTACGTTTTTCTAATTCCTTTTTCATTTCCCCTTTCTCTCCTTATATTATAAATAATAATCAGACCAGCTACTTCCTTCCCCAAACATTGCAGACCAATTATTGCCGTTCAAATAAAAGGCTAATGAAGTAACTTCAAGTTTATCCATTTTGAAAACAGTATAACAACACATATAATTCGGTTGTGCGCAACTATCTGAATTTTTTGAACTGAATTCTAAAATCAATTTTTCATTTTCCACTTTTATATCTTTGATTTTTGTAATTGATTTATCGTCTTCTCTCCAAATATGAATCAATATCATCTCCTTTTCAAAATCAATTTCCATCGGTTCTGAAAAAACACGATAATATTCTTCCTGATTTGTAACGGTATGCATTCGAACTTGCGGCGATATTTTATCGTAAATATACTCTTCGCTCTCCGCGTCATTGGGATCCCAATTTTTATTTTTATAAAGTAAACCGCCTATGGTGTTTTCTTTCCAGAACTCATCCGTAAAACATCCTATTTGCGGTATCATATCAATTTTATCAGCTACAATGCCGCCGTCAACAACCATTGCATTATACGGAAGCGGCGCATTATCTGCACACCCGAAACAAATTCCCAAGCTCATAATAGTAACAGCTATAACACACAATATCTTTTTAGTCATTTTCCTTTTCTCCTTTTTTTGCTTTTATTCTCTCTACTTTTTACAATTTGGTTTTTCTCCCTTATATAAATTATTATAAATAATATTTTAATCCACCGCGAAATCCGGAATAAATAGACGGTTGCTTATTTGATAATCTTCCGTCTTTTTCATATAAAACTTCCGTCATAGATACCAGATTCAAAAACGTGCTATCTTGACGAACAGCAGGAACAGCTGTTCCGTTAAAATATAACAAATACATTTTTTCATTTTCAACACCTGCAACGGCATACGGGCTTTTATCGTATACTATCTTCTCGCCGTTTTCATCGGTCTTCCAGATAAAATCATCCATACTGTAACTTTCTTTGATAGATTCAAACGTATACGGGCTCCACTCCCGTATAGGCGCAATACTGTGCTGATACATACTACTCTTTCCGATTAAAAAATCAATATACTTATAACCGCTACGCATACGAATAAATATAAAACTACTTGGCTCGAACTCCACAAGAAAAAATTCGAGTTTTTCGTCCTGATTATACAGCGGATAAACTTCAAACGAATCGTATTCGAACGAAAATATTACGTTCGAAAACTTTTTTTTGATTTTCCTGTTCAGCTTTCTCGTTATCCGTGCTATATGCTGTTCTTCCGTAAACTGTTCGGGCTTTTCTCCGAAACAGCATAAAAACACAAATACAACTAAAATTACCGCAAGAATAATTAAGACTATCCGTTTCGTGGAAATTTTTTTACATTTTTCTAATTCCTTTTTCATTTCCCCTTTCTCTCCTTATATTATAAATAATAATCAGACCAGCTACTTCCTTCCCCAAACATTGCAGACCAATTATTGCCGTTCAAATAAAAGGCTAATGAAGTAACTTCAAGTTTATCCATTTTGAAAACAGTATAACAACACATATAATTCGGTTGTGCGCAACTATCTGAATTTTTTGAACTGAATTCTAAAATCAATTTTTCATTTTCCACTTTTATATCTTTGATTTTTGTAATTGATTTATCGTCTTCTCTCCAAATATGAATCAATATCATCTCCTTTTCAAAATCAATTTCCATCGGTTCTGAAAAAACACGATAATATTCTTCCTGATTTGTAACGGTATGCATTCGAACTTGCGGCGATATTTTATCGTAAATATACTCTTCGCTCTCCGCGTCATTGGGATCCCAATTTTTATTTTTATAAAGTAAACCGCCTATGGTGTTTTCTTTCCAGAACTCATCCGTAAAACATCCTATTTGCGGTATCATATCAATTTTATCAGCTACAATGCCGCCGTCAACAACCATTGCATTATACGGAAGCGGCGCATTATCTGCACACCCGAAACAAATTCCCAAGCTCATAATAGTAACAGCTATAACACACAATATCTTTTTAGTCATTTTCCTTTTCTCCTTTTTTTGCTTTTATTCTCTCTACTTTTTACAATTTGGTTTTTCTCCCTTATATAAATTATTATAAATAATATTTTAATCCACCGCGAAATCCGAAATAAATAGACGGTTGCTTATTTGATAATCTTCCGTCTTTTTCATATAAAACTTCCGTCATAGATACCAGATTCAAAAACGTGCTATCTTGACGAACAGCAGGAACAGTCGTTCCGTTAAAATATAACAAATACATTTTTTCATTTTCAACACCGGCAACGGCATACGGACTTTTATCGTACACTATCTTCTCGCCGTTTTCATCGGTTTTCCAGATAAAATCATCCATACCGTAACTTTCTTTGATAGATTCAAACGTATATGGACTCCACTCCCGTATAGGTGCAATACTGTACTGATACATACTACTCTTTCCGATTAAAATATCTATATATTTATAATTATCAATCATAGAAATAAACATAAAACTGCTCGGCTCGAACTCCACAAGAAAAAATTCGAGTTTTTCGTCCTGATTATAAAGCGGATAAACTTCAAACGAATCGTATTCAAAAGTATATCTGTCATTTGAAAACGCTTTCTTGATTTTCCTGTTTAACTTTCTTGTTATCCGCGCTATATGCTGTTCTTCCGTAAACTGTTCGGGCTTTTCTCCGAAACAACATAAAAATACAAATACAACCAAAATTACCGCAAGAATAATTAAGACTATCCGTTTCGTGGAAATTTTTTTACATTTTTCTAATTCCTTTTTCATTTCCCCTTTCTCCTTTTTTTGCTTTCTGCAATAATAACTCTTTTACCGGCGCTTTTGTCCGACTTTTTATGAAAATTACTTAAAATTTTTTTATTCCGTTTGCAACGTTTTAATTATAGGCTATCGACTTGACACGGTTTCAAATCGGTGATAAAATTTTATTATGAAAGTTATAAGCAAACAGCGCAACAGTAAGATGTGTATAATATGCGGACTGGATAACGAATACGGACTGCGCGCACCCTTTTACAATATGGAAGACGGCAGCGTTATGACTAAGTTCAGGTACAGAGCGCAACACCAAAGTTATCCGCAACGCGTTCACGGCGGACTGATTACGGCTATGCTCGACGAAATGGGGCTCAGAGCCTTATGGGCGAAAGACCTTTGCGAAAAGCAATTCGGCGTTACTATGTCGCTCGAAGCGAAGTTCCGCAAGCCCGTCCCCTACGACGAAGACCTGCTCGGCAAAGCCGTTATAACAAAGGACACGGCGAACTTTCTTATCACCGAAGCGAGCATTACGGATTTGCACGGAACGGTGCTTGCGAACGGCACTATAAAGTACATAAAGCTGCAAGTCGATAAAATCGCAGACAACGTTTCCGCTCACGAAGAAATGTGCTACCTTATCGAAGACGGCGTTAGGGAAATAGATTACGTATAAAGGTCGGCGGCAAAACGCAGACCTTATTTATTTACAAGGAAGAAAAATATGAAAAAAACCAATGAAGAAAAACTCCATTCGCGCAAAATCAAAAAACCGCCCTACCTGCTGTATAATCTTTTGGGCGGCGTTTGGAAAATGCTGTTTATGAAAAAGTACGGCATTTCGGTCGAATACAAAGCCGATCCGCGAAAGGAAAAACGCGGATACCTGTTTATTAGCAATCACACATCGCGTATGGACTACATATTCAACGGTTTGCCGCTGTTACCGCATACGCATAACTTCGTAGTGGGCTACAACGAGTTTTACCGCTCGCACCTTGCGGGAATTTTTAAGCTGATGAACACAATACCGAAGAAAAATTTCGTACCCGACCACTACACCGCAAGAGAAGTTACGCGCTTGGCGAAAAAAGGCGGAAGAATTTTCCTTTTTCCCGAAGGAATGAATTCGATACGCGGATATAATCAGCCTGTGGCGATTGCTACGGGAAAGCTGATAAAATATCTGCGCCTTCCCGTTTATTATTCGGTTATCAAGGGCGGATATATGACCTGCCCCAAACATACGAACGACGAGCGTTGCGGCAGAATCGAAGTCGTATACGATAAAATGTTCGAGCCGGAAGATTTCGACAGAATGACGGCGGACGAAATCGAAGCAATTGTAAACGAAAAGCTGTGGCACGACGATTTCGCTTGGAACAAAGAGCGCAAATATTCGTATAATATGCACGGAAAAGCCGCCGAAAATCTCGAAGATTTGCTGTTCTGCTGCCCAAAGTGCGGCGCGCAATTTACTATGCACGGCGAAGGGAACGTTATAAAATGCTCAGCCTGCGGAAACGGCGCGGAAATAGACTCTACGTACACTTTCCACCCGCTCGACGAAAACTGCGTTATCCCCGGCACTCAGACCGATTGGACGAAAATGCAACGCGATATTATCCGCAAAGAAATTCAGGACGAAAATTTTTCGTTCTCGGCGGAAGTCAAGCTCGGAACGTTGCCGAAATACAAGTTGCTCAAAAAACAAGCCACTTCGCTGATTGTCGGCGAAGGCACGCTTACGATAGACCGCTCGGGGCTTAATTACAAAGGCACGAAAGACGGCAATGAATACTCTTTTCATATTCCGAGCAAAAGCCTGCCCACCTACGGAATGTGCACAGATATGTCGCGCTTTTACACATTCGTCGACGGAGAATTTACCGAGTTTTACCCCGCTACGCGGTGCGTGGAAAAGTTCTTTCTCGCAACCGAAGAAATTCACCGCTTAAACGGCGGCAGATGGCAAAACGCCTACATAGACAAATAAGAAACGCATATAAGGAAACCGAAATGGATTATATAAAACTCACTCCCGACAACCTTGAAAGAGAACATATTTGTTGCGCAATATCCAACAATAAGGATATACAGGTTTCGAGCAAAAAAGCGTGGCTCGAAGAAAGACTCAAAGACGGTTTGGTATTTCTGAAATCAACCGAACGCGGCAAATGTTTTATAGAATATATACCCGCCGAAAACGCTTGGCAACCTATCGTTGCGGACGGTTATATGCACATAAACTGCTTTTGGGTGTCGGGTTCGTTTAAGGGGCACGGTTACGCAAACGATTTGTTGAGCGCTTGCATAGCCGACGCGAAAGCGAAGGAAAAGCACGGAATAACCGTTATTTCTTCGCCTAAGAAAATGCCGTTTCTTTCCGACCCGAAATACCTTACTTATAAAGGCTTTAAGACCGCGGACAACGCCGAGCCGAATTTTACTTTAATGTATCTGCCGTTTTACGAAAACGCGCCTGTGCCGCAATTTGCGAAAGACGCAAAACATCCGCATACGGATAAACAGGGCTTTGCAATATATTATACGCACGGTTGCCCGTTTACGGCAAAGTACGTTCCGATTATAGAAAAATTCGCAAAAGAAAAAGGCGTGCAATTCGAAAGCGTATTTATAGACAGCAAAGAAAAAGCGCAAAACGCCCCTTTTGTATGGACGAATTACGCCGTATTCTATAACGGAAAATATATCTCAAACGAAATTCTCAACGAAAAGAAATTTGCCGAGCTTATCGGAAAAGTGAACGCGATTTAGTTTTCCGAATATATTATTCCCACTCGACAAATCCTATTATATGGGGCTGTATTTCCTATACTTTAACAGGCATAACATTCGCAAATTTGTTAATATTTTACCTGTTATTTTTGGCCGTTAATTTTCTTAGTATCAAAATAGTATCACAAAAAGCAGGAGAATACAACTACCTTTTACACCGTTTCCCAGGCTATTCAGCAATAGAAAACACCCTGATATATCGGAAGTTCTCTTTTATTGCGCTCGACGCATTTCGTTCCGGTAGAAGCCGTCACCCTTGGACACTGTAATCAGTTCCCCTTGGGTTTCCATAGCTTGAATACGCTTGGCAATCCACCAGTCGCCGATACCCAATTGATACCGCCCCAATACATCACCGATGAGATGAGCCACCCGGAAAATTCCATCAGGGATTTGGGCACGAATGAATGGATCGTAGAAATCCTCCCCTACACTGCGCAAACGGCCATTGACAACAGCACGCAAGGGTGAATTTTCCTCTCGAAGCTGTGACCACTCCATAGCGATAGCTCTGCGGACATTTTTAGGGATTTCCCGCTCCAGCGGCAGATACGCCGCCCAGTCCCCCGGAGATAGTTCCCCCCAGTTCAAACAGGACTGCACCGTATTATCTTCCAGCGGCATCCACCGGGGCATCTCTAAAGCGGTCACGGGACAATCGCAGTCCCGCAGTTGCCAAAGCACATCATAAAATCCGCACAGGGAGTAAGGCGCATTGCTGTACCAAATGCGCACAGCCTCGCCATGTTTTCCGCCCTCCAAAAGCCGCTCTCTGTCCCGCTGGCGTTGTTCCCAAAGCATATCCCGCTGGGCATAATCGTCTGGGTCGCAATCTGGGAGTGGGAAATCGCCCCCCAGCCAAGCGGTAAGCAAATCAAACCGGGCCTTCTCCACATCAGGGCCGCTTATGGGGCCGATGTCCAGCCCAACAGACGGGCATAGCACATCTCCAGGATTGCCGCCCACAGGTCGTGCCCGGCGGTTCTCTTTCTCCCTCTGGGCCTTGAATTGGGCTATAGCTTGGTTTTTTTCTTCCTGCGTGGGTTCCTTCTCTCCCTCGCCGAAAATAACTCCAATCACCCCAACATCCCAACTGGACGACCCCCAATGCGTGGCCATCTTCAATGTCCCACATTCACTGTCGGAAAAAACTATTTGTAGCATGGTAAAAACTCCGTTTCCAATTCCTTTTTATCGCCCTTATTATAGCAGTAAAATCACCCGCTGACAAGTACAAAACGGGAGGGCACTCATTGGAGCGCCCTCCCACTGTTCGTTACCTCGCCCCTCGGCTGAACTTCCGCTTTGCTTTCCTTTGCTCCCGCTCTTGAGCCTCTCGGCGCTTTGCGTCTTTCACGGCCCGCTCTACTTCCTCCGGGCCGAAAGCCCGCTTGACCCGCTCAAAGTCGGCAACTGTCCCCCGCAGGACCTTGTTTTCCAGTTTCACCTCCTGCAAACGGTCAGACAACCGCTCGTTGCCCTCCCGTACCCGGCCATAGTCCCCCTGCAACCGCTCATACTTTCCTTTTAACTCGACATAGGCCCGGTACAGGGAGCGCAGCACCTTGACGATCTTGGCCAGCAGGGGCTTGGCTTTTTTCTCCCGGTAGGATTTGGCGCTCTCCAGCGGTCCAGGCTCCGGCAATATCCGCTCCGGGTCGTCGGAGAACTGCGCCGCCAACTGCTCCATGTTCCTCACAGCCGGGGCCAGTTCCTTTAGCCGCCGCTCCTGCTGTTCCACCTGTCCCTGCTTCTTGGCCTTGACCGCCTCCAGCTCGG
>WSNJ01000080.1 GCA_013316045.1 Clostridia bacterium
ATATTATAATTTCCCATATCGGCAGCGTAGCCGAAGGAGAAAACCGAACAGGTGGACATTTCCAAGATAGACAAGAACTTTGCAAGCGGCGCGGTCGACGGCGACGGGATAAAAAGATATATTATCCCCGACGGACGTTTTGACCTGTACGGAGTTTTCCACGACGGCGCAAGATTTCTGCGCTTGCCGCAGGATATAGCCGAAAAGACAAGCGGTGGCGTCGAGTATCTCAATACCAACACGGCGGGCGGACGGGTCAGGTTTTCGACGGACTCGGAAAAGATAGAAATTTCCGCAACTTACGATTATCTTACGATTATGCCGCATATGGCTATTTCGGGTTCGGGCGGATTCGTGCTTATCGACGAAACGGACGGAAATCCGAAGTTTGCGGGCGCGTACTTCCCTACTCCCGACTGCAAGAAAGGTTTCTCGATTTGCAAAGCGGTAAACCCCGCCAAAACTATGAGAAGCTACGTTCTTTATATGCCGCTTTACAACGACGTAAAAACGCTTGCGATAGGCGTAGACGGCGACGCTACCGTCGGCGGCGGCAAGAAATACCGCGATGTTAAGCCCGTTTTATACTACGGCTCGTCGATTACGCAAGGCGGTTGCGCAAGCCGACCCGACACGAGCTACGAAGCCGTTATCGCGCTGTGGAGTAACGTCGACTTTATCAACTTGGGTTTCAGCGGCAACGGAAAAGCCGAACAGATTATGGCGGACTATTTGAGCGGTTTGGATTGCAGCGTTTTCGTCTGCGACTACGACTACAACGCGCCCGACGCCGAACATCTGAGAAAAACGCATTACAACCTTTACGAAACTTTCCGCAAAAAACAAAAGGATACGCCTGTAATTTTTATATCGCGCCCCAACCCCGAATACGATACATTTTTCGACAAGCCCGAAAACGACGAACGCTATAAGATAATCGAAAATACTTTTCTTACAGCCCGCGCGAGCGGAGATAAAAACGTATACCTGATTAACGGCTACGAGCTTTACGGCGAAAACGACCGTATGCTGTGCGCCGTAGACAGTTGCCACCCCACCGACCGCGGCTTTTACCTTATGGCGAAAAGAATTTGGGAAACTCTTAAAAATCTCATATAATAAGCAAAAGCGACTTTCTTCCGAAAGCCGCTTTTTTATTTAGCCGTTTGCGAATTTTTTGATAATTTCAAAAAGGTCGCCCGTGATAACGTGTTCTATTCTGCACGCGTTATCTTCCGCCGTATCCCGCGGCGCGCCCATTTTGACGAACGCGGCGGTAATAACCTTGTGGCGTTCGAAAACTTCTTCCGCGCGTTTCTGCCCGCTTTCGGTAAGCGATATTTCTCCGCTTGAACCGAACGTAATAAAGCCGCGCTCTTTCAAAAGGTTTACGCCGCGCGACACGCTCGACTTGGCATAATCGAGCTTATCGACGATATCGACCGAGCGCACGACCGACTTCTGCATTTTGAGTAGCAATATCGTTTCGAGATACATTTCTTCCGATTCGCGTATTTCCATTTTTCCGTCCCCCTTTTCGGGTTATTTTTCGGCGTTGTCTTTGCGCCACGCCCTACTGTACTTATCCACAAGCTCCTTTTTCGCGTTGCCTTGCTCGAACATTCGCAACAATTTTTCGTTATCGCCGCTTTTCAATGCGTCCGAAAATTCCCGCAAACGCTCTATAAACGGGTCCAAAACGTTTATAACGTTCTCGGAATTTTCCGTTAAAAGCTCTTCCCACATTTTCGGGTTCATTCTCGCCACGCGCGAAAGGTCGCGGAAACTGCCTGCCGAATAACCGTCGTGTTCTTCCGCAACGGGCGTATTTATATAGCACGAAGAAATAACGTGCGCGAGCTGCGAGGTGTACGCAATAATTCTGTCGTGTTCTTCCGCCGTCGTGAGTTTAACAAAATCGAAACCTATATCGAAAAACAGCCTTTTAAGCAACGCCACCGTATCGAGTTCGGCTTTTACGGGGACGAACAACGCCGACGCGCGCTCGAACATCGTAGCCGACGCGTGGCTTATTCCCGAATATTCTTTGCCCGCCATAGGGTGCGTGGCGATAAATTCGAGATGCGGATATTTTGCGCCGAGCTCGCGCATTTTTTCAACCATAGAAATTTTATTGCCCGCTATGTCGATAACGAGCGCGCATTTTTTCAGCTTCGGACAAGCCTTTTCGGCTTCTTCGCGTGCGGCTTGCGGCGAAAGAGCGAATATAACGATATCCATATCTCCGAAATTCGCATCTGTCAACGCGCCCGAAACCGCGCCAACAAGCTCGGCTTTGAGCATAGCGTCCGCCGAAATATCCGTACCGAACGCCTTATGCTCGGTAAATTTCGCAATCGCTTTGCCGAAACTTCCGCCTATAAGCCCGAGTCCTACAATCCCTATATTCATTTTCTCTTTTTGCCTACCACGGGTAATAAGGCGTCGACCTTTTTAACGAGAGCCGAAAATTCGTCGGGACGAATACACTGCGCCGCGTCGCAAAGCGCTTTTTCGGGCGCGTTGTGAACTTCGATTATAAGCCCGTCTACGCCCGCTCCGATAGCCGCAAGCGACATAGGCTCTACAAGTCTTGCTATGCCCGAAGCGTGGCTCGGGTCTGCTATTATCGGCAAATGCGTGAGCTCTTGCAATACGGGGACGGCGGACAAATCGAGCGTGTTACGCGTGTAATGTTCAAACGTCCTTATTCCGCGCTCGCAAAGAACTACGTTCTCGTTGCCTTCGGACATAATGTATTCCGCGCTCATCAGAAGCTCTTCGATTGTAGCCGACATACCGCGCTTTAACAGTATAGGTTTATCCGTTTTGCCGAGTTCTTTCAAAAGCTCGAAATTCTGCATATTGCGCGCGCCGACCTGTATCATATCCACGTCCGCAAACAAATCGAGCTGATTTATAGCCATTATCTCGGTAACTACGGGAAGTTCCACGGCTTTTGCCGCGTCCAACAGCATTTTAAGCCCCTTTTCTCGCAGTCCTTGAAACGAATACGGCGAAGTGCGCGGTTTGAATGCGCCGCCGCGCAATACAGTCGCGCCCGCTTTCTTAACGCTTTCGGCAACCGAATAAATCTGTTCTTCGCTCTCTACGGAACACGGTCCCGCAATCAGAACAAAGTTGCCGCCGCCTATTTTCACGCCGCCGACGTCAACCACGGTGTCGAGCGGGTGGAATTTACGGTTGGCTTTTTTATACGGCTCGGAAATGCGCTTTACGGACTGAACTATATCTATCGAGCGCACAAGGTCTATATCGACTTTGCTCGTATCGCCCACAAGTCCCAAAACCGTCGAGTTTTCTCCGCGGCTGCAATGAATTTCAAGACCGAGATTTTTTATCCACTCGGTTAGTTTTTCGTACTTTGCTTTTTCGCAATCGTTTTTTAATATAAGTATCATATTTTTACTCTTTTATATCCGCCGCACTTTCGTCGGAATTTTCCGCGACGGCGGCTTCGGTTTCTTCGGGGTTAATCTGCGGCGTATCCGACTTTAAGGCGTACCCCCCCCGTCGTTTTCGTCGGCAGCGGCGGTAACGGACTTTTTCCCGCGCTTGAACCACTTGCCGAAATATCCGAGTTGGAACAGAATCAGAACAGCCATATAAACGACTATGATGCCCGCCACCCACCAAATATTATTCCCGTTGGGAGCTTGCGCAATGAGAAGCAACAGCGGAAACCCGAGTATTATCGCGCCCGTAGAGCCGATAACGAGGTCGTTGGCGGCGGGAGTGGTAAACTCGCGGTCAATCTCTCTTAAAAGTATCATACCGTTGCTTATAGTGCCCGTAAGCATTCCGTACATAGCTACGAACGCTTCGTCCTTGTAGCCCTTGTAAATGCGGTTGCACATAAAGCGCAGATAGAATATGCTTCCCAAACCGCCCGCGGCACTGAGTAGTATTACGGGTATCCAAAGCATTCCGAGAGCCATTACCGAAATAAGGGCAAGAGCCGCCGCAATGGAAATATCGAACGCCGCGCCCGAAATACGGTTCATCATATAGCTGTTGGGATACTTGCGCTTCATAATGCCTTTTTTAACGAACCTGCGCATTATCGCCTTAGCCGCGAGCGCGAGAGCTACGGCTATCATAAAGCTGAAACCCCAAACGGTCGGAATAAGGTCGATTAAAAATTTTACGCCCGTAGCGCGGAAAATAACTTCGAGCAAAACAACCACGCCTATCGTCAGAAGATAAACGGCTCCGACCATACAAATCTGCAACGTAAATTTGTCGATAGATTCCGAAAGCGGTACTTCGTTCGGTTCTTCGATAACTTGATTCAGCGTCTGCCCGCTCATAGGATAATCGTCGCGCTTGAACTTCACGCCGCGTTTTTTCGCTATGCGGTTGATTATAACGACTCCCGCGATAGCCGCCCACAAAAAGCCGAACGCCGCAATCGTTATACCGAAATTGCGACCGACTCCCGCTTCGCCGAACGACGCGAATATTCCCGCCGCGTCCCATATTCCGCCGGTGTTGCTCGCCTGATTAGGTCCCTGTCCGAAACCGAGCGGCAAAATAAGTCCTACGGCTTTATTCAGCGCGGGCATAAACGTTACGGCAAGCAGAACGGTTATTGCTATACCGATAAGTCCCTGCAATAAGTACGTGCTTACGATAAGGCTTCCGCTCTTTGCGGCGGAAACGCGTTCGCGCTTCAAGTCGGTTTTATCGATTTCTTTCGCGTAATCGTCCTTGTCGCGCAGACACAGCGCAATAAATCCTATCGACAGGCAGTGGAACACAAGCCCTTCGAGCGTAGCCGTCGAAAAAATGTTCACTTTCGTCGTAGCGAGAACTATCTCTTTTATAACGAGCGCGATAATGCCGGCTATAACGCACGTAGGCATAAGCGAACGCCGTAAAAACGGTATCTTGCGCCTGAGCGTGTTTGCCAAAAGCATAAGCAGGCAGATAGCGCAAACCGTAATAACGCCGAAAGATAAATTTTCGTTTGAAAAATCAATATAATCGCTTACTGCGCCCATAAGATTAGTAACCAAAATAATCGTCCTCCGTCTGTTTTATATCGTGTAAAAGGTGATACCCGCAAGCCATATACTTCAAAACGTTTGTTCTCTCTTTCGCTTCTATCATATACATTTTGCCGTCTTGCATATATATTTGAAGTTTGCGTATACCGTGAATTGCCAGGTCGGTTATCTCCGACAGCGGAAAGGTATACTCGCCCGCCGTTATTCTGTCGTTATACAGCGCAACGCTCCCGACGCCGAGCAGTCTTTGCTTTTTGGCGCGCTCGCAAATATTTATCTTTACTCCGTCGTCGGAAAATACGGGTTTATCCGAATATTCGGAATAATCTTTCGCCTTGATTTGTTCAAGCTGAATTCTGCTCCATTCGAGCACCGTTTCGGGAAGCTTGTCCGCATTTTGAACCTTTTCAAAACGCCCGCAATCGTCAAACCGCACTCTCGCGCCGCAACCGTTGCAATAAAACTCGTTCCCGTCGCTGCGCAAGTCCGTAAAACTTCCGCATTCGGGACACGCAAACAGAGCCGTTTCGAGATACTCCGCTTTCCTATTCCCCTTAAACGATATGCGCTTTTTCGCATTGTACTCGAACTCGTTAAACGAAATGCCGCGCGATATTGCGTCGTTTATCTCGTTTTCCGTCATACCTTCCATATCGGAGGGCGAAATAATCTTTGTAACCGCCGCCGTCATTCTGCCTTTGCTCGTCTTTCTGCGCCAACGCGGGTCGGTATTGAATCCGCCGCGGATATTAACGATAACGAGCGGAACTTTCAGTTTTTTGGCGAGCTTGCCTATCGTGGGCTTAAAGTAACCCGTTTCGCCGAAGAACGAGCGGTTGCCTTCGGGGAATATGCCGACCGCACCGCCGTCTTTTATAACGGTCATTATATTCTTTATCGCGGACGGGTCGGACGAACCTTTTGCAATCGGTATCGGCTTTGCGAACAAATGAAGCAGCAAGCGGTTGATTTTACTCCTGAACAGACTGTCGCTTGCCACGAAATTTATAGCAAACTTAAAGCCTATGCCGACTATAAACTGGTCGTGTACCGTCGTATGATTTGAAACTATAATGCACGGACGTTTCACGTAGCGCGATACGGTCCTGTCGAATCTCAGTCCGTACTTGAAAAACAGGAACGGTCTGAAAAACGCTCTTAATAATATGAATATGAAATTGTTTGCTTTCTTGAATTTCGCCATAATAAAAAACTACGTTTAATTTTAACACTGTTAAACGTAGTTTGTCAATCGTTCGGCGCGGCGTACTTTTGTTTTTCTCGCTGACGGCGGTATCTGCGCGTAAAAATATCGCGTCCGCTCTCCTGTTCTATCTTGGCTTTCATTGCGGCGTGAACTTCGTTTTTGAGCTTCTCCGTAGCCGCCGATTCGGGCAAATCGGCGTCGGGATAAATCGCAGGCAGATACGTGAGCTTTAATCTGTACTTTTTCTTTTTAAGCGACTTATGCACAATCTGCATAGTGATTACGGCAGGCAATACGGGCGCGCCGTTCTTTACGGCATACGAGAACGCGCCTTTTTTGAACGGACGCAAATCGCGGTAATGATGCCACATAGAACCCTCGGGCATAAACGCCACCGCTTTATCCTTTTGCAGAAGTTCGTTTATAACTTCGTTAAACAGCCGCATTCCGCCCAAATCGGCAGGAATGGGTATTGCTCCGAGCATCTTTATAAGACCGCCTAAAACGGGAATACGGAAGTTGTCGGGTATGGAAGTTATATACAGCATACGCGGCATAAACCGTATCGTAAACAACGTAACGTCTATAACGTGGCAATGGTTTGCAACTACGACCGCGCGCTTTTTCATTGCGCGCTTGTTCTTCTTGCCGCAGGTTTTAAGTCTGAACGCAAAAAAATAGATAACGGATAAAACAGCCGTTACAATAATGCGCAACATATAACAGACAATTCTGTAAAATATGTTTTTCTTTAATAGCTGACTTTTTTTCGTTATCTTTTTTATCTTGCCCTTGTGCGGCATACTGAGCGTATGCGCGCTCGTATCGTCGGGGCGTTCGATACCGTCCGCGTCAATCATCTGAACACTTTTTCCGTTTCGGGTAATTCGCTGTTTATGTATTCGTCGAGATAGTCGGGCTGACCGTATTTGAGCGCAAGCTCCTGATACTCGATTTTGCGCTTAAAATATTTCTTTATATCCTTTTCGGTAAGCTCCGAAAGGTAGTTCTTTTCGAGTTCGATATTTTCGAGCCGCTTTACGTTTTCTTCGATAACGCCTTCGAAAACCTGTTCAAGCATACGGACGCAATTATCGAGCCTGTAATTTTTCGCAAATTCAAGATATTCTTCCGACATTTCGGCTTTGCGCTCGGGATTTTCTATAAACCAATCTATTTTTTCCGCGAGTTGGTCGGAATCGCCGTTGCGGAACAAATTCTCCTCGTGCAACGCAAACTGCTTGGTCGCGCTCATATACGCGTCGGAAATAATCGGAACAAGTCCGCAAACGAACGCCTCCATACAAGCGATTGCTTCGGATTCTATTTCGGACGTATGAACGTACAGGTCGCAATAATTTAACGTTTCAATAAGTTCTTCTCTGTTGCAGAACTTTATATCGACGGGATTTTTCAGAACTTTGTCGGAAAGTTTTCTGAGTTTTTTCTCGCAAGAGCCCCTGCCGCACAGAATTACCTGAATCTTACCGTTATACTTCGACTTGCCTACGGCTTCGAGCAGAACGTCCTGACGCTTTTCGGGACAAAGACGACCGCTCATAATGATAAGGTATTTATCTTTATATTCCTGCGGTCTTTCGGCGGGAATTTTCCTGAACGCGTCGTTCACGCCGTTGGAAATCGCGTGAATTTCCGATTTGTAGCCGTGTTCCACAAGCAATTTTTTCATATTTTCGCTCGGCGCGTGAATATGCGCGAACCTGTCGAAAAACTTCTTATAA
>WSNJ01000081.1 GCA_013316045.1 Clostridia bacterium
CTTTCTTAATCTATATCCTTTCTTTTCTTTCTCTTATATGCAGTTGTCAATGTGCTTAAAGTGTTTTAGGCAAAAAAAAGAGCATAAACAAAATATCAGCGACAGCGAATATTTTTTATGCCCAGCGGTATTGCAGACGAATACTTGGTTTGCAGGTATTTTGACTGCCCCTTAAACAGGCTCACCCGCTCTATTTTTTACCGCTATCAAAACGATAGCTTACTTATAATACCACAACGGAATGAACTTGTCAACGGTTTTTTATAAAATTTTTCAAGTTTTTTTGTTATTTTTTCAATATATACCTATCAGTCGGCAAAATCGTAAAGTTTTGCGGTTTCCCTGTTGCGGAATTCGTGTTTTTCGTAATACCCTATCAGCGTTCCGTCGTCGTCGCGCAAAGCAATCATATAAACGTCTTTATTGAGCTGTTCGTTAAAAAAAGTATATATGCGGTTATGGCTTTTATCTGCCGCAAACCACTCAACGACCTTTTTAATCGTATCGCACGACCGTGCGTTATGACAATCGAAAATACTTTTGCCGCAAAGAGCCGCGCCGCCTCTTTTTTCGTAACGTTTTTCAGCCGCGGGGTTCATATAAATAACAGTATGATTCAAATCGCAAACTACTATATGACTTGTATCTTGGTCCACTATACTTTTGAAAAATTTGCAGAGTTCCATATTATTGCACCTTAATATAATTTCGATTTTATGTTGTCGATTTCTTTTTTCGGATTTTTCCACCAAAGCGGCGACCATATGCGGTACAGCTTCCAACCGCGCGCCGTGAGATACTTTGCTCTGTGAACGTCGCGTTCGCGCGTTGACGGCGTATTGTTGTAAACGCTGCAATCGCAATCTATACCCAAAAGATATTTTCCGCCGCTGTCTTTAACCGCAATATCTATCTTATAGCCGCCTATTCCGACGTTGCGCTCCACGTTAAGCCCCGCGTCGGACAGAGCGCGCGCGACTTCGAGCGTAAATTCGTCGTTCTGTTCCGTTCTGCCATTCCTTTCGCCACCGCCGAACGACATAAGAACGTCTTTCGCTCCGCTTATATTACCGTCCGAAATACAATACGCATACTCTAAATACTTTTTGAAAATTCTCGGACCGTCGTTCGTCAAGTCGTCGACTTTAAGTTCTTCGGGACGAATCGACGTAACTATATCCACGTGCCGTTTTGCGCGCGAAATGGCTACGTTAAGTCTGTTCTCTCCGCCCGTCTGATTGAGCCAACCGAAATTGCGCACGACTTTGCCTTGTGCGTTCTTGGCGTATGCAAGCGAGAAAATGATTATATCGCGCTCGTCGCCCTGAACGTTCTCTATATTTTTTATGAAAAGTCCGACGTCTTCGCCGTTTTCCTTGCGCGCCGTTTCCGCGTGATACTTTTCGGCAAACTCCGGGTCGGCAACGCACAAGTCGTCAAGCATATCGAGAATCAAATCGCGTTGAGAACTGTTAAACGTAATAACGCCAAGCGTTTCGGAATCCTTGCGGCCGTCAAGCGTGCGGCGGATTAGTTCTATCGTCTTTTCGGCTTCCGCCTTGTTTGTTCTGTCCGTCCAAAGCCCGTTCTCCACGCGGTGAACTTTTATCGGCTTATCCTGCGGCGCGAACGTATTCGGCGATACGTTAAGTTTGCCTTTGTAAAACGCATAATTCGAAAAAGAAATGAGTTCTTCGTATTTCGAGCGGTAATGATAATTAAGCATAATTTCGGGATACTTGAAACGCGCCAAGTCGAGCAAACTCTCTTCTTCGAGCGCGGCGTTCAAATCGTCCGTTTCCTGTTCTTCGTCGTCGTAATCCATACGCCCTACGCCAAGACTCGACGGTCTGAGCTGTTTGTGGTCGCCCGCTATAACGACTTTCTTGGCGCGCGCAATGCTCGGCACGCCTTTTTCTATATATATCTGCGACGCTTCGTCGAAAATAACAAGGTCGAACAAACCGTTTTCGAGCGGAAGAACTTCGGAAACGACTTCGGGCGTCATCAACCAAATGCGAATACCGTTGAACAGTTCGAACCCGAATCTTTTCACATAGCGGGCAATGTCCCATTTGCGTTTATTCTCGGTTATTCTCGTCATATCGCCGAACCGTTTGGAGTTCTTTATGCAATCGCAGAAATTGCCCGTAAGCGCGCTTTGAAAACGCTCGCGCGAAAGGTCCTTTTTGCTGTCTACGAGCATACCTATCTCGCGCACGATAAGGTCGAAATTATCCACCGTTACAAGCAAATCTCTGTTTTCGGTTTCAAATTCGTTGATATAGTGCAACGCCGAAAGCTCGACGATTTCGTCAAGAATTTCGATAATCGGCTTTTCAAATAAGCCCGCAACGTTATACGCCGCGCCGAAAAACAGTTTTTGGTCGGCGTCAAGTTCGTTAAATCCCGCGCGCAGAGAAACGAATTCGTTATATTTGCCGAACCCGTCGCGCAGAATCTGCGGATTTTTTGCAAGTAATTTCTTTACGTCTTTCGTCGCGCCTGCGAAATTATTCTTTATAAACGCTTTTACGGGTTTACGGTACTCGCCTTTCGAAAATGCCCGCGCAATAAAATTCTTCGAACGGTTGTGCGCGTACAAATCGGTAATACTATCGAGTTGCGCGATAAGCTCGGCAACCTGCGCGCGGGAAAAGTCGCCTTTAACGCTCGCAAGCCACGGAAACTCGCCGACTAAATCGTAATAGCTTCCGTATGTTTCGACGGTATACGGGTTAGCAAAAAACTTTTTGAGCGTCTTTATATTCTCGTAGCCGAGCGCGAAAAACT
Organism: Clostridia bacterium; assembly: GCA_013316045.1. GTDB lineage: Bacteria > Bacillota > Clostridia > Christensenellales > Pumilibacteraceae > RACS-047. The sequence goes on from WSNJ01000081.1 coordinate 2,794, forward strand.
CGGTCGGCACGTTGCGCTCGAACGCCGTTATTTTTGCGGGGTCGGAGTTTTTCAGATTACTGCCTGCGCTTTCTTCGTATATCCTGTATACGCCCGCGCCGTACTCCGCGTCGTAATATAGCTTTTGCGCAACTGCGTCGAGTCGTGATATATCGCGGTCTATTCTGTCGGAAACGGAAGCAAAACCCGCCTTGTCGTAATCGCTCTGTTTCTCTACGGCGTAAATTTCAGACAGCTGGTCGTAAAATTCGTCCTTGTTTTTCACGTCGTGAATAAACAGCGCGTACTTGTTCAGTCGCCCCAAACGCGAGTAAATAACGTCGAGAGCCGCTTTTTTCTGCGACACCATAAGAACGTTCTTACCCTTGTTTACAAAGTCGACTATAAGGCTTGTTATAGTTTGCGATTTACCCGTTCCCGGCGGTCCCTGCACAACGAGTTTATCGGTGTTGTTGATGTTGAATATCGCCGCTTCCTGCGACGTATTCAAATCGTTTATGTAGTTGAGATTTTTTTCTTCCGCCGCGATTACTTCGGGTTGCTCTCCCATATCTTCGCTGTCGGAATATATATCTATATCTTCCGCGCGGATGAGCAGATTGTTGAGAAGCGAGTTTATGTTTTCGCTTTCGGTAATGTCCTTGAAGTCCCTTTGCAGAGCCGACGAATACAAAGGAAATTTGCCGAGAACTATACTTTCTTCGAGCACGAATTCGCCTTGCCTGAACTTCGGAAATTTATCCGCCGTATATTCTTCGAACGGAGTTATTCCGCCCCCTGCGGGAACGGTTATATTTATACCCGTTTCACCGTAATATTTTACTATCTGGTCGTAAAAACGGTAATTATCGACTTCTTCCAAAACGTTGGATTCCAAAGCCGCCTGAATATTGTTGAATTTGTAATACGACAAAATAAGGTTTGAATTGAACAGGACGTCTTTCGAAGCGTCCATTTTAAGACATATCGTTTCGGGTTCTTTTATAATCTCGACGGGAAACAGCGCAAGCGGAGCGCGAACGGAAAAATCTTCGCCCGTCATTCTGCCCTTGACAAACGGATACGCAATGTAAAGGCTGTTGTCGCCGGTTTCGCGCAACGAACGCATAGCTTCTCTCACGACCTTGGACACAGCCTTGTAACGTTCTTCCGCTTTCGCGTCGCCGCCCGACAAGTCGCAGAGCATAAATCTCTTGTTCGGCTCGAAACGGCGCACAAATTCGGCAAGGCGCACGTTAAAATTCTGCCCCTGCGCGCTCTTGTCGCGGCTGACCAAATCGCAGGTAAAATTAGCGGACGTCTTAGGCATATAAAGCAATCTGTTTCGCTTGTTAATATTTACAAGCCTGTGTTCGAGATTTTTAAGCGTTTCACGCATCTCGGGCTGCAATAAATTGCTCTTAACGGATTGGTCGTTATACTTCTTTACTACGGCAAAAAATTCGTCGCCGTAATTCTCGACAAACGCTTTCCCTATCCCCGAAACGTAAAGCAAATCGCCTTTGCTTTTCGGTTTGAGCTTTGCGATTTCCGCAAGACTGTCGTCCGAACAAACACGCGGAGTTTTGCCGTCGCCGTCTTTCTTTTCGCGCAATTTGTTTCTAAGTTCCGTCAACTCTTTCAACAATGCTTCATTCATATTATTATTGTATCACATTTGCTGTTCGAAATAAAGAAAATACGCGCTTAATTTTTGTATTTTTTTATAAAAAACGATTGACAAAGACGTACATATTTGATATTATATAAAAGCTGTGCAAATGTACAGGCAGTTCGTGGGGGTTTAGCTCAGCTGGTAGAGCACCTGCCCTGCAAGCAGGGGGTCAGCGGTTCGATCCCGCTAACCTCCACCACGAAACTTTTAAGGGCTTGGAACGGTTATACGTTGCAAGCCCGAAAAAAATTTTAATGGATTGTAGCTCAGCCGGTTAGAGCACCACCCTGATAAGGTGGGGGTCGGTGGTTCGAGTCCACTCAATCCAACCAAACAATGCTCAGTCGAACAGACTGAGCATTGTTTTTGATTGCACCCCACCTTTCACGAAACAAAGTTGAGTATAAACGATAATCGGTAGTTCGACTTTGTTTGCTTTCTCTCAACCAAAAACCCGATTGAACATTTTATGTCTGTCGGGTTTTTCTTTTACGTAAAAGTCAAAATTCGCGTGATTACTTTTTCTTTTTCTTTCTTCGCTTATCGTTGATTAAATCGAGCGCGGCTTCGTCTATTACGGAAATATTTTCTTCTTTTGCTATATTGACCATTTGCGTCAATGCGGCTTTAAGGAAAACCCGCGGTATTTTAGTAAGTTTTGCGCACGCTTCGTCCGTAAAAGTAACTTCGGGGTCGATACGCTTTGCCGCATAAATAACCGTTTCGACGTCGCCGTCCTTAACCTGAATTTTTTCGGCGAACGGCTTTCTGAAACGCGAACACCAAAAGTACGTGCTGTCGCGGTAGCCGTAATCCACGGGAACGGGCGGAAAAGCCTTTGCCGACACGCCGCCGACAATCGAATCATAATATTTTTCTTTCATAAGAATTTTATCTATTTTCAGAATAAAATGCGCGCCGAACTTGCTCGTTATGCCGTTGAAATTCCTGTACGGCGGCTTGTAACCGTCAAGCATTCCCGCTTTATCTCGGTCGGCGTTTTCGAGCGAGCTGTCCCACGTGCACTCGAACACCTGAAACGCTTCTTTAACGACAAGCGGTCTTTCCCCCGTCCGCCTGCCCTTTTTCGAGCGTAAACAAACAGTCTTTCATTTTCTCGTCCGTAGTAACCCCCGGGAAAGGTCTTTGAACGAACTCATATTTTTTTCTCCTTAAACTTATATATATATAAAGCGTCCCGCTTCGGTACGGCTCGGCGTACGTTCGATTGTGCAGAGCATCATAACTGCTCCGATACTCGTACTGAGCGTGCTTGGAATTTTGCTGATATTGTTATCTCTGTAAAAACTTAAAAAAGCGACGGTCAAGTATAAGTCTGAACCGTCGTTTTTGTTTTATCTTCCGTGTCTGCCGTGATTGCCGCGGTTGTTGCGTCTGTCGCGACGCGTATGCCAACCGCTTTCTTTATGTTCTCCGCGCTCGCCGCTTTCTTTCTTTTCGGCCTTTAAGTTACCGTCGGCGTCGAACGTTTCAACGTCGTGAATTTCGACGAAATCGCGGTCGAAAACATCTATCGGAAAGCCGTTCTCGTCGCGTCCGTCATATTCTTCGTAGTCGATGTCTTCAAACGGATTCCCGAAACCGAACAAATCGTCCAAAATGCTCGTAAATCCGCCGAAAATGCCGCCGCCGAATAAGCCGTCGAGAATACTGCCGTTACGCGAACCGTAGCTTCCGCCGCTCATTTTCACGTCGTCGGGCGAAACTTCACGGAACTCGCTCTCGGACTCGCCGCCGCGCGTTTCGTCTGTCTTTTCTTCTTTATTTTCGTCTTGCTTGACCGTAGCTACCGATTTACACTCGTAGCCGCAACGCAGACACTTCGCTTTACCTTGGGGTATTTTATCTCCGCATACGGGACAGTTCATAATTTAAGCTACCTTACCAACAAAAATACTTCGCCGAACTGTTTTTTTCGGGTAATATTCAGTATACCGCGGTTTAATAAACTTGTCAAGAAAAACCGCGGTTTGTTGACTTTTATTAACGTTTTTGCTACAATTAAAAATAATGAATTCAAACAAATACAAATTTACTACCGCACTGATTTCGCTCGTAATATCGCTAATGTCGTTTACTGCATCGCTTATATGTATGATTTATTACGCGCGTTCGAGCGGGACGACGCAAGCAAGTATAATAATGCTTCCGTTTTTGTTTATATGCGTTTTCTTAACGCTCGCGTCGTCGATATTTTCGTTTATAAATCTTTCTCACGTTTTGGGAAAAATCGCCTTTCTGCTGAGCATTATATCAATTATCTTTACGGTAGTGAGTTTTACGTTTCTGTTTTAATATTTTACCGGCTCGCAAATCAAAAACCCGTTCGAAAAAACCGAACGGGTTTTTTTCTTCTTTTGTTAAATCTGACGAAAATTAAAGGCTTGCAAAGTATTTGATGGTGCGAACCATTTGGCTCGTGTACGAGTTCTCGTTGTCGTACCAAGAAACTACCTGAACCTGATAAAGTTCGTCGCCGATTTTCGAAACCATAGTCTGAGTAGCGTCGAAGAGCGAACCGAACTTCATACCGATAACGTCGCTCGAAACAATCTGGTCTTCGTTATATCCGAAAGATTCGCTTGCGGCTTTCTTCATAGCGGCGTTGATGCCTTCTTTTGTAACGTCCTTACCCTTTACGACTGCGGTAAGAATAGTAGTCGAACCGGTCGTTACGGGAACACGCTGAGCCGAACCGATGAGTTTGCCGTTAAGCTCGGGAATAACGAGTCCGATAGCTTTTGCGGCGCCGGTCGAGTTGGGAACGATATTTGCGGCACCTGCGCGAGCGCGACGCATATCGCCCTTGCGGTGAGGTCCGTCGAGAATCATCTGGTCGCCGGTATAAGCGTGAATTGTGCTCATAATACCCGACTGTATAGGTGCGTAATCGTTAAGCGTTTTAGCCATAGGAGCCAAGCAGTTCGTCGTGCAAGACGCAGCCGAGATAACCTGGTCGTCCTTAGTCAACGTTTTTTCGTTTACGCTGTAAACGATGGTTTTAAGGTCGTTGCCTGCGGGAGCGGAAATAATAACTTTCTTAGCTCCGGCAGCAATATGAGCCATCGACTTTTCTTTCGAGCAGTAGAAACCGGTGCATTCGAGAACTACGTCGACGCCGAGCTTGCCCCAAGGCAATTCCTGTGCTTTGGGCATAGCGTAAATCGTAATTTCCTTACCGTCTACGGTTATCGAGCCGGGAACTTTAACGGTCTTGCCGTCTTCTGCGAAAACGGGCTCTTTGGACGATACGGTATGAACGCCTTCGCCGATTTTGCCGCAGTAACCGCCCTGTGCGGTGTCGTATTTAAGAAGATTTGCAAGCATTGCGGGGCTGGTCAAATCGTTAATCGCTACGATTTCGTATCCCTGTGCGCCGAACATCTGACGGAATGCAAGACGTCCGATTCTGCCAAAGCCGTTGATTCCGACTTTAACAATCTGTTTATTTGCCATTATTAAGG
>WSNJ01000082.1 GCA_013316045.1 Clostridia bacterium
GTTTTATATGATAGAACTGAAAAACGTATCTAAGATTTTCGGCAGCGGCGAAAGCGAAGTCCGCGCGCTCGACGACGTAAGTCTTACGATAGACAACGGGACGTTCATTGCGATAGTAGGTAAATCGGGTTCGGGTAAATCGACGATGATGAACCTTATCGGCGCATTGGACAAGCCCACGCAAGGCGAGATTACAGCCGACGGAAACAATCTTACGAATATGAAAGACGACGAGCTTGCCGAGTACCGCAACAAGCATATCGGCTATATCTTTCAGTCGTTCTATTTGGAGCCTACGTTTACGGTCTTGGAGAACGTTGCTATGCCGCTTACCATTGCGGGAATGAAAAAGTCCGAGCGCGAAGAATTGGCGCGCAAGGCGATAGCTCAGCTCGGTCTCGAAGAAAAGACCGACAAAAAAGCGAACGAACTTTCGGGCGGACAGAAGCAGAGAGTTTCCATTGCCCGCGCTATTGTTCACGACCCCGAAGTCATTCTCGCGGACGAGCCTACGGGTAATCTCGACAGTCAGAACGGCGTGGAAGTTATACGCCTTTTGCAGGGTATAGCCGACTCGGGCAAGACGGTTGTTCTGGTAACTCACAACATAGACGACGCGCGCAAGACGGACAAAATGGTCGTTCTCAAAGACGGTAAAATTCAGCAGATTATAACAAACTCCGAAGAAGACAAGAAACGCGCGCTCGACGAGTTCAACGACTATGACGAGAGCGGAAAGTTAAAGACGAAATAAGGCAGGGGAAAACCGTATATGAACTTATTAAGCATATTGCGCTTATCCCTTCATAACCTGTGGAACAATAAGCTGAGAACGCTGTTGACCGTAATAGTACTTACCGTCGTGTCGTTCGTAGTCGTATTGCTCGCGGGCGTGGGGTACAGCTTTTACAGAAGTCTTAACGCGAACGTGAGTTATCTGTTCGCAAATACCGACAGTCATATATCCGTAGATTACGTCGTGGAGAACGGCGACAGCCGCGCGCAGGGCGCCTTTACTGCGGAGCAAATCGAAAGAATTCTCGAAATTCTCGATAACGACGACGGTTATATTACGAGCATAAGTTTTATTTCCGAAAACCCTTACGACGGAACGTTAAGCGCATATTCCGAAACGCGTGCGGAAGACGGTTATACGAGTTTCAGCGTTTTCCCGTACTATGGAAAATCAAACCCGTTTATCGGTTTGAAAGCATATGAAGACGGCACGTATCTCGCGGACGGCAGAATGTGGAACGCGCGCGACGAGGGAAGCACGAATTGCTGGCTCGACAAAACGCAGATGAGCCGTTACGGCGTGGGCGATAAAATTACGCTTACGCGCACGAGTGAAAATTACGATTACGGCAGTCATTACGAGCCGCAGGTTATATGGGAAGAAACTTTTACCGTTGCGGGCTTTCTGGATATGAAGTCTACGAGTTCCTGCGTGTTTATCGACTACAAGCAATTCGACGACGAAAAAGAACCTACGGTAGACTGGCGGTCCAACCGCAACAAAATGGTAATCAGAAACGTTTATGCGAAAATGGTGCCGCAGGAAGGTTTCGAGTACGGAGTTAAAACTCAGAATTATATAAAGGCTCTCGTAAAGAAAATCAATACCGAAATCGTACCTACCGAAGATAACGCCGAAATGGACGCGAATTGCGACATATTGGAAGAAATGTTGCTCGCAACCGTTTTAAGTCTTGTGATAATCGCGCTCATAGTTATAGTGTCGCTTATAATAGTTCTTCTGTCTATCGGTAGCGTTGCGAACACGATAAAAATTTCCGCCGAGCAAAACCGCAAATTCTTCGGTGTTATGAAAGCGATAGGTATGAAAAATAAGAGTCTGCGGCATATTCTTATCGGTCAGATTATAATAATGACGATTATTGCCGTAGCTATTGCTTCGCTTGCTTCGTATCTTATAGTAGGCGTTGCCGAGTCGATTCTCGGCACGCTTATGTCGTCGCTGTTCTTCCTGATAGAAGAACCGATAGTGATATGTTCGATAAGTCCCTTAATACCCGTAGCCATTGCGCTTGTACTTATAGGTTTCGTACTGTTGTTCACGCGGTCGAGTTTGCACGAGTTCAGTAAAATGGACGTTATTTCCGTTATCAACGAGGTGAACTGATATGACGAACAAAGATTTATTCAGACTTGCTAAAATAAGTCTGGCGGCAAGAAAGAAGTCTACGAGAAGCACCGTCCGCGGAATAGCGTTCGGACTTATCTTGCTTATTCCCGTGCTGTACATCGCTTTCGGAATTTTCGGCGACCTTAATTCAAAGGTCAACGCGAACCCCGAAATTCTCTATATGAATTTGCAGACGGCGGCGGTGCGCTCCGACAAGGCGGACGAAACGTTGGGCGAATATCCCTCCACGGAAAGTCTGATATTTTCGTCGCAACACGCCGACAATCTGATAAACGGCGCGAAAACCGAAGAAGTATACGCTTACGAGCAGATAATTGCTCCGTTCAACCCGTATCTCGTTGACAAAAACAACGGTGCGGGCGGGAGTTACGACAGTTCGCGCAAGGCTTTCGGGCTGACCTACGGCGACGGAACGCAAAAGGACGTTTACGTTTACCCTCACGGGCAGGGAAGCAGTTACAATCAGGACGGCGCGTATAACCGAAATAACGTGCAGGTTCCGTTTGCGGCGATTGTCGGCGACGACGGCAGATTCGCGCCGAAGAAGATAATCGCTAAGTTCGGAGATATTTTCGCGCGCGGCGGCGGATTTACGGGCGACGGCAAGGGTCAGGTTATCGTGTCCGAAACTTTCCTGAAATCGCTTTCGCTTACGGCGGATGACGTTTACGACAAGAATTTTTCGATAAAGTATACCGATTCGTATAATTCGTTTTGCAGTAACAGAAACTCGAACAGTGTTTTTATCGACGGCGACGCCGACCCCGACAATAACGTCTTTGTAGACCGTTACGGCGGTTCCGAATTTCCTTACGACGGCGAGAGAGAAATTTACTTCTGCCAAGACTTTAAGGTAGTCGGCATTATAAAAGGCGAAGTAACAAGCTACGCTATGGAGTCCTACGGCGCGGGCGACAGCTACGGCGTTATAGACCATATTATGACGAATATGATGTTCTTTACTTCCGCGTCGGCGCATAGCGACGACGGCGAAACGCTCGAACCCGTTATAAAGCTCGTGGAAGAAGACGAGAGCGACGACGAAAACGATTCTTTCCGCCAATCGTACTTTGTGGCAACGTACACGCAGAGTCAGAACGAGTTCGAATATATGAATAGAGAATATATGGCGTTCGGCGCAAATTCGTTTAACTCGCTTAAATTTGTGCAGGGATACTCTGACGGACGAACGGTAAACGCCGACCCTTATGCAACGCGTAACGTGCTTGTCGACGTATTGAAGTTCAATGAGCTCGACGCGGCGGTTAAAAGCGTTAAAGCCGATTTTTCGACGCTTTTGGGCGACAAAGCGAACTATATGGCAAGTTTGATTGCGGGTACGGTTTACGAACAGCTGAGTATGGTTTACAGCGTGTTTACTTACGTTGTTCTTGCGATGTCGGTAATAGGCGGCATAATCTTCTTTGCTTCGATGGTCAACCTGTTCAACTCGATAGTTCACAGCGTCGATTCGCGCAAAAGTTATCTCGGCGTACTGCGCGCGGTCGGGGCTAAGCGTTCGCTTATAAATAAAATGTATCTGGCGGAATCGCTTACCATATTCAAGCGCGCGCTTATATGGATACTGATTTTCGCAACGGCTATTTGCGTCGGCATTAAATTCCTGCTCGACTTTGCGTTCAAGTATATGAACGAGTTGCCGATAATGCCGTTCAAGATGGCGGTAAGTTTCGTTTATATTCCCGTTGCGCTCGCCGTTGCTTTGGGAGTGCTTCTCATTCTCGGCTTTGCGTTCTCTTACGGGTGCAGTTGGAAAGTGTCGCGCGACCCCATTACGAAAACGCTTGCGGCGTAAAGGAGAGTAACACGTGAAAAATATTTTTAAGTATTTTGTAGTAGTTATGACTGTGGCAGTCGCCGCGTTCTGTTTTGCGGCGTGCGCCAAGAACGAGTATAACGGCAAGGGCGCGGGAGAAATCGAGCTTACGCTTACAGCCGATTACGACGGCGTGCAGGTGGATTGCCCCGACGGCGAAGTTTCGGGTTCGGGCAGAAACTACACCGTAAAGGTAAAGTCGCTCAAACGCACGGACATAGTCGTTTCGTGCAAGGGTTATCACACGCAGACGGTTCCCGTTTATACGAAAGATTTCGGCGGCGGAGTTGCGAAAAAGAGCGTAACTCTCGAAAAGCGTTATAACACGCTTACGCTTACCGTTTCGGGCGTTGCGGATATGACGGGCGTTGCGGTTAAGTCCGAAAGCGAAAACACCATTAAGGAAACTTCGATAAACGGCAAGAAAATCGAAATTAAATTCAACGACTTTGAAACGAGCGGCGAAATCGACAAGCTGAGCGTCGAGTGCGCGGGTTATTATACGTACGAATTCGGCGTTAACGCGTCCGATTTTACGGACTATTCCGCGGCTATGAAAGTAAATCTTTTAAGCGAATCGTCGAAAAACGCGTCGGTAACCTTTATAAACAATCTGCAAGACGACGAATATTATTTTTATATTTCAGAGTTCGATAATCTGAATTCCGGCGATTACGTTCGTTTGAAGAGCAGCGTTACGATGATGCTGGATAAGACGAAAAACTACGTGGTACGCTACGCAGTGGGCGGAGAAAACAGATTCTATCCCGTTTCGGCGAAAGATTTCGCGGTTTCTCCGTATAAGACGGTAAGGGTCGGCGAGTTGCGGGGCATTTCGTATTCGGGCGCTAATAACTTTCAGAAGTATGTGAACGTATCGCTTTCGCAGGAAGTCCGCGACGCTTTTTCGGAAAACAATATTCGGGACGAACAGGAGATTTATCAAAACGTTTCGGTTATCGATAAGGACGGCAATGCGCACAGAGTACAGAACTACGACAATTATAAATTCTGCATTTACGGCGTTAAAAAAGGCGATGAAGTGCGCGTAGTTGCGACGAACGGCGTAACGTTTGTTTCCGATTACACTACGACGCTCGGCGATACCCTTACGGTAGAAAAGAAAATCGAAAACAATTCCGAACTTACGGTGAGATTTTTCGACCCCTACGGCAACCGTTTAACTGCCGACGAAAATCTCGTACGGCTGTATAACGGTTCTTCGGGGTTTGAGCATTTTGATGCCGACGGCGGAGAGTACGTAAACGCGACCGACGTTGACGGAATGGCAACCGTGTCGCAGGACGGAAAAGAAATCGTTATAGATTGGCATAATATAATGAATGCGGTTTCCTTGCTTGGCAATCAATATATCGAAAACTTCGGCAGCTATTTTTATGTGTATCTGAACGGAAGAATTGTTTATTTGAAAGATTTATTTAACTGCGAGTATTACGACGTTATCGTCCGCGAAACTTACGAATTAGTTGTCGATTTTAAGGACGTTTCGGGTAATACGGTTACAAATCTGAGAATACCGACAGAACAAAAAAATCAAGAAGGATACTATGAAACGGTATACGCAGAGTACGATTATACTTTGGGCGGTTACAAAGTCAGTTTCGACGACGGCGCGTCTTTAAGACTAAATACCGTAATCGGCGACGGTATTAACGAAGATATAGTATATAACCCGATAGAAATGACAGAATTGATTGCGTTCAAAGACTTTTTCGAGTACGACGCGGCGGGCGGATACTATAAACTCACGGTTACTGCTTATAAAGTAAAACGTTTTGAAATTATAACCGAGGGTGATGCGTTGCCGAGCGATATAGGCAGTTTCTATTTCTCCGTGGGCGGCGATAGCGTATTTGTATATTATAAACCGAATTCGGAAAAACCCGAAGAGTATATTTGGGAAACTGACGAAATTTCCGAAAAATATATCGGCAAAACGTTTAACGTTTCCGTTTCGGACAGAAATAACTGGCAAATCCGCTACGAAGCATCGGTTACCTTTACGCGCGAAATGTTCGAAAGCGGAAGCTTTACGTTGAATTTCACGCGGATAGACGAAAGCCAAAACATCACCGAAAAAACGATTGGAACGCCAACCGTCCTACGTTTGTCGGCGAATACGTTAAGATTCTGCAACGCATTCAACAGGTACAGCCCGAAGCGAAAATCTTTCTGATGACTATGCCGCGCGGGGACGACGATTGCGAATTGTTCGATAAGCACGCCGAGTTTATACGGTCGTTGCCGAAATATATAAAAAACGTTTATCTGCTCGATTTCCGCAAGTACGCGCCCGTATACGACGGAAAGTTCAAGGAAAAATTCTATCTCGGCACACACCTTAACGCAATGGGGTACAAGTTTACGGCGGATATGGTTGCAACGTATATTGACCGCATAATCTGTGAAAACGCGCAGGACTTTAAGAAAATCGCGCTCGTAGGAACTCCGCACTATTTTAACGAAGAATAAAACTTACAACAAGGAAGATACGAAAATGGTAAACGGCGATTTATGCCACGGTAATTTTCTCCGCGGCAGGTTGCGAAAATAGCTGCCGTTTGTTTGAAACGCCGAAAGCTCATTGGTGGTGCGTCGATTTGGTTTGGGAAGAAATCACGAAAGAAGTAAAGTCTATGGGCTGGAATCTGTAACGCGCGGCGGGGCGGTGGAGCGCCGACCCGTCAAAAAGCGTTTGACACAAAGTCGACGGTATGTTAAAATAGTACCGTCGTTATGCGGAAGTGGCTCAACGGTAGAGCGTCAGCTTCCCAAGCTGGACGTTGCGGGTTCGAATCCCGTCTTCCGCTCCAAAAGAAAAACGCCCGTACAAGGGCGTTTTTCTTTTGCGCGCTGTACGGGAAGAAGAACAGATGTTTGTGTAAGCAAACCAATCGTTCGCTTAGCCGAGCAATCGAAGATTGCGAACGCCACGGAGCGATAGCGAAGTTATCCCGTCTTCCGCTCCAAACGGCATATAAGGGCGCGCTTTGCGCCCTTTTTGCGTATTATTCCGTTATATTTTCTCGCTTAAACAAGGGGTTGACGAAAAAATCGTCTAAGCCCATTTCCAAACTGTCTAATATTTCATATATAACCTGAACGCTCAGAGTTTTACATTTTTGAGAACGAATATCGCTTATGCTCGATTGGGCAATGCCGCTTTTTTGAGCAAGTTTGTAAGGCGTTATTTGGTGTTGTTCTATAACTTCATCTAATCTTTTTGCAACAGCTTCACGTAAAGTCATTATGTATTTACTCCGATAAGGTTTAGTAAATTATATAATTCCGTAAAAAAATACTACTACGCTTGCTCGTAGTAGCGGACTTTTATGGAAACTCATATGGATATAGACGACGAAATAGAAAACTTTGTTAAAGGAAATATTTAATGGTAAAAATACGCCTTTTTAAGCTCTTTTTACCGTGAAATCGTAAAAAAAGAATTGGTGCGTTTTCGTTGACTATTTTGTTGATAAAGCGTATAATGTATACAGTGTGCAACAGTGCGGTTTCAATTTCCGTTGAAAACTTCCGAAGTGCGACGCTAATATTCAAAGGAGGTTGTATCGTAAATGGCTGATAAAACTCTCGTTTGCAAGGATTGTTCCAAGGAATTTGTTTTCACGGAAGGCGAACAGGAATTTTATAAAGAAAAAGGCTTTACCAACGAGCCTGCACGTTGCCCCGAGTGCCGCAAAGCACGCAAAGCGGCTCGTCGCGAAAACGGTTTTAACAAGAACTGATTTTTATTCTTAATATTTCCGAAAACGAACTCCCGTATCTTATTATAAGTTGCGGGAGTTTTTACAATGTATTTATTTTATGCAAAAAGTCATTGCTTTTTTTGATTTATTATAGTATAATTTGATATACTATTGTG
>WSNJ01000083.1 GCA_013316045.1 Clostridia bacterium
TGATAAAACGGCGGCAATATGGTAAAATGGAAAAAGCGAGATTGTAAAAAATTTCGACGCTTGTGTAAAGGAGAAGAAAAAGATGAAGAAAATGGGAACGAAATTCGGCGTTGTTGCGCTGGCGTTGCTTCTCGTTTCGGGTTTCGCTATGACGGGTTGTAAGACCAAAACGGGGGGGGGTACGTATACTTATAACGAATACATATCCGCTTCGCCTACGACTTGGAACTCGCATATAGGAACGTCCGACGCGGATTCCTACGTACAGCAATATACCGAAATCGGCTTATACGATATTACGCTTAACGCGGACAGGACAAGCTATGCGTTTATCGACGAAATGGCTACGGGCGACCCCGTGGACGTTACTGCGAATTATGTGGGACAGTACGGAATAAGCGAAAAGCAAACGGGAAAGGCTTGGAAAATAAATCTTAACCCCGACGCTACTTGGGCAAACGGAACTAAGATAACTTCCGAAGATTATTTGTATTCTATGGAGCAGTTGCTTTCGCCGCAAATGAAGAATGCGAAAGCAAGCGGTTATTATACGGGTACTACGGCATTATATAAGGCTTACAATTACTATATGAGTGTAAGCGACTATGTAAGAATTTCAATCGGACAGCCGTATACCGATACCGAAATTAACAAATTGATTGCAAACGGAGAATTATATTTCAGCGTTAATATCCAGATGCGTAACGATAATTGGAGAACGCTTGCCGAATTCCACGAGTGGACTTTGGGAAAGAACAACGCTATGGAAAAAATGTTGCACGTCGGCAATGATTTGAGCGGAGCCGACATTTATGACACCGTTCTTGCAATACAGCAGGCTAACGGCGACGGATATGTTAAAATAACGGCGGATAATTTGGCTACTATTAAAAATGCGCTTGTCGAGATTTTTGAAACTAATGCTGGTAGCGCATTCGGAAAATGGTATAATCATTGCGCTATCAAAAAGGAAACGGCTACGGAGTATACAAAAGTTCCCGCAACCGTTGACAGCGAGCCTTTTACGTATACGGACGACCAAATAAACGCGCTTATAGAAAACGGTCAGTTGTATTTTACTCCCGAGCAAGGTATTTTAGGAACTGGAACAGGACAGACTTTGCGTAGAGCAAGTGTTGCCGGTCGCACCAAGCAATTTTTCTATACGGAAGGTGCAACGTTAAAGCCCGGTTTGAGTGGTGCAGACCCCGATGACTATGAGTATCACGGAGAATATGTCTTCACAGAATTAGATGAGATGTGGGCAGCGGGAAAGAATGATGACGGCTATCTTAAAATTACTACGGAAAACTTGGAAGACATTAAAAAAATCTTAACCGTTATTGTTAATAATTTCAGAGCAGGCGGTTATTCGGCTTATATGACCGATTGGTATTCGCTTTTAACTACCGCGAAAGAAGTTGTTTTCCAACCTGCAACGTTTGACGAAATCGGTATTTTCAAAGACGGCGACAATGCCATAGTATTAGTATTTACAAATGCTCTTACGCTGTTCGATGTAAAATTTGCATTGACGAGCAACTGGCTTGTTTATAAAGATTTATACGAAGCAGGCAAGCAGCAACAGGGCTCACTTACTTTGACAACGTATGGGACTTCGATAGACAATTATATGGGTTACGGTCCGTATAAACTTACTTCTTATCAGAAAGATAAGGAACTCGTATTCGAGCGCAACACGGAATGGTACGGCTTTAAGTCTGGAAAAACCAACTATCACGAAGGACAATATAAAACCGATAAAATAGTTGCGCAAGTTATCAAAGAACAAGCTACTGCGCTTTTGGAGTTTGAACAGGGAAATCTCGACCAAGTAAAACTCGTAAGCAGCGACCTTGAAAAATATAAGTTCAGCGATTATATGTTGCGTCGTACAGGCGGTAACATATGGCAAATAGCTTTCAATACCGACGTTCAGGCTCTCGGAACGCTTGAAGCGGATGGCGAAGGTAACCGCAGAATACTTTCGGTTACCGAATTCAGAAAGGCTTTGTCGCTTTGTCTTAACCGTAATACGATAGGCAGAGAAATTGCCGCAGGCTCTTCGCCCGCTTTCTCGTTTGTAAACGAAAACTACTATTACAATATGCAGAACGATTCTAACTCTGTATACCGCACGTCCGACGAAGGTATGAAAGCTATCGTAGAATTGTACGGTATGGAGTACGGCGACGGCAAAACGTATGCAACGCTTAAAGACGCTTACAATGCCGTTACGGGCTACGATATAGCGCAAGCAAAGCAAAATTTCGAAGCCGCCGCAGATAAGGCAATCGCAGACGGTATCTATGCGCAAGGTCAGAGTATAAAAATCAATATTTACACTAACGACCTTAATGCTACGCGTAGCGCAATCGGTCAGCATATGCAAACGCAGGTTACCGAAGCTACAAAGGGAACTAAGCTCGAAGGCAAAGTTACAATAGAATGGAAACAGTCGAGCAATTACAGCAAGGATATACAGGACGGCAAAAACGAAGCTATCTTCTATTCGATAGTATCGGATTACGGCGACCCTTACGGTTTGATTGGTTCTTACGTCGATACCGAAACTACCAAGATTTATGAATACGGTTTTGACCCTAAGTCCGAAATGTTCTCGCTTACTTATGATTTTAACGGGGACGGAAAGATAGACGAAAACGAAACGAATGTTCCCAAATCGTATCTCAATTGGCAAAAGGCTATTCGCGTAGGCGGAGAATATGCTACCAACGTTGACGCAAGACTGTACGTTTTGGCACAGCTTGAAAACAAACTTCTGGGCAGTTTCCGCACTTTGCCGTTGTATGTAGGCGCGGACGTTACTTTGCGTTCGAAGAAAGTCAATTACGCAACCGAAACGGCTAATATTTACGCGGCTTACGGCGGAGTAAGACTTATGACTTACAACTACGACGACGCCGATTGGGCAAATTACTGCAAGAAGAATACGCTTAATTACGCAGAATAATAACGAAAGAGTAGTTATTGAAAGATTTCTCGACTGCGCTTTGCTCCGTTCGAAATGACAAGTTGCTTTTGTTATTTCGGTCGAAGCGAGCGCGGCGGAGAAAATCTGCATTATAAGCGTCAGATACGGATAAACTCAGGGTATGGTAAAATACATAATAAAGAGAATTTTATTGATGTTTTTTACGCTGTTCGTCATAATGACTATGTGTTTCGTTCTTATAAAATTACTCGAACCGAACGAAATAGCCAACGTGGCGGAAGCGGAACGGGAAGCGGCTGTACGAAAAGCTCTCGGCTACGACGAGCCGATTTTGGTGCAGTTTTTGATATACCTTAAAAACATTTTTACGCGGTTCGATTTCGGCGTATCGTTTAAGATAGACTATCTCGGGTCGGTAAACAGCGTTATAGGCGACAGAATGTTGCCCACTATACTCGTAAATCTGTATTCTCTTATATTTTCTATGCCGCTCGGTATCGCGCTCGGCATATTCGCCGCGCTGAAAAAAAACAAATGGCAGGACCACGTAATATCTACGGCGGTTATGATTTTCGTATCCGTTCCGAGCTTTGTGTACGCGTTCTTGCTTCAATTTCTTTTCGGTTACGTGTGGGGCATTCTTCCGATACAAATGGCGTCGCTCTCGTCGGCGGGCGGCAGTTATTTTTCGTGGACTATGTTCGTGAGTATGATACTGCCGATACTTGCGCTGTCGTTCGGACCTATCGCGTCGCTTGCGCGCTTTACCCGCGCCGAGCTTACCGAAACGCTTACGAGCGATTATATGTTGCTTGCCCGCACAAAGGGGCTTACTAAGCGTCAGGCTACGATACGCCACGCGCTTAAAAACGCAATGGTACCCATTTTGCCGAGCATTATAGCAATGTTCGTCAACATTTTGGGAGGTTCTCTGATTATCGAGTCTATATTCTCGATACCGGGAGTCGGCAGGCTTTATATTCAGTCGATAAACGAACTCGATTATAACGTATTTATGGCTCTTACGCTGTTTTATACGTTTATAGGGCTGTTCGTAAATATCGTAGTCGATTTAAGCTACGGTTTCCTTGACCCGCGCGTAAGAATGGGGGCTAAAAAGTATGAATGAAACGATAGGCTCCGAAGAACTCAGAAAAGAAGATTTCCGTTTCGCGCAACGTGAGGATACTCTGCACGACACGAAATTAAAAACAAAGCCCGTCGGTTATTTCCGCGACGCGTGGCGGCGTTTCAAGAAAAACAAAGCGTCGCTCGTGGCTTTGGGCATAATCGTATTTTTGGTACTGTTTGCGCTTATAGCTCCGTTTATTTCACATTACAGCGTAGGTTTTTCCGATTCGGTTTACCGCAACCGCATTCCGAAAAATTCGGCTCTTGCGAAAATAGGCATTGCAAAGGGAACGTATGACAGAACGGTTAACCGCCGCGCTTACGAATACTATACGGGCATAGGCATAGCGGCAACTCTCGATATGCAAAGCGGAGAAGTCGATAACTCTGCGGCAATCGGCGGAAAGTATTCGCCGATAAGGTCGTCCAAAAAAGGCGAAGAAAACCGCTACAACTTAAAGCTCGACGCATATTTCGAAATAGGTTTCCGTGATATTCTTATAACGACCGAAGAATACGAAAAAATAAAGGCATACGAAGCCGAAACGGGTTTGCACGTGCTTTATCCCGTTATCGACGACAGCGCAAACGTTGCGGATAAGTCGGACGCTAACTATTGGTATAGGGTAGACCCCGACACGGGATACGCTTTGCGCGACGGCGCGGGCAATATGGTGGACGCCTACAAGCGCGACGCAAACGGTAATTTCGTGGACTATTTGCCGCGCGATATAACGAGCAGGCAAATCCGCGTTTTGTATTATAACTATTTTAACTACCAAAACGGCTCGAAACCCGAATTTTTATTCGGCACTAATGCGGTAGGGCAGGATATTTTCGCGCGCCTTGCATACGGTATAAGGCTCTCGCTTTTGCTGTCGCTGAGCGTGTCGGTTATCAACCTTTTGCTCGGCACGATTTACGGCACGGTCGAGGGCTACTACGGCGGCACGGTCGACCTTATTATGGAGCGCATTATAGATATTTTGTCGGGCGTTCCGTTCATTATAGTCGCAACGCTGTTTCAGTTGCATTTGGCGCAGTCGGCGGGCGTTATTCCGTCGCTGTTGTTTGCGTTTGTTCTCACGGGTTGGATAGGCACGGCTCGGCGCGTAAGGTCGCAGTTTTACAGATTCAAACGGCAAGAGTACGTTTTGGCGGCAAGAACGCTCGGCGCCGGCGACGGAAGACTTATGTTCCGCCACATATTCCCGAATACCTTGGGTACGATAATCACTTCGTCGGTACTCGTTATTCCCAACGTTATTTTCTCGGAGTCGATGCTGTCGTATCTCGGAATAGTCAACTTAAACGGTGCGACTACGACTTCGATTGGTACTATGCTGTCCGAGGGTCAAGCCGTACTTGCGCAATATCCGCACGTAATACTCTTTCCCGCGCTCGTCGTGTCGCTGCTTATGATTTCGTTCAACCTTTTCGGTAACGGTTTGCGCGACGCGTTCAATCCTGCGTTAAGGGGTGTGGACGAATGAGCAAGAAGAAACTTGAAGTACGCGATTTGAGAGTTTCGTTCCGCACGGCTAACGGAAAAGTTCAAGCCGTCCGCGGAATAGATTTCGATTTGTACGAGGGCGAAACGCTTGCGGTAGTCGGCGAATCGGGTTCGGGTAAGTCCGTAACCTCGCGCGCCGTTATGGGTATTCTCGCGCCTAACGCTATTCTGGAAAGCGGCGAGGTTCTGTACGAGGGGAAGGATTTGCTTAAATTCCGCGAAACGGAGTTTCAGCAGATACGCGGCGATAAAATCGCTATGATATTCCAAGACCCTTTGTCGAGCCTTAACCCGATAGTCAAAATAGGTAAACAACTTACCGAAGCTATGATACTCAAAAGCCGTATGAGTCGTAAGCGTTGCCGCAAGGATTTCGACGCTACGCTTAAACGGTTGCGCATTAACGTAAACGACAAGGCGTTTGACGAGCTTGTTGCGAATTTCCGTAAAGCGTATTTGATGCAGGCAAAACTCGAAAAGGAATACGATATTGCTTTGGAAGCGGCGCTCGATACGCTTTCTAAGATTGAAACGTTGCTCGACGCGTTTGAAAAGAAAGAGCAAAAGTCGGTTGCGGCGCAGTGTCAGCGCATAGCAAAGGGCTTTACCCGCGCGATTCACGGGGACGTAGTCTTAGCGGCGGACGGCGGCGAGAGCGTTACGGCTTTGCTTACGGCTGAAACGGTCGGGCGCAAAGACCTTGAAAGCACGGCGGAGATTCTGCGCTCGGCGGCGGCTAAGAGTAAGCCCGATTTTCTTTCGCGCGGTTGT
Source organism: Clostridia bacterium (assembly GCA_013316045.1). Lineage (GTDB taxonomy): Bacteria > Bacillota > Clostridia > Christensenellales > Pumilibacteraceae > RACS-047. The sequence continues at coordinate 6,372 of WSNJ01000083.1, forward strand.
TACCTGACTTTTTCGGGAAACAAAGAGCTTGCGCAAGAGAGCGAAATGCGCGAGTTTACCGAAAATTTCATTATGCGCGAGTTTAAGGAAAAAACGCTCGTTGCAGTAACGAAATCACGCGAACAGTGCGTTAAAGATAAAAAGTTTGCTCTTAAAGAGCTTGAAATAGGCGCGGAATATTTTTCAAAATCCGAGCTGGACAAAAAAGAAACCGCAGAGCTTGTGGGAAAGCTGATAAATGCGGTAAAGTGCGGTATAGACGCGCTCGATACGCGTATAGACAACGACGAACATACTTTCGGCACGAGTTTGCGTTCGTTTACCGAGCTGTATTTTTCGTCCGTAAAGAAGAACGCAAAAGAGCAGGCGCGTTACGAAAGAGAAGTAGCTAAGTGCGAAAAAGCCGAGCAAAAAGGCAAGCCGCTCGATTGGAAACCCGTTCCCGCCGCCGTTGTGGACAGGGAACTCGTTCTCGAAAATATACGCAAGTTGCTCCGTCGGCGAATAGAGAGCGCGGAGAACAACTTAAAAACGGATTACGACTGTTCCGAAGCCGCTTCGCGCGTAGTCGAATTTTTAGAGCAGGCGGCAAGCGGTGCGGTCGATAAAGTTTCGCCCGCGCGTGCAAAGCGCAAAGCCATAAAACTTATGGAAGAAGTGGGCATTCCCGAGCCCGAAAAACGCTACAACCAGTATCCGTTTCAGATGTCGGGCGGTCAGCGTCAGCGTATCGTTATAGCAATCGCGCTGTCGGCAGACCCCGATATACTAATTTGCGACGAACCCACGACCGCGCTCGACGTTACTATTCAGGCGCAGACTTTGGAACTCATAAACCGTATTAAGCGCGAGCGGAAACTGTCTGTTATATTCATTACTCACGATTTGGGAGTGGTTGCGAATATGGCAGACAGAGTGGCTATTATGTATGCCGGCAAAATTGTCGAGTACGGCGGAGTAAAGGAAATATTCTATTCTCCCGCGCACCCGTACACCTGGGCGCTTCTGTCGTCCGTTCCCGATTTGGAAAGCAAGGACAAGCTCGAAGCAATTCCGGGCACGCCGCCGAATATGATTTATCCGCCGAAAGGCGACGCGTTCGCCGAGCGCAATAGGTACGCTTCCTTATCGAGATTGCCGTTTTTAAGTTCGGCTTTAAGACGCCTTATT